>PMBY01000419.1 GCA_003153875.1 Myxococcales bacterium | reverse complement strand
CGCATCAACCTGGCGCAGAGTTGCAACGGCATCGGCTGGATGCTCGGTCCTCTGGTGGGCGGCCATTTCGTGCTGTCCTCTACCGCCGAGGTCAATCGCAGCAACGCGACACTGTACATGCCCTATCTGGGCATCGGATCGGTAGTGACAGTGCTGCTGGTCATCTTCTTGCTTTCCAAGGTGCCGGAGGTGACGGCCACGTCAGAGCACAATGCGGACGGCGGCGCGGCCGACCCGGGACGATCGATCTGGAGCCGGCCGCACTTCGTGCTGGCGGTGGCTGCGCAATTCCTCTACGTGGCCGCGCAGACCGGCGTGTTCAGCTTCTTCATCAATTATGTCGTGTCCGACATGCCCAGGCTGAGCGAATGGGCGGCGGGACTCCTGCCTCGCGAATGGACCTATGCCAAGGCGGACGGCTTCCACATCACCGAGCGCGCGGCGTCCCAGCTACTTTCCTTTGGCGGCTTTGGGCTGTTCCTGCTCGGTCGTTTCACCGGCAGCTTGGCTTTGAGTTGGTTCAAGGCCGAGAAGACACTCGCGCTCTTCGCGGCCGTCAACGTGGTGGTCATGGGCCTGGTCATGGCGCCGCTCGGCTGGATCTCGGTGGGCGCGCTCTTCGCCAGCTTCTTCTTCATGTCGATTATGTTCCCCACCATTTTTGCGCTCGGCATCCAGGGGCTGGGCCCGCAGACCAAGAAAGCCTCCGCATTCATCGTGATGGCCATCGTGGGCGGGGCCATCATGCCCATGCTGATGGGCTGGTTCGCCGACGTCGCCTCCATGCGTGTCGCCTTCGTGGTGCCTCTGTTGTGTTTCGCCGGGATCGCCACATATGGCGGGCTGTGGAAGCGTCTGGTGACAGGTGGCGCGAATGTGACATCACCTGCTGGGCGATAGGCCCAAAGGGACGCTGGAATCTGAATTGCGCGGAACCTGCCGAGAAAGGGGTTGCTATGAAACTGCACGCTTCGCTAGTGGCCGCTGCCATGGCGCTTGAGGCAAGCTCCACCGCCAGCGCCCAGAACCAGGCCCCGTACAAGATTCCTGCATTCGCCGGCCGTTTTGTCGGCCAGTCGTCGCCCCCCGAGCAGGCGCTGGCACTGTGGTACCGGCGACCCGCCGTCGAGTGGGAACAGGCATTGCCGGTTGGCAATGGTCGATTGGGCGCCATGGTCTTTGGCGGCATTGCCCAGGAACACCTCACTCTCAATGAAGACACGTTGTGGAGTGGCGGACCCTACGATCCAACCAATCCCGAGGCGCTGGCAGCGTTGCCCCAGGTGCGCGCCTTGATCTTTGCCGGCAAGTACCGCGAGGCGCACAAGCTGGTGGAAGCCAAGATGATGGCTCGGCCTTTGTGGCAGGCGGCCTACCAGCCCGTGGGAAGTTTGCTGCTGACGTTTCCCGAGGTCGCCGCGGTTGACAACTACCGACGCGATCTCGATCTCGACACGGCCATAGCACGCGTCAGTTATCAGGCCAATGGCGTCCATTTCGTACGCGAGGTCTTTGCCAGCCTGGTCGATCAGGTGATCGTGGTGCGGCTGTCCGCGGACAAGCCCGGCCAGGTCGCGTTTTCTGCGCGCCTGACCACGCCACAGACCGCGGCCACCACGACCTCTGGCGACGACACACTGGTCCTGTCTGGCCACAATGGCAAGAGTCCCGCGGGCCCGGGCAAGTTGCAATTCGAGGCGAGGGTGCGCGTGGCTGCGGTTGGTGGAAAGACCACCGCGGGGAAAGACGTGATCACCGTCGCAGGCGCGGACTCGGCCACCTTGCTGGTGGCCATGGCCACCAGTTACAAAAGTTTCAAGGACGTGTCGGGCGATCCCGAGGCGCAGAGCAAGCGGCAACTGGCGGCGGCAGCGGCGAAGCCCTATGCCGATCTGCGCGCGGCCCACATGGCCGAGCATCAGCGGCTGTTTCGGCGCGTGAGCCTGGATCTCGGAATCAGCAAGGCGGCGCAATTGCCGACCGATGAGCGGCTGCTCGCCTTCGGCAAAGGCGGCGATCCCCAATTGGCTGCACTCTACTTTCAGTTTGGCCGCTATTTGCTGATCTCCAGTTCGCGGCCGGGCGGCCAGCCCGCCAACCTGCAAGGCCTGTGGAACTATCACATGGAGCCGCCTTGGGGCAGCAAGTACACCATCAATATCAACACCGAGATGAACTACTGGCCGGCCGAGACGACCAATCTCAGCGAATGCCAGGAACCCCTGTTTCACCTAATTGACGAACTGTCGGAAACCGGCAGTCACACAGCCAAGGTTCACTACGCCGCGCGCGGCTGGGTGGCCCATCACAACACCGACCTGTGGCGCGCGTCTGCGCCCATTGATGGTCCCACCTGGGGCATGTGGCCCATGGGCGGGGCCTGGCTGTCGCTGCACATGTGGCAGCACTACCAGTTCAATCCCGACCGGTCGTTCTTGACCAAGGCCTATCCGGTCATGCGCGGGGCCGCGCAGTTCTTTCTCGACACGCTGGTGCCGGAGCCCAAGCACGGCTACCTGGTGACCAATCCCTCGCTGTCGCCTGAGAACGAGCACCCCTACGGGGCCAGCGTGACGGCCGGACCGACCATGGACGGGCAGATCCTGCGCGACCTGTTTGCGGCGTGCATCCAGGCCGCCGAGATTCTGGGGATCGATCCTGAGCTGCGCAGTCAATGGGCCGCGACGCGGGGGCGTTTGCCGCCCAATCAAATCGGGGCGCAAGGGCAATTGCAGGAGTGGCTGGAAGATTGGGACCAGGCCGCGCCCGAGATCCACCACCGGCATGTTTCGCATCTTTGGGGTCTTTTCCCCAGCACACAGATTTCTCTGCGCGACACACCCGCCTTGGCCGCGGCCGCGCGACGTTCGCTGGAAATGCGCGGCGACGACGCCACCGGCTGGGGTCTGGCCTGGCGGTTCGCGCTATGGGCGCGGCTGCACGACGCCGAACACGCGTACAAGATTCTCACGGCGTTACTGCAGTCGGAGCATACCTATCCGAATCTCTTCGATAGCTGCCCGCCCTTCCAGATCGACGGCAATTTTGGCGGCACGGCCGCGATTGCCGAGTTGCTGCTGCAGAGTCGCAGCGGAGAAATCGAGCTGCTGCCCGCGCTGCCCGCCGCCTGGCCCACGGGAGCTGTCAAGGGTCTGCGCGCGCAAGGGGGATTTGAAGTCGACCTTCGCTGGAAGCAGAGGCGACTGGAGAGCGCCACTCTGCGTAGCAACCTAGGCGGAAAGGCCGTGGTCCGCTACGGCGATGGCCAGCACACGATTGACCTGGCGGCTGGCAAGAGCAAGACGCTTGCTTTGAAGGATTTTGCGACTCGGCTCCCTCATGGGGTGAAGGGGAATCCACAATGAACCGATCGATCGCACTCGGCGTGGCGGGATTTGCCGTCGCGCTGGTCCTCTTCGCGAGTCCGCCAGCGGCTTTAGCCACCGTCCGGGTCCCTGCCTTGATCGGGAATCACATGATGCTGCAGCGGGGCCGGCCGGTACGCCTGTGGGGGACGGCTGCGCCGGGCGAATCGATTCGTGCCACGCTGGCCGGTGGCAAGGCAGCGACGCGAGCAGATGCCGGCGGGCAGTGGGCGCTCACGCTTCCCGCGGTCTCAGCGGGCGGTCCCTTCGTGCTGAGCATCGAGGGCTCGAACGCGCTCACCTTCTCGGACGTCTGGTCGGGCGAGGTCTGGGTGGCCTCGGGTCAGTCCAACATGGAATTCATATTGGCCCGGTCCAAGGGCGCCGACCTGGCGGTGGCGGGCGGCTGTCCCGGGCTGCGTCTGTTCACCGTGGTCAAGGCGACAGCGGGAGCGCCCAAGGCCGATGTGAGTGGCGCGTGGCAAGTCTGCGACGCGGACACCGCCAAGGACTTCTCTGCCGTGGCCTTCTATTTTGGGCAGGAACTTCATCGCGCCCTGGGCGTTCCAGTGGGTCTCATCCATTCCTCGTGGGGCGGCACGCCTGCAGAGGCCTGGACGTCGCGCGAGGCTTTGCTGGCGAACCCTTCGTTCAAACCAATGATCGAGGCGCTGGATCGGAGCGCCCATGATGAGGGTGCGCGGGCCGAGGCCGCGCGCAAGGTCGCCGCCTGGGAGGCCAAGAGCTTTCACAAAGACACCGGTAATCGGGGCGAGGCCAAAGGCTTCGCGCGCGCTGGCGGCGGCGGCTGGCTCGCCATGAACCTGCCGCAGTTCTGGGAAGAGGCCGGTCTGCAGATCGACGGTGCAGTCTGGTTTCGGCGCGAGGTGGTGTTGCCCGCGGATTGGGTGGGTGTCGACTTGGCGCTTTCGCTTGGGGCGATTGACGATTTCGACGTCACCTACTGGAACGGCGAGCGGGTCGGCGCAACGGGTGCGGAGACGCCGGACTACTGGTCGATTCCGCGGCAATACAAGGTGCCTGCCCGCCTGGCCAAGGCAGGCCGCAATGTGATCGCGGTGCGCGTTTTCGACCNNTGCTGTCGAGGCGACCACGCTGCCTCTGGCCGGCTCCTGGTCCTACAAGATCGAACGTAGTCTCCAACCGATAGACGTCGACTTCAGCGCGCGCCCCGAACTCATGGGCATCGACAATTCGCACAGTCCCACGGTTCTTTGGAATGGCATGATTGCACCGATCGCGCCATTTCCGATCGCGGGAACCATCTGGTATCAGGGCGAATCGAACGCCTCGCGGGCGCAGCAGTACCGCACGCTGTTTCCGACAATGATCAACGCTTGGCGGACAGCGTGGCGCGATCCTGCGCTTCCCTTCGTCTTCGTACAACTGCCCAACTACCAAGAGCCGGGCGCGGCCAAGCCGCTTGGCACGAGTACGTGGGCCGAGTTGCGTGAGGTGCAGGCGATGACTTTGTCGTTGCCCAAGACGGCCATGGCGGTCACGCTCGACATCGGCGAGCACGGCGACATCCACCCTCGCAACAAGGCAGACGTGGGTCGGCGCCTGGCCCTGCAGGCGCTCAAGCTCGTCTACGGCAAGGAGGTGATCGCCTCGGGGCCGATCTTTCGAAAGATGGCTCGGGCGAGCGGCAGCATCCGAGTCAGCTTCGCCAACGCCACCAGCGCTCTGGTCACCACCGATGGTGCACCGCCGAAAGGTTTCATGCTGGCTGGGGCGGACCGCGCGTGGCACTGGGCCGATGCGCGCATCGACGGTGACTCGGTCATAGTCTCGAGCCCCGAGGTGCCGGAACCCGTGGCCGTCCGCTACGGTTGGGCCGACGATCCCCCAAACACTTTGAGAAACCAGGCCGATCTGCCGACGGCGCCGTTTCGCACGGACGATTGGGCCGCGCTCTCGACCCAACCGGGACCGTGACGAGAAAATCGGCGTCGCGATTTCAATCAGAAGCTTGTTTTCTGGCTGAGCGTGCGGCGCAATAGACGGTGCGAGAGTGAACATGGCAACCCCGTTCGATTCTCGTCTGCAAGGACGACTTGACGACCAGCTCCGCCTGGCGCAGCTGGCGCGGTCGCTCTTGCCCGATGCCGCCGTCCCGCATTTTGCGCACATGCAACTGGCGACGGGCGGCCGGGTTCGCGACGTGTTGCTGGGGCCACGGACGCGAACTGGGGGCGATGTGGCCATCGTTGACTGGCAGAATGCGCCCCTGGCTGAGGTCTTCTTCTCTTGCGCCGAAGGCGACGACTACGAACTCGACGATGGGGAGCGCACCCTGACTGGGACGCTCATCGAGCGCAATCTGGTCAGCTTTGCCGAGGGCGAGCTGTGCGAGATCGAATGCGTCGAGGGCCGGCTGCGGCTGATAGGCGGCGCGTGGCACCTGGAAACAGGGGC
>PMBY01000116.1 GCA_003153875.1 Myxococcales bacterium | reverse complement strand
CACTGGTAGCCGTCCGCGTAATTGCTTTTCCCTGGATCGAAGTAGCCCCAGGATGCATACTCGCCGATGACGGCGAGCATGTTGTTCTGCGGCCGGTCGAAATCGAAATGGTCGTGTAAACGCCGGTCAGATACCGTGGCGCGGAGCGGGGCCTGCGTATCGGTCGAAAACCGTGGCGCTCTTGACCTCACTCGTGGAGGGGTAAGCAAGACTTGTGGCGGAATAACCGCTACAAGCCTTACCCCTCCGCGAGGTAGCCGAGAGTGTACACGAACATGGAACTGTGGAGCGAAGTGCGTCGGCGGGTGCTGACCGGCGAGTTGTCGAAGCGTCAGGCCCGCAAGCAGTACAAGCTGCATTGGGACACGTTAGAGAAGATCCTGCAGCATGAGGAACCGCCCGGCTATCGGCAGAGGCAGCCGCGTCAAAGGCCGGTGCTGGGGCCGTTCGTGGCCTTGATCCACGAGATTCTGGAGGCCGACCGGCAGGCCCCGAAGAAGCAGCGGCACACGGCCAAGCGGATTCTGGAGCGGCTGCGGGAGCAGGGCTACCGCGGCGGCCGCACGGTCGTCCAGGAAGAGGTGCGCCGCTGGAAGCGGCGATCGGCGGAAGTGTTCATGCCGCTGGCGCACCGGCCGGGCGAGGCCCAGGTTGATTTTGGCGAGGCGACGGTCATCTATCGCGGGCAGCCACGGAAGGTGGCGATGTTCGTGATGTCGCTGCCCTTCAGCGACGCCCTCTTCTGCCAGATCTTTCCCCGCGAATGCACGGAGACCTTTCAGGAAGGCCATCGCCGAGCGTTCGAGTTCTTCGGGGCCGTACCGAAGCGGATCACCTACGACAACACCAAGATCGCCGTAGCGAAGGTGGTCCAGAAGCGGGGCGGCGCGTTCACGCGGGAATTCCTGCGTATGGAAAGCCATTACCTTTTCGAGCATCACTTCTGCCTGGTCCGCCGGGCGAACGAAAAGGGGCACGTCGAAGGCCTGGTGGGCTACTCGCGGCGGAACTTCCTGGTGCCGGTGCCGGCGTTGGACGATTTCGAGCAGTTCAACGAAGGTCTGCGGGAAAGCTGCCGCCGGGAACTCGCCCGCCAAGTCCGTGGCAAGAAAGGGACGAAGGCGGAGCTATTGGAAGAGGACCGCCAGGCGATGCTGCCGCTGCCGCAAAACCCCTTCGAGGCCCAGCGCATCGAATCGTGCCAGGCCAATTCCCTCTCGTTGGTCCGCTTCGACCGAAACGACTACTCGGTACCGACCGCGTATGCCCATCATCCGGTAATGGCCATTGGCGGGATCGAGCGGGTGCGGCTGGTGGTGCAGGACCATGTCGTCGCCGAGCATCCTCGGGATTGGGACAAGGAAAACGTCCACTACAATCCCGTGCATTACCTGGCGCTGTTGGAGCGGAAGCCGGGGGCCTTGGACTTCGGCAAGCCCTTCGATAACTGGGATCTTCCTGAAGGCCTGGGGGTGTTGCGGCGGCGGCTGGAAGGGGAACTGGGCAATGACGGCCGCCGGGAGTTCATCAAGGTGCTTCGGCTGCTGGAATCCTGCGAGCTGCGGGAGCTGGCCAAGGCCGTGGATCGCGCGCTGGCAATCGGGTCACTGACGGTCGAGGCCATCCGGCTGTTGTTGCAGGATGGCCGGGAAACGCCGGCCCAATACTTCCGTTTGGATAATCGGCCGCATCTGCAAGGCCGCGTGATTCCACCTCCTCAACTCGCACTGTACGACACCCTACGACACCAGGAGACTTGCCATGAAGAAGCTTGAGACCAAGAGCACCGTGCTGCTGAAGCATCATCTGAAGGCGTTGAAGCTGCCCACCTTCCATGCGGAGTGCGACAAAGTGGCAGCCCGTTGTGCGACGGAAAACGTCGATCACCTGGCTTTCTTGCTGCAACTGTGCGAGCTGGAGCTGATCCAGCGTGAAAAACGGGCTGCCGAGCGGCGATTGAAGGCCGCCCGGTTCCCCAATCCCAAGACGCTGGAGGATTTCAAGTTCGAGGCCCAGCCGTCCTTGAATCGGGTGTTGTTCGGCGAGCTGCTGCGCGGAGAATACATTGCCAAACGGGAGTCGGTGATCCTGGTGGGCAATCCGGGCACCGGCAAGACCCACCTGGCGACCGTGTTGGGCATGGCCGCCTGCGCCCAGGGTAAGCGTGTCCGTTTCTGGCGGGTCACCGAGCTGATCACGCAACTGATGGAGGTCCGCGAAGAACGCCAGTTGATGCGGATGAAGAATCAACTGGCCAAGCTGGACCTCATGATCTTGGACGAGCTTGGTTACGTCCCCGCCAGCAAGCTGGGCTCGGAGCTGCTGTTCGACGTGATCAGCACGGCCTACGAACGTACCAGCGTGATCGTGAGCACGAATCTCCCCTTCGAGCAGTGGACGGAAGTGCTCGGCAGCGAACGGCTGACCGGAGCGGTGCTGGACCGTTTGACTCATCGCTGCCACATCCTGGAAGCGACCGGCGAAAGCTATCGCCTGAAGGATGCCCGCCGGCGTTCCAGCGGCAAGAAGGCGGCGGAAACCCCGGCAAAACCGCCGGAGGAAGACCGACCCACGAAAGCCGCTTAACCGTTACAATCGGCCTGCCCTAGGGCAGGGGCAGGATGCTTTCTTTCTCTTAACCCTGGAGTTAAACTAGAGTTTTCTTTCATCCCGAGCGCCACGTTTTTCAACCGCTCCGCGCCACGGTATCTGACCGGCGTTTACA
>PMBY01000404.1 GCA_003153875.1 Myxococcales bacterium | reverse complement strand
ATGTCCTACGATTTGGTGGTGGTCGATCCGCCCAAGTTCGCGCGGGCGCGCAAAGATCTCGAGGCCGCGACCAAGGGCTACGAGAGGCTCAATGCCCTGGCGCTGACGGCTTGTGCGGCGGGAGCCCTGCTGGTGACCTGTTCGTGCTCGCAGAATGTCAGCGCGCAAGATTTCGAGCGCATCGTCGCGGCAGCCGCCAAGCAGGCCCATCGCGAGGTGCGTATCGTCGAGACAGGTGGCCCAGGCGGCGATCACCCCCTGCCGCCGGCGTTTACCGAGGGGCAGTACTTGAAGGTTCTCTTTGTCTATGTTGGTTAGGGCCGAGAAACAGATCGGCCCGCGTGAGCGTGAGCGGTAGCGTGAGCGGCCGGCGGACTGCGGGCTGCGACTCGCGTGAGCGTGAGCGTGAGCGGTACTCGGCACGCGATCCGTCTTCCCGCGCACCCCACACGAACTCGCTCACCCTCACGCCCTCGCCCACGCGACCCGCGACCCGCGCCCCGGCCTACTCGCCGGTCGCGAATTCCCCAACAAGCCGCAGCTACGGAATCGGTTTCACCCCGGTGGGCGAGGACTGCAGCATCACCAGGTAGTAAACCAGCATGGCCACGATCATGGCCAGCGAGAGCCATTCGAAGGGGATGCGGCCGAAGAGGAGCCAGCGCCGGCGGAAGAAGCGACCACGCGAGCGGCGATTGATCTGTTGCTGGATGTCCGTCAGAAATGAGTTGGGGGCAGCGGTTCGTTTCAGGCTGCCTAGCCCTCCCAGTGTGCGGCGGAAGCGTTCGAGGGAGGTGCGGCACTGGATGCAAGTGGACAGGTGGTGCTCCAGCGAGGCCTTCGCTTCGGGGGCAAGCTCGCCCTCGAGGTAGGCGGAAAAGGAGTCCACGATCCGGGTGTGGGAATCGCCTGCGCTCACTTGAGTTTGTCCTCGAGCAGTTGCTTCAACGTCATGCGGGCGCGATGCAAGCGTGACTTGACCGTTCCCTCGGGCAAGCCCGTGATTTCCACGATCTCCTCGTAGGACAGCTCCTCCACGTCGCGGAGCACGACCAGGAGGCGTTGGTCGTCCTCCAGAGTGGCGATCGCTTGTTGCATGATGTCCTCGGTTTCGGCCGCCTCAAGCAAGACGTCGGGCCCGTGGATGTGCGACTGGGCCGGGGCTTTTCCTTCGTCGGCCAGATCGGCGCTGTCATTTCCGTTCGGTTCAGAGCCTTGCTCCCGACGGCGGGCCAGGTACTTGATGCGATTCTTGGCGTGGTTGGTAGCAATGCGCAGCAACCAGGTGGACAGCTTGGCTTCGCTGCGGAACGTGTCGATGCTCTTGAATACCGTAACGAAGACTTCCTGGGCGATGTCCTCGGCCTCGGCGCGCGAGCCGACCATGCGCAAGACCAGGTTGAAGACACGGTCGCCGTGCTGGCGGACCACTTCATTGAAGGCTTCCTCGTCCCTCTTGACCAGCCTGGCAACTAGAAGTCGTTCGGACAGACTCATCTGAAACGCAGGCCGCGGGCGCGCGGCGCGCAGCCGACCGGGGTGGGACGCCTTGGCTGCGATGGCCGTCGTCGGCGTGGGCGTGAGGATAGCCTCCACATATCAATGGACAGCGTTGCGGCAGAAAAGTTCCGAGGACCAGGCGACAAGCAACCGTCAGTCTAACTTGTAATGGCTACGGCGCGGGAACGAACAGCCGAAGACTCACGCCCACGAAGGTGCCTTTTCGGGCGCCTGAGATATCTTGACGCAACGATGCGTCGAGTGCGCCGACGCCTGAAACAAAGGAAAAGCCGCCGCTCAGGTAGTCGTTCTTGTTGAGGCCATCTCGCCCGCCACCCAGCCTGACCGCCAAGGTCCTGGCCTGGTACTCACCGCCGCCCATTACATAGTAGACACTGCTGCGGGTCTCTTGGGGATTGGTGGCGTCCTTGGACACGCGCTCCAGCACGCTGTCCACGAGGAGCAGAAGGCCGGGAACCAGGCTCAGGCACGCGCCGCCGCCCACGCCCTGAGGCGCCACGGAGCCTCCCGGATTGGTCAGGTTGTAGCCGACGGCTGCCAGGGAAAGGAACTGCACCGGGCGGATGGTAAGGCCTGTGTCGACGGTGAATCCCTTGGTGGTGGAGTAGTGGAGGTACTTGCCCGTGACGCCAATGAACACTACGTCGCCAAGGGGGAACGACAGCGAAGCACCGACCAAGTGGCCGGTCTGACTGATCCCGCCGGGCGAGGCCGAGTGAAAGGTGTAGAACAGGGCGCCTCCCAGGTTCAGGCCCGAGGTGGAATCGACCACGGACACGCGACCGTCGTGGGTCGAGTCCCGGCTCCCGTATTGGTAGGCGCCCTCTGCGGTGTAGGCGCGTACCAGCGAGATGCCCGAGGGATTGAGCATGGGGCCGGCGTCGCCCGTGGCCGCCGCACGCATGGCCCCGCCGGTGCCAAGGGCACGCGTTCCCGGCAGCGCCGTTCCGTCAGCCCAGACCAGGGCGCCTGGCCAGACGGCGAGGGCAAGAGACGCCGTGGTTCCCATGATGGCGGTAAGCCGCATGGGCGAATTGTAGGGCACCGATGTCATCGGTCCAGAAACTGCGTCTCTTCACAGCCAGCCGCGGTCGGCGAAACTCACGTACCCGCCGGTTGCAACCACAACGTGGTCGAGCACGCCGATGCCACACAACTCTCCCACTTGGCGTAGGCGCGCGGTCAGTTCCATGTCCTGGCGCGAAGGCGACGGGTCGCCCGACGGGTGGTTGTGGCAGAAGATCACCGACGCGGCAGCACTGCGGATGAGGGTGCGGAACACATCGCGCGGGTGGACCTCGACGCCCGTCAGCGAACCGCGCGCCACGCAGGATTCGAACAGGACACGGTGCCGCACGTCGAGTGCCAGCATCCAGAATTCCTCGACGGGAGAGGGTGCCAGACGCGCTCTATAATGCGTCCAGACATCGGCTGCGTTGCCCAGAAATCGGCCGCGTTCGGGTCGGGTTCCGGTCGCTCTCCGTCCCAGCTCAAGGGCTGCTTGGATCACGGCGGCTCGGGCTGGTCCGACCCCCGCCTGAGTGCGCAATTCGGCCTCAGCGGCATCGCCCAGACCGCGCAAATCGCCCAGCCGAGCCATCAAATCATGAGCGATTTCGATGACATTTTTCCCGTGACGTCCGCTGCCGAGGAGGATTGCAAGGAGCTCTGCGTCGGAGAGCGCACTCGGTCCGCGAGCCAGCAGCCGTTCTCGAGGACGAGCATCAGGCGAAAGGGCAAGAAGAGCCGACACAGCGTGAGCCTCAGCACATGATGTGCCATGGTGTTGGACACGAGGAGAATTCTTGTTGCCCGAGGGAGAACGTGGTAGGTTATTGGAGCGTTCCTGCAAGGCGGACTTCGCGTCCGCGCTGACGTCCAAGCGGTCGAGGTTGTACTGAGACCGGCCTCGTGACGGTCCCGCAACTAGGACCGTGCCCGGGCACGATGGGTTGTTGGTGCAGGAATCCATACTTTGGCTACGTGATGTGAGTTTGGAGAGGAGTCGAGACTGAGTACCCCGTCTAACTGGGAGCCGGCTAAGGCCGCTGCTGCCAACGAGTCCCTGCGTGTCGATAGGCACGACGGAGAAGCTGGGCTCGTGGCCGCGCAGGACGAGGCCGAGCCGACCATCATCATCAAGAGATCGGAGAGCGAGGCCAGGCCTTTTCGCGTACGGGAAGCCCCTGTCCCGGTCGAGCCGCTCAGCCCGGCCGCCATTCCCAGCGCGCGGGCCATGCCAGAATCGGAGTACTCTCCGGCCCTCAGGCAGGCGGTGGATCGCGCCCGGCCCATCCTGCGCATTCGCGAGCTTCGCCCAGGGCAGGCCGAGGTCATCGAGTCGGTCTTGAGCGGTCGTGACACCCTGGCCGTCATGCCCACGGGCAGCGGCAAGTCGCTGACCTATCAGCTGCCTGCTTTGTCGCTGCCTGGCCCAACCTTGGTGGTTTCGCCGCTCCTGGCGCTCATCGAGGACCAGGTGGGCAAGCTCAAAGCCGCTGGCGTGGCCGTGGCGCGCATCGATTCGACCCGCACCGCCAAGGAACGTGCTGCGGATTTGGAGGGAGTTCGCGAGGGCCGCATCAAGCTGATTCTCATCACCCCGGAGTCGGTATGCACGCCCGCCGTGCAGGACATGCTGGAGGGCGTGAAGTTCTCGCTCTTTTGCGTGGACGAAGCCCACTGCGTGTCCCAGTGGGGCCATGATTTTCGACCTTCGTATCTGGGCCTGCGGCGCGCGGCAGAGGTGCTGGGGCGGCCACCCATTCTGGGCCTCACCGCCACGGCCACGCCGGCCATCGCCGCGGACGTCATGGTCCAGTTGGGGATGAAAGATGCGTACACCTGCCGGGTGTCGTTCCACCGTCCCAACCTGGCATTCGACGTACGCAAAGTCGGCGGCGAGGCGGACAAGCTGCGCGTCTTGGGCAAGCTTATCCAGCGCCTGCGGCGGCCGGGAATCGTCTATTGTGCGACGGTCAGGGCGGTCGACGAGCTCTACGTGGCTTTGCGCCACGGCAAGATTCCGGTCGAGCGCTACAACGGCAAGATGACCACGGAGGAGCGGGAGAAGGCGCAGGCGTCGTTCATGTCGTCCGGGCGCAAGGTGGTGATGATCGCCACCAACGCCTTCGGGCTTGGCGTGGACAAGCCCGACATCCGCTACATCATCCACTACCAGATGCCGGGCTCGCCCGAGTCCTACGTGCAAGAGGCTGGGCGCGCTGGCCGCGACGGCAAGCCGGCGCGCTGTGTGTTGCTCTTCCAGCCGGACGACATCGCCATCCAGGAGCATTTCCTCAAAGAAGCGCACCCGACCAAGATGCAGGCCCGGGCGGTGGCCGAGGGTCTCTACGCCTGGAGCGACGAAGGCAAAGAGGTTTCGGTGCGCGACTTGGCCCTGTCGATGGCTCTGCCTGAGCGCCGCGTGCGCGTGGTGCTCTCCGTGCTGGAAGCCATGGGGGTGGCCGTGGAAGTCAAGGCCGCGCGCTGGGCGGGGGTGGAACCGCGTCCCACGCGCGAGCAGATCGATAAGGCGGCTTCGGTGTTCGAGGCGCGGCGCATTTCCGACCGGCGGCGCTTGGCCGAGCTGCTGAAGTACATGAACACGCAGAGCTGCCGGGTGCAGATGATGCGTGCGTATTTCGGCGAGGAGAACGGTGAAAAATGTGGTCTGTGCGACTCGTGCGCGGGCCTGGACAGCGAGGTTTTCGACCCGGGCGATGCCGACGCCCGGCACGGCTTGCACGCAGCGACCGATTTCCACAGCCGCTCACGCCGTCACCGGCGTCGCGGCGAAAAGCCGGCGTCGGCTCCGCGCCCTGCGCCCATCTTTCCTACCGCCATCCCCGATTTGCCATCGCCCGCTGTGCCGCCGCCGTGGGTGGCGCCGCCCGACAGCGACGGCATCGTCGACCCGAGCATTTGGCAGGAGGCGCCGGCTTCCGGGGAACCCGCAGCCGGAGAGATCGTGCTGGAGGCGGGTGAGGCTGAGGGATTCCTGGGCGAGGCCGCACCCTCTGAGAGTCGCACAGAAGACGCCGCGCCTGACTTCGCAGCCGGATGGGCGGCAATTCGCGACGCCAACATTCGACCCTACGTGGAATGGCTGGTGCCACCGCCCCTGTCGTTGCCGGTGGCCGCCTCGGCGCGTGGGGGAGGGGGACGGCCGCCGCCCAGCGGGCAGAACCCGAGCGGCGGGCAGCACCCCAACGGACGTGGCGGAAATGATTCGGGTGGCGGGCGCAGGCAGCGCAGGCGTTCACGGCATGGCCGCAGCCGCCACGGGCGTGATGGGGGTGATCGGCGCGGCCCGCGCCTGCCAGGCGTGTACAACCCCGGCGGAGACTAGCCAGAAGCTATTTCTTCCTCTTCCCGCTGAAGATCCGCTGGAGCAGGGACTTCTTCGGGGCGGGCTTCTTCTTGAGCGCGATCCTGACCTTCTGATTCTTCCGGCCGGTCACCGTGAAACGCTTGCTCGCGTTCTGATAACCCTTCTTGATAAAGGTCAATTCATAGGCGATGCCGGGACGAAAGCGCAGATTGAGCGGCGACCGCCCGAAGACGCGATTCTTGAGCTTGACCACAGCACCCTTGGGTTGGCTCTCGATGTAGACCGAGACACTCTCTGGGAGCGCACGCTCCGGCTTGGCCCGCTCGCCGTGCTTGGCCGCAAGAGGCTTGACCGGCCCTTCGCCCTCGTCTTCGCCGAGAATTTGGTCGGAGGCGGCCGGCTCGCTGTGCTTGAGCAGATCCTCTTCATCGTCTTCTGACGTGGGTGGGGTCGCTGGGTGTGCATCTGGGGCCGACGCCGCATGGACGCTGGCGGCAGGCGTCTGTGTCGCTTGGGGAGGCGGCGGTGGCGTTGAAGCTGGAGGTGGCGCAATTGGCGTCGCTGGCGGTGCAGCCGGTGGGCGTGGCGCAGCCGCCGGGCGTGGCGCCGGCAACGGGCGTGTCGCCAGACGGAGGCGTCGCGGAGTTTCGCGTAGCCCGAGCCACGCCAGCAACGCAGCCATCCCGCCCACAAAGAACACGATGGCCAATCGTCGCGAGGTTTTCGACTGCTGCTTCGCAGGTGACGTGAGGGTCGGTGTCGTGACGTGTACCATAGGCTGAAGCGCCGGTACGGCGGCCATGGTGGGTTGCGTGGGGCGGATCGGACCTTCCTCCGGTTGCCAGAGCTGGGAAGAGTCGTCGAACACGAGATCTTCACTGTCGGCGAGCGGCAGGGCTTGGGAATCCTCCACTGCGGGCGTCTGACTGGCTGCCTTTGAGATGGTCGGCGCGCCATCTATCCGCTGCAGGTCCGCTAGCCAGCGCTTGAGCTCGGTCTGGCCGGCGGGCTTTAAAGCGGAGCGCTGCACGGTCTCGATGTCGACCAGCATCTCTTCTGCACTCTGGTAGCGGTCGGCCGGAGCGGCCTGCATGGCCCGCACGGTGATGCGGGCAAACTCGGGCGAGATGTCGGGCGCAACTTGAGCGGGCGGGGCGAATTGGCATTGCCGTACCCGCACCAGGGCCTCGAGATCGGTGGGGGCGTCGAAGGGTCGATGTCCCGTGCCCAGCAGGTACAGCACAGTGCCGAGCGAGAAGAGGTCCGAGCGTCCGTCCACCGCCGTGCCTGACGCCTGCTCGGGCGACATGAAGGCCAGCTTGCCTTTGATCACACCATGTCCGGTGTGCTCGCGCCGGCCCATGGCCTTGGCGATGCCGAAGTCGGTCAGCTTGACCTCGCCCTGCTCGCTGACCAGCACGTTGTGCGGGCTCACGTCGCGGTGAACGATACCCAGGGGTTGCCCGTCGCGTGTCTTGGCGTGGGCGTAGCCCAGCGCCCGGCAAACCTCGGCGACGACGTAGAGTGCCAGCTCAGGCAGAAGGGGAAATGAGGCAGCGCGGGCGCGATTCAGGATTTGGTTAAGATCCCAGCCCTCCACCAGTTCCAACACGAGAAAATATCGGCCTCGCGCGTGGCCGAGATCCAGCACCTGNNGCCTCGTCGATCATCTGGTTGCGGAACTGCGGGTCGGCCAGCAGCGACGCCAGGATGCGCTTGAGCACGACCGGGCGTTCAAAGCCTTCGACCCCGCGCTGGCTGCCGAGAAAGATTTCGGCCATACCGCCGTCAGCGATCTTGCGCGAGATATGGTAGCGGTCGGGGCCGGGCATCGACGGGCCATTCTACTTCTCGAACATGACCCCCGCGGAAACGATCTTGATCCGGCTGGCAGAAAGGCCAAGCGGGAACCCTTCGATGGCCTTGTCTCGCTCGAGCACCTCGGCGGGAGTGTCCTTGGTGTCATAGGTCATGGGCGTGGGCTTGCCGGAGGCCAACTCGGCGCGCAGGGCCTTGGCGTTGTCACTGACGATGGCGACGGTCAGGCGCTTGGGATCAAGATGCTTTCGGATGGCGCGATCGACCTGCACCTTGGTCATTGTCGGTAGCCGCGCCTTCATCTCGGCGAGGATGTCCTTGCCGTAAACGAGAGCGTCGATGGCGTAGCCCAGGCGGCGCGACGGATCCTGCGCCCACAGGTCCAGGTAGTGCAGCAAGAACTCACGGGTCGCTTGGAAGCCCGCAGCCGGAATGCCCTCGCGCACCAGCTTGTCTAGTTCGAAGAAGGCGCCGCGAATGGCAAACGACGTGGTCTGCGGTGGCACCGGACGCAACCAGATTTCGAAATGTTGCTGGCGGCGCGTGATGTTGGTGAGCGGGAAGGTCGTTCCACCGTCCTGTATGAAATTTTCGACATAGGCGTAGTCGCCGTAGTTCAGGCCGCGCTTCTGCCGGAGCTCGACCATCAGCAGGCCGTTGAAGGTGCGGTGTTCGCCCAAGTACGAGCCGGCCAAATACAGAGGATAGAAGTCGTCGTCCGCGCGGGTGATGTCGAGCGGGTGGCCCAGGGACGCGGCATTGGCGCGGGCCACTTTCTCGACGATCAGCACCTCGCCAGGGCGGGCCGGGGGCAACAGAAATTTTCTATGCGGCTTGCCCTGGGCAGGCAGCGCAGAAAAACGCGCCACCAGGCTCTCGGGAAAGCCGTCGGGATACCCGCCGGCCACGCCGACGATCAAGCGATCCTGGGTGAACATGGTGGCGTAGAAACGGCGTACGTCAGCGAGAGTAATGGCTTGCAAGCCGGCGACGCTGCCGGCGGTGGGATGGCCGTAGGGATGACCCTTGAACATGAGCGTGGCCAGGGCCTGCTTGCCTAGATCCTCGTCGTCGGTGCCGCGCAGAGTCTTGCTGATGAAGTCGAGCGCATCCTGGCGATGGCGCGTGAAATCTTCGTTGGCGAAGCGCGGGGTCAGGATCTGCTCAGCCAAGAGATCGGCGTAGGCCGCCAGGTTGTCGCGATGAACGGTGCCCTCGAAGACGAAAGTGTCCTTGTCGCCGTAGGTCTGAATGTCGGCCGCCATGGGATAGAGCGCATCCAGGACTTCGGACCAGGAGCGGCGCTTGGTTCCGGCCGACCCGAGCATGGCTGCGGTCAGAGCGGCGAGCCCTTCCTTGCCTGCGGGATCGTCGGCCGCGCCCACCCGGAAGAGCAGTCGAATCGCGACCAAGGGATTGTCAGGCGAGGGCAACCTCACGGTGCGCGGACCTTGGGGGACCGAGGCTGCTCGGCGCGAGGAGGCAGCAGCGGTTCGGCGGGGGGCCGAGGCGCCCGCCGCCGCCAGGGCGATGGAAAGCAACATGAGGGGTGTTCTCCGTCGGTTCACGGGGTTTCCGGCTGCAGAATAACCACGGTGCGGTTCTGCGGGGTGAAGTATGTACGGGCCACGCGCTGAACGTCCGCGCTCTTCACCTGACCCAGCCGGGAGAAATACGCGTCGATGGCGGACAGGTGCCCGTCCAAGGCCAAGAACTCGGCCCCCACCAGGGCGACGTGGTCGGGCGTCGCGAGCTGCGCCGCGAAGGCGTAGCGCGCATGCGAGAGTACCTCGCCCAGGGTCTTCTCATCCACGCCCTCGGCCGCGATGCGCGCGATTTCTTTGTCGATGGCGGCTTCGACATAGGCCATGTCCTTGGCCTGCTTCACCCGGGCCAGCACGAGAAACAGGTTGGGATCCACGTGTTTTCCGTCGCCGCCCTCCAGAGTTTCCACCTTCTGCTCGTCGAGCACGAGCTGCTTGTGCAATCGCGATCGCTCGGCGAAAAGCAGCTCGCTCAAAACTTCGAGCGCCGGTCCATCGACCGACTTCGTGGAAAATGCGGGCGTGTGATAGCCGACAAACAGCACGGGCAGGCTGGCGCCTTTCCAGGGAACCGTCACGCGTTGTTCGTGCGTCTGCGGTGGCTCGACCGGGACCGGCGGCCGGGCCGGGCCCTTGCTCCATGAGCCGTACGCCTTTTCGACCAACTTCAGAACCTCATCGGCGCTGACGTCGCCGACCACCAACAGGATCACGTTGTCGGGCCGATAGTAGCGGTCGAAGAACTGGCGCGAGTAGGCGAACTGGTGGGGCATGTCCTCGATGTCGCGCACAAACCCAATGGTGGTGTGTTTGTAGCTGTGCACCGTGAAGGCGTGGTCGTGCAGCGCCTCGTCCATCTTCTGCAACGGATCCGACGAGCCCTTGTTGTACTCGCCCAGAACCGCGCGGGCTTCCTTCTGGAAAGAAGCCTCGTCGTATTTGAGATTCAGAAAGCGGTCAGCCTCGATCTCGACCACCTTGGCCAGCGCGGACTTGCCGGCCAGGATGTGGTACACGGTCATGTCCTCGGCGGTGAATGCATTGGAGTCCGCGCCCATGGCCTTGATTTCGGCATTGTACTGCTCGGTCGAATAGCGTTCGGTCCCGCGGAACATCATGTGCTCGAAGAAATGCGCGAAGCCGGACTTGCCCGGTTCCACCTCGTTGCGACTGCCCGTGCGCACCACCGAGTAGTAGGCCACCAGGCCGGGAGAGTCGTAGGGCACAACGAAGATGCGCAGGCCGTTGGCCAGGACCTTCTGGGAAAAGGCGAAGGGGAAAGCCGATTTCTGCGAGGTCAAGCGAGTACCTCCTGGCCGCGGCGTAGGCCCGGCACCGGTGGAAGAAGCGACGAACGTGGCGGCCGCCACGAAGGGAAGCAGAGATTTCATGATTGGCACAATCAAACCAGCGATCTCAGCACATAGGGCAGGATGCCACCATGCTGGTAGTAGAGCGACTCCTGTTGCGTGTCGATGCGCACGCGCACGGCAAAGTGGTCTTGCGATCCGTCGGGCCGGGTTATGCGGATGGCGATCTGGCGGTGGGCCGGCGGTGCCTCGAGGAAGTGGGGCAGGCCCAGGGTTTCAAAGATCTCCTCGCCGTCGAGGCCCAGGCTGTGCGCGCTGTCGCCGGGCAAGAACTCCAGCGGCACCACGCCCATGCCCACCAGGTTCGATCGATGGATGCGCTCGAAGCTTTCGGCCAGCACCGCGCTCACGCCGAGCAGGCGCGTGCCCTTGGCCGCCCAGTCGCGCGACGAGCCGCAGCCGTAGTCGCGACCAGCCAGCACCAGCAGAGGCACGTTGTCAGCCTGGTACTTCATGGCCGCATCGTAGATGGGCATGACTTCGCGGCCGGGTAGGTAGCGCGTGACGCCGCCCTCGGTCCCGCGTGCCAGCAGGTTCTTGATACGAATGTTGGCGAAAGTCCCGCGCACCATAACTTCGTGGTTGCCGCGGCGGGAGCCGTAGGAATTGAAGTCCTTGGGCGCGATGCCGAGACCGACCAGGTAGCGCCCGGCTGGGCTGTCAGGTTTGATCAAGCCAGCGGGCGATATGTGATCGGTGGTGATGCTGTCGCCCAGGACGGCCAGCACGCACATGCCGCCGATTTCGCCAACTGCGGCGGGCTTGGCCGGCATGTCCACGAAATAGGGCGGATGCTTGACGTAGCTGGAGCCCTCGTCCCACGCGTAGGTCGCCGCTTGCGGCACCTGGATGCCGCGCCAGCGGGCGTCGCCCTCGAACACAGTGGCATAGGCCAGCTTGAACATGGCGGGCTGGACGGCGGCGAGCGCGGCCTGGATCTCGGCCTGCGACGGCCAGATGTCGCGCAGGAAGACTGGCTGGCCAGCGCGGTCTGTGCCCAAAGGCTCCTCGTCGAGATTGATGTCCACCCGGCCGGCCAGGGCAAAGGCCACCACCAGCGGCGGCGAGGCCAGGTAGTTGGCGCGCACCTCGGGGTGCACGCGGCCCTCGAAGTTGCGGTTGCCCGACAGCACCGACGCCACCACCAGCGAGCGTTGTTCGATGGCCTGCGAGATCGGCGCCGCCAGCGGTCCCGAGTTGCCGATGCAGGTGGTGCAGCCGTAAGCGACCACGTGAAAGCCAAGCGTCTCCAGATGGGGCAGCAGGCCGGCTGCTTTGAGATAGGCGGTGACCACCTGCGATCCCGGGGCCAGCGACGTCTTCACCCAGGGTTGGCTGGCCAGGCCGCGCTCCACCGCCTTCTTGGCCAGCAGGCCTGCGGCCATCAGCACCGACGGGTTGGATGTGTTGGTGCAACTGGTGATGGCAGCCAGCACCAGCGAGCCGTGTTTCAGTCTCGGGTCAGCGGTTGCGCTCGCAGAGGGTTTCGCAGCGTCGGGCTTGGGAGGTTTCGTCAGCGAGGGCAGGGCGGCTTCAAACGATTTCTTGATCTGGGGCAGGGGCACCCGTTCCTGCGGCCGGCGCGGCCCGGCCACGCAGGGCTCGATGCTGGCCATGTCGAGGTCGACGATCTTGGTGTACTGGGCTTCGGGCGTATCGGCTGTCGCGAACAGGCCCTGCTCGCGGCAGTAAGCCTCCACCAGGGCGATGGACTCCGGGGAGCGACCCGAGACACGCAGGTAGGCCAGGGTTTCTTGGTCGATGGGAAACAGCCCGCAGGTGGCGCCGTACTCGGGTGCCATGTTGGCGATGGTCGCGCGATCCGCGAGCGGCAGTTGAGGGACGCCGGGGCCGAAGAACTCGACGAACTTCCCCACGACGCCCAGCTTGCGCAAAATCTCGGTCACCGTCAGCACCAGGTCGGTGGCGGTAGCCCCCTCACGCAGCGAGCCTGCCAGCCGCACGCCGACCACCTGGGGAACCAGCAGCGGGATGGGCTGGCCCAGCATGGCAGCCTCGGCTTCGATGCCGCCCACGCC
>PMBY01000065.1 GCA_003153875.1 Myxococcales bacterium | reverse complement strand
TTCTTCACACAACCGGGCAAGTCGCTCCGCTCACTGCAGCCATTGTCGGCGTAATGGATGCGACTGGCCGCCTGCGCGGACGGGGTGGTGGGCCCAACGCTCGCGATGGCGGTGGCCAGCGTGATGAAGAACAATCTGAATTGTTGTGAGAACGGAAGGCAGAACGCGCGCATGGACATCGAGGAGCGGGCTCCGCATTTGTTGATTTTAAAAGTTGTAAGCTACCTATCTTCTGAATTATGCCATGGAAGCAGCCTTGGCGGAAGACCGACAACGAAAAAAGTCGTTCCTATCGTTGTATTATCTAGGCGGTGTGCGCCGAGGACCATTCCCAAACTTACGGCGATCGCTTTCGCGTGGAAGGCGAGGCGATCGAAGGCGGTATGGGCCTGGTCTATCGGGCCAAGGATCTGAAGACTGGCGAATTTGTCGCGCTCAAGCTGGTGAGCGAGCCACAGGGCACGCAGGCCCTGCGCTTCCAGCAGGAGGCGCTGGTGCTGGCCGAGATTGCCCACCCCGCAATCGTGCGCTATCTGGCCCACGGCTCCACCGCCCGCGGCGAGCAGTACCTGGTGATGGAGTGGCTGGAGGGCGAGACCCTGGAGGACCGCGTGGCGCGCGGGCCGCTGCGCATCTCCGAGACCCTGCAGCTCGGTCGGCGCGTGGCCGAGGCCCTGACCGTGGCGCACAAACACGGGGTCATCCACCGCGACATCAAGCCGGCCAATGTCTTTCTGCCTGGCGGCGATCCCAGCCAGGCCAAGGTGTTGGACTTCGGTATCGCGCGCCGCCTTTTCGATCCGCAGCAGAATCTGCGCATCACCAGCGCCAGCGCCGCCCTGGGCACGCCGCTGTACATGGCGCCCGAGCAGGCGCGCGGGGCCAGCACGGTGGACGGACGCGCCGACATCTTCGCCCTGGGCTGCGTGCTCTTCGAATGTCTCGCCGGCCAGCCGCCCTTTGCCGGCGACTCGCCTACCGCAATCATGGCCAAGATCTGCCTCGACGATTCAGTGGACGTGGCCCGCAAGCGACCCGCAACCCCGGCGGATCTGGTCGCGCTCATTGCGCGCATGCTGGCCAAGAATCCGGAGCAGCGTCCGGCCAGGGCCGACGAGGTCGTGCGCGCGCTCGCGGCCATCGCGGGACAATTTCTCAGCCGCGACACCGCCAGCGACCTGGCCGCGCTCGACCAGGCCCGCACCCCGACCCCGTCGCTGGTCACCACCGGCGAGCAGCGCATTCTGGCGGCCATCCTGGTATCGCGACCACACACCGGCGCAGCCGCGGCAGCCGCCGCGCGGGATCCGGCTCGCACGGCTGACCTGGCTGGTATCCTGGCCGAACGACTCGCCGACCCCGCGCTGAGCGAAGCTGGTCTGGGGGATCTGCAGAACGCCATCGCGCCGCACGGCGCGCGGCTGGAGCGGCTGGGCGGCGGCTCGCTGGTNNGACGCCAGCCTGGGCATCAGCACCAGCCGCGCCGATTTGGCCGGCAAGCTTTCCTTGGGCGACGTCATCGACCAGGCCGGCCGCCTGCTCGCCTCCACCCCGGCCGGCACCATCCACATCGACGGTCTCACTGCCCATCTGCTGGAAGCCCGCTTCGAAATCCAGGTGCTTCCCGACGGCGCCGCGCGCTTGCTCTTCGAGAAAGGAATCCGCGAAGCCCCGCGCACCCTGATGGGCATGGCCGTGCCGTGCTTCGGACGCGACCGCGAGATCGATCTTCTGGAAGCCCTGTGGGATGAATCCTGCGACGAGCCTGCCGCGCGCGCGATGCTCATCACCTCGGCCGCGGGCAATGGCAAGTCGCGTGTGCGCCACGAATTCTGCGACCGCATCCAACGCCACGGCCGCCCCTTTGAACTCCTGGTCGGCCGCGGCGATCCCATGCGCGACGCTGCGCCTTTTGCCTTGCTCGGCCCGGCGTTGCTGGCAACCGCTGGCATCACCGGCGGCGAGCCCGAGCCGGTGCAACGCAAGCGCCTGCTCGCGCACACCTCACGCTTCTTGCCAGCCAAGGACGCCCCACGCATCGCCGCATTCCTCGGCGAAATGGCCCGCCTGCCCTTTCCCGACGAGGATCTGCTGCCCCTGCGCGCGGCCCGGCAAGACCCGCGCCTGATGGCCGACCAGATGCTGCTGTCCTGGCTAGACTGGCTGGAGGCCGAGTGCAATCACCATCCCGTGCTGCTGGTGCTGGAGGATCTGCACTGGGGCGACACGCCCAGCGTGAACTTCGTGGACGCGGCCCTGCGCGTGCTCCCCGAAAAACCGTTCATGGTGCTGGCCCTGGCGCGGCCCGAGGTGGACCGGCGCTTTCCTGGCGTGTGGAAGGAGCGCAGCCCTCAGAGGATCAACTTGGGGCCTTTGTCGCTCAGGGCGAGTCAACGCATGATCGAGCATGTGGTGGGCAAGATTCCCGAGGCGGACGCGCGCTGGATCGTGGACCGCGCGCAGGGGAATCCCTTCTACCTGGAGGAATTGCTGCGCGTGGTGCGCGACGGTGGCAAGGTGGGTGACGACAGCGCTCTGCCCGACACGGTGCTGGGCATGGTGCAGGCGCGCTTCGACATCTTTGGCGCCGACGCCAAGTTGGTCTTGCGCGCAGGCAGCATCTTTGGCCAGACCTTCCGGCCTGCCGGGGTCAAGGCCCTGGTCGAGGAGGACCGGCGCAAGGACGTGGACCG
>PMBY01000333.1:8557-16229 GCA_003153875.1 Myxococcales bacterium | reverse complement strand
AAGGTGCGCCGGCAGAGCTTCGACGCCGAGGATCTCTTCCACGCGCACGTGGGCGGCATGGATATCCTGGCGCATGCCCTGCTGGTCGCCGACCGCATGCTGACCGACGGCAAGCTCCCTGCCCTGCTGGACGCACGCTACGCCGGCTGGAAACAGGGACTCGGGAAAGAGATCCTCGACCGCAAGCTCTCGCTCGCCCAGATCGCGGATCGGGTCACATCCGGCAACATCGATCCCAAACCCCGCTCGGGCCGACAAGAGATGCTGGAGAATCTGGTCAGCAGATACCTGTAGCACTCAGGCATCCAAACCGCACAGCCAGCCGGCCAGCGGGAAACTGCCCGCTACAGTTCCGTCGCGGCGCGAGCACGACCATCGTGGCTGCCAACAATTCGGTAGGAGCGCACAATGCTCTCCATGGCCAGCAACACCGAGCCGGTCAGCTCGGCGCGGTCGCCGAGGGTCGAAGGAACGATGGCCACCCCGTGCGGCAAGAGAGCGTGATGCGCGACCGACGCGCGGACCGCGTGCAAGAAGGGCTCGCCTGCCTCAATCACGGGACCGCCCAATACGATCATCTCCGGATTGAGAATATTGAGCAGGAACGAGATGCCGCGGCCCAGGTGCTCGCTGGTGTGTGCCAGGATGCGCTTGGCGACCACGTCGCCTTCTCCTGCTGCCGCCGCGATCCCCGCCACGTCCAGCCGGCCTTCCACGCGTGACAGCCGCGTCGCCTGCTTGCCCTCGATCGCGTCTTCAGCCGCGCGCAGCAGCGCCATGGTCGAGGCCACTGTCTCCAGGCAGCCGCGCCGTCCGCAACCGCACAGCGGCCCATCCTCGCTCACCGGACAGTGACCGATCTCGCCGGAAAAACCGCTTTGCCCGTGAAAGAGCTTCCCGTCGATCACGATGCCAGCGCCCACGCCGCTGCCCACGTACAGCCACACATAGGAACGCACGCCGCGCGCCGCCCCCACCCTGCCCTCGGCCACCGCCGAGGCTTGCGTGATGTTGTTGACCACCACCGGTACGCGCAGCTCGTCCTGCAAAGTTTCGCGCAAAGGTACGTCCTGCCAGGCCAGGTTGGGTGCCAGCACGCATAGGCCGCTTTCCTGGTCGACCAGCCCAGGCACCGTCGCGCCCGCGGCCGCCACGCGCGCCCGGGGAATCTTGGCCACCTGCAAGGCCTCATTGACCATCGACCGCACCACCTTGCCCACCCGCGCCGGCGCATTCCGCAGCGACGGCCGGCCGCGCACCACACGGATCACACCGCGCGCGTCGGCCACCGCGATCCGGGTGGCACGCACGCCGAAGTGGATGCCCAGATAGGCGGCCGAGGCGTCGTTGAATTCCAGCAGCCGCGCCGGCCGGCCCCCGCCCGAGAGCGACTCGCCCAGCCCAACTTCGCGCACGGTTCCGTCCTCGATGAACTCGTCGATGATGGTCGAGACCGTGGGTTTCGTCAGTTTCGAGCGCCGGGCCAGTTCCGTGCGTGAAACCCGTCCCGCACGCCGAACCAACTCCAAGATGATCGAACGGTTGATCTCTCGGATGGCTTGGTTGTCGCCCTTGCCCAGCATGGCTTCTTGCCGCTTGCGCATGTTGGCTCAGATTGAGAGGGACCGGAAATCGCTGTCCACGACGGAAACAGCCTACTTTTTGCGGCCAGGGAAGACAAGGCCGTTTGCGAAGTAAAAGCCCTTTCCGAAATGGCGGCTTCCCGTTAGGCTCGCCTCAATGTCCACGCAGATCCTCTGTCGCTGCGCGCTGCTCGGTCTGATGCTCGGCGGGTGCATCAAGCGAACTGCAGCTCCTCCTTCCTCGCCAGGCTCCGAAGCGCCGCAGGCCTCGGCCCTGCTCGAGGCCGCCAACGCGCGCATCGCCAGCGTGCCTCGGGTCGACTTGCTCGGCGGGCGTGGGGTGCGCGACTTCGTTGTGCAGGGTCAGGTGGAGAAGGCCGAAGTCAGCCGAGTTGCCGTGCCCCAGCAGCCGTTCGGCGAAGCCGCCCGCCTTCGTGTCAAAGAAGGCGCGGGCAGCGAGTGGTCCGTGCAATTTCAGGGCTCGACCTCTGCGCCGGTCGAGCTGGGCGACATCCTGCTGGCCACCTTCTACCTGCGCGCCGAGGTTCCCAAAGAGGACGGCGTGGGTGAGACCTCCTTCGTGTTCGAGCTGGGCAAGCCGCCCTACACCAAGTCGGCGGAATATCCGGTCCAGGCTTCTCGCGAATGGACCAAGGTGCAGATCCGTTTCCAGGCCACCCAGGCCTATGCCACCGGCGAAGCTCATGTGAATTTCCACCTCGGCTATGAGCCAGAAACCCTCGACATCGCCGGCGCCACCGTCGAGAACTTCGGCAAACGCATTCCGCTGAGCCAGTTGCCCAGCACGCGCGCCGCTGACCGCCACCGTGAAAAGGCCAACGCGGCGGCCATCGCGACCCGCGACCAGGCAGCCCTGGCAGGCCCGCCCACCGAGGGCGGCGAGCTGCGTTTCGAGGTCAACCCCAAGTCCGTCATCCGCACCATCAGCCCGTACGTGTACGGCATCAATTCACAGAAGAATGAGGGTTTCGGCGCCACGGTTCGCCGCATGGGTGGCAACCGACAGACCGCCTATAACTGGGAAATCAACGCCTCGAACGCGGGTAGCGACTATCAGTATTCCAGCGACGAATGGGCCTGCACGGCCATGGGCTATCGCAATTGCAGCACGCCCGGCGCGCAGTTTCTGGATTTCGTGGAGGAAAACCGGGCTGCGGGGATGGAATCGATCGTAACCATACCTCTGGCCGACTACGTGAGTGCGGACAAATTTGGGTCCGTGGCCGAAAACGAAAAGGCGCCCAGTTCGCGCTGGGTGCGCTCGTACCCGAGGAAGCCGGGCCCGTTTTCGCTTTCCCCCGATCTCAACGATGGGAAAGTCTACCAAGACGAGTTCGTCAATCTGCTCGCGAACAAGCTGGGCCGGGCGGACAAGGGCGGCGCTAGATTCTACTCTCTCGACAACGAGCCAGCGCTGTGGTCCGGGTTGCATGTGCGAATTCACCCCGAGAAGACCACATACAAAGAGATTATCGAGCGCAGCGAGGCGACCGCCGATGCCATTCTGACCGTCGATCCCACCGCCTTTGTGCTCGGGGGCATCATGTACGGCTGGGGCGAGTTCCTAAATCTGACTGATGCGCCCGATGCGGCGGAAAACAACAAGAAGTACGACCGCTATCTCGACTTCTTCTTGGCCGAGGCAAAGCGGCTGGAGGCCAAGCACGGCAAGCGCCTGGTCCATGCCCTGGATGTGCACTGGTACCCGGAAAACCGCGGCAGCAAGCGCATCACCGAGAAAGACGTGTCGCCCAAGACCGTGGCCGCGCGCTTGCAGGCGCCGCGCAGCCTCTGGGATCCTGACTTCATCGAGAAGACCTGGATCGGGGACTCATTGGGCAAGCCCATCCGCCTCATTCCCTGGCTGATGGAACGAATCGCCGAGCGATATCCGGGCACCAAGCTGACCATGACGGAATACAACTTCGGCGCAGGCGAGCATATCTCGGGCGGACTGGCCCAGATCGATGTGCTCGGGATATTCGGTCGCGAGGGAATGTATATGGCCAACTACTGGGGCGACAGCGCCGGCAACACGGTCCTGCCCCCCTATGCGCAGGCTGCCTACCGCATGTATCGCAACTACGACGGCAAGAACGGGCGTTTCGGCGACACAGCCGTGGCGGCGACCACTGACAATGCCAAGGCGTCTATCTACGCGGCCCTGGACGCAAAGAAGGCACTCACCATGATCGTCATCAACAAAGAACTGCACACGGCCTTCGCCGGCAAGATTCATGTCGCCGGCGCAGAGTGCAAGACGGCCGACGTTTTCGTGCTCAATGGCAGCGAGCCCACCATCCGCCCGATGACCGCCGCGCCGGTCAAGGACGATCAGATCGAGTATCGCCTGCCGCCGCTGACCGCGACGCTGTTCGTCTGTCGGCCGTAGGGGCGACCGGCGGTCGC
Source organism: Myxococcales bacterium (assembly GCA_003153875.1). Next base: position 12,216 of record PMBY01000333.1, on the reverse strand, counting down.
CCTTCCGCCGGCCACGCTGGGGCGACCGCAGGTCGCCCCCACCCGAGAAACGCCGGTTGGCTCCGTCCTAGTTACTGAACGAACGAGACGTTGGTGACGGTCAGTGCGATGCCAGTGCAGCCGGACTGGCCTGCGTCGCCCACAGGAGCAGGCGAGTTGAACTGCCATTGCAGTCCTACGATCTCGTTCGCGATGGACGTCGCAGTGGTGAGCTGACCGCCTTTCAGATCTGAAAACTGGACAGTGACTGCACCGGTGGTGCTTGTCAGTTTCTCTCCCGGGAAAACGTAGCAACCCGTGGTGCATCCTCCCACCTGCCCTGGACCTGACCCTTTCTCGTCGAAAGTCTGGACGTAGAAATAGAGGTCACAACCCGCGACGGATCCTCCCAAAGTGAACTGCACGCCTGTGTACACCGTCGTGTTTACACATTGATCGAACGACATTCCGCCACCGGCATAGTCACTCGCAGCTACATCGCCAGCTAGGACCATGTCCTGGTTCGTCGTGTCGACTGTCGCGTTCATTGTCTTCCGACCTAGGGGGTCGGTCGCCGGGAACGTGCTGGCGGTCCCTGCAAAGCCGAAGATGCTGCCGGTCAAGACGCCAAGCGTTCCCCACTTGCCACCTCCAAGGCCTGCGTGCCATCCAGCTGGATTGGACGAAAAATCCGTAATCAGCGGCGCATCCGGCGAAAACGCCGGCGTGCACGAGGGCCCAGTCGAAGTCCCACTGGTGCCGGCGGCAGATGTGGTCCCTCCTGCGGAGGTGGTGCCGCCCGTCGGCGTGGTCGTCCCTCCGCTGACAGGCGTTCCTCCGGTCTGGGTCGTGCCTCCGGCCGCCGACGTTCCTCCAGCCGGGATGCCCCCGGTCCCAGGTCGGCTGTCCGAGGATCCGCAGCCTGTCGCGAAAGCGGCCAGGGCCAACACGCTTGAGATAATCAGATACCGTTGCACTTTCACAGCTGTCTTCTCCATGAGTGAACTCCTTTCATTGGCTCGCGCTTGCGGCCGCATCCGGCGGGCCATTGCGCCGCACCCGATAGAATCGAAGGTTGTCAATCCAGTAGTCAATCCAGCCAGCGTCCCAGGTCAGGCGCACCACCGACACCGATGAGGTGTCGAAGAATTGCCACCGCTTCGCCCATCCTTGCTGCAACATTTCAGTGAAGGGCACTAGGTAGAGCCGCCACTCGGTCGTCAGGTGCAGCGGAAACGTCCAGTAGTCCCCACACCCCTGATCCGACTCGGCCGGGGGTGAATCGGGCAGGCCGTTTGGATCGGGCTCACCTGTTACAATGTCATAGCGGTGGGTGGGATCGGGATCCCAACAATAGCTCCCTTGTGCCCCACTGCGAAAGCCATACGGCGTGCAAGGCCGGCCATAGAATTGCGGATCGTTTCCGTCCTGCGGGTAGGCGGGGTACACATCGTCACATCGGCTGGTGTAGCACTTGTTGGTGGCCTGGATGGCGCTGCCGGAAGTGAGCGCGGGTGCGATCTCCACCGCCGGATCCCAACAATAGTACTGCGGGCCGTTCGGGTCGCCGTCCCACTCGTTGCATGGCTCGCCGTTGGTGCATCCACATTCACGGGATCGCTCACAGTAACGCTTTGAAGGCGGAACCCCGTTGCGCTGCTGCTCGTAGTTAATATCCTCGTCAACGTACTTGTTGCCGACCAACACGCGAAGCAGTGGTTGGCTGTCTGGCGCGCGCCTGGCCCATACGGCGACACCATCCCATTGGCTCATGTTGAGAGTGGTTTCGAGAATGGCATAGGTGGTTCCAAGATCGGCATTCTCCTCACCGACTGTCGGACAGTAGTCGCGAGGGTGCGCTACATCCGCCAGAGGACACGCTCCCTCGTTCTTGCTAACGTATGACATGGGAACTCCGATCCCGCCGCCCCAACCGAGATAGGGCCCGCCCGACATATGCAACACGTGATTTGGTTGATCCGGCATGTTCGGGTCGCATAGATTGGCAATCGTCGCGATTGGTTGCCACCCAACTGGCGCCTGCGTGCCGTCGCGGTTGGCGTACACCTGGGCGGTCGCGTCAGTGTACGAGTACACGTATCCACCGACGACGTCTTGGGGAACGACATTCTGATTGACGTCGATCACCGTGTCAGTGCTTGTCTGCTCAAAGTCGGCAATCGGATAGGGGAAGAACTCCAGCCCCGCTTCGGCACCCTTGACGGCGGCACAGCTCAGCGGCTGCGGCCCAGGATCGGGGTTGCATGATGTCGGCTTCACACAGAAGCCCGGCGATGCGTCTGTTAACGCGTCCGTTGACGCGTCCGTGGCCTGATTGCCCACAGTGGGTATGCAACCCGCCAGCGCGCAAAGCCCGGCCAGCAGCCCGTGCCGCAGTTCAACTCGATTTGCCTTTACCCGCGTCACGGTCCTTACCACCACATCCGCGCGGACAGGGACACCATGTCGCCGTCCGGAACAACCGTGACGTCCTCAAGTGGCGGCTGGCCCACCCGCACTGTCGTCAACGGACCGTTAAACCAGTGCGAATACTGCAAGACGACCTGATCAGTGGATTGCCAGCCAGTGTGGAAGATGAGCCGTGGCGAAAGCACTGAGAAGCTGTAGCTTGTGTCGTCCAGATTCGGGTCCACGCGATCGAAGCGCATCGAAGCCGCCAACCAGGAAAGCATACTGTAGGTTGCTTCGATGCCAAACTTGGTCTTGGTGATTTTGTCGAACTTGATCCGGTCGTCAGTGCTCTTGGGATCGACACTCCTGTACGTGCTCGTCTTGTCCGTGCTCCACGTGTGGGTCCCCATCCAGAACAGGCTGACNNAACAGATCCGGACCGTCGCCGGAAAAAGGCACCGGATAGCTGACCAGCCGGCCGATGCTCAGATCGTACTGTCCGCCCCAAGTGAGGAGTTGCCCGGTGCCGTTGCTCAAAGGGCCGAGGTAGTTGTCCATCAGCCCCTTGCCGCCCTGGGTGTTGAGCACGCTGAAAACCCGGCTCACGGTTCGCGCCTGCAGAGCGTCCACATACGACGTCGCCCCGTAGAAATGGCCAAAACGCGCCAGGTTCAGCCGCACGTCCCCTGCAAACACATCGATGCGCCCATCAGGGGCCGCAGACCCCGCGTGCTCGTCTTGACTGAAGGCGCGCAGGTAGTGTGCGCCCACCATGAGCCAGTTGGAGTAGCCCACGCCCGCGTGCACATGGGCCACGAAGCTGCTGCCCGCACCCGGGTCCGCCCAGTTGTTCCACACGTCCGGCGTGATGCTGGACCCCGCGACGTTGGTCTGACCATGCACGCCTTCTTCCAGCATGAAGGTGAACTTGCGCCACCCTGTCCTGACCGCCACATGCTCGCCCACCCCGCTGATGCGCGCGATGAGAGGCGTGCCGTAGCGTCCCTCGTCGTACTCGCCGGTGGTGCCATAGCGAAGCGTATAGGCGCCCAGCAGCGCCTGCATGTGAACCTTCTCGCCCAAGGGAGGCAGAATGCTCATGAAAACATCCGTGATGCCCAACTGACTGGCCGGTTCGATGAAGCTCTCAGAAACATTGGCCTGCTTGGCGATAATGCTGACGTTGGCGCTGACGATGCTGTTGCCTTCGGAGAAGTTGAGCTGCGCGTAGGTCGTGGGCACCACTCCGGTGTGGGAGAAAGTTTCCA
>PMBY01000333.1:0-8534 GCA_003153875.1 Myxococcales bacterium | reverse complement strand
GGCATGGCCGCCACCTGAGGCAATGTGGGATCGAGGCTGAGCGAAGGGTCGAAGCGCAGCCCTTGGGCAAGCGCATCGGGCGACGTGACCACTGCACCTTGCTGCGCGTGGGCTGGGCCGGCGCTCGCCAGCGTCACGCCCGCCGCCCCAATCGCCAGTGCCCGCAAAGCGCGTATGTTGAACCTGTCATCCATGGTTACCACCACATGTTCACGTTGAAAACGACCAGGTTTTTGTCGAGGCCCACGTCTTTCGCCAACAGGGAGCTCGCCTCCGGGTGACTGCGCGGGCCATAGAACCACCTGCCGTAAATGATCGAGATCGACTCACGACTGACCCAGTTGGTACGAAACACCACCCGCGGCGCCAGCACGTAGAAAGTCTCGCCCAGGTCCTTGGAATTGGGCACCACGCAGTCGGTGCGCAAGGCCACGGCCACCCACGGGCGCATGGTGTAGATCGACTCGAGCCCGAACTTGTAGCGCGAGCGATGATTGAACAGGTCGACGTCAGCGGACAAAGGAGCCGGGGCGATGGGGGCGGAGCCAACAGGACCCGTGCCCGGGGCCGTGAGCGTGTTGGTCAGCGTGTAGGCCATGACAAAGCCCGCATTGATCGCCACGTCAGGGGCGTCAGACGAGTACGACGGTCGCAACATGCGGCCCAGACTGGTGTTGTAGTTGAGGCCCAAGACGAACAGCTTGCCATTGCCATGGCTGTCCGGACCCCACCAACGGTCAGTGAGATTATTGCCCTCGCCGCCAAAAGTATTGAGCCCGCGCAGAAGGAAGGCATTCTCGCCCCGGATGTAGGAGCCCCCGACGCCCACAGCGCCCCAGGAGGCGTTGCGGGCGTTGGCGTCCCACCCGAGCACGGTAATATTCCCATCCTTGATCTGATTTTCGAAAACCTCGCGCGTGGTGCCGTTGTCTTGGAACTGCTGCGAACGATCGTCCTGCGCCCAGTTGTAGAGGTAGTGCAACCCGGTGTGGAACTGAGTGTCGCCGGTCCGGCGCAGAACCACGTGGGCGTGGTGCACCCAGGCCGCCGGGATTACGGGATTGGCACCGCCGTTGCCGCCAGTGGGCACCACGTTCCACGGCACGTTGCCGTTGCGACTGCCCACAAAACCGTGCTCCACAAACAAGGTCCAGGTTGGTTGCAGGCGATACTCGATGACAGTCAGCTCGCCCACCCCGCGGGGCGATCCGATCATGGGATTGGTGTACATACCCAACCCGTACTCGGCGAGGCTGCCGTAGAAGGGACCAAAGTATCCTGCCATCACGCGCGGCCGCAGGGGACCAATCTGCGGAATGGTGAATTCGAGAAAGGCGTTCATGAGGAAGATCTGGCTGCCGATCTGGTAGTAAGTGGTCGGCGCAGTGGGATTCCAGGTGTTGAGGCTCACGTTGGCGCTGACCACGCCATTGCCGTAGGTGAAATTCAACGCCACCCACTGCCCTGGTATGGTGTTGGTGCCCACGAACGACGCGTATTCGTCGAGAGTCTGTTGTGGCGCGTGGATGACCGTCTTGCTCTGGCCGGCCACGGGGTTGGTGCGCTCGCCGATGCTGCCCTGGAAACTGACGGTCATGAATCCGCCAAAGCGCAGGTTCCACTGTCCGAAGGGCATGGGTGCCTCAAAGCCGGGCGTGATGCCTCCAGGGGCGGCACCAACTCGGGGCGAAAGTGGCGACAAGGTCAGCGCCTGATACGCGCGGTATCCCGGAACGTACCCTGCCCCCGCCAACTCATCGGTCGTATGTCCGCTGTCGGGGCTCGGGGCCGGAGCCGGAACCGGGGCCGGGGCCGGAACCGCAGCCGGCGTCAGCGCCTCGGTCGGTGCTGGTTGGGTGGGGCTGGCCTGAGTTGGCGCTGCTGGTTGCTCCGCTGCAGCAGGAGCCTCAGCCTGCGCGGCCGGCGCGGTTGGCGCAGGCTCAGCCGGCACAGCCGCCTCAGCCGAAGGGCCGGCGAGCGGCAGGGCCAGCAATTTCAGGATAAGGAGCGCGCAGATCACACCGCGACCAAAGGAGAGGTTGGTAAGAGCCTCTTACCAAGTTACCGGCCGGCTTACCATCGTTTTCTTTGGCCCGGCTGACCACCGCCTGATGTATAGTTCTGCGCAGGCCATGTCTCGTTTTCTATCGTGGTTTCTCGTGCTGGCGAGCGCCTTGGGCTGCATCGGCGTCTCACAAACGCGCGCGTCTGGAGCCGCCCTGGGCGCGGTCGACGTCGCGAGCTGTCGGCTGGGCACGCGTCCCGCTGACGACGGTATGATCGACGACTTCGAGGACGAGAACACCCAGATCAACGTCATCGCCGGCCGCGATGGCTACTGGTGGACCAAGCACGACGACAAGGGATCGACCATCGGGCCCGATCCCTTCATCCCGAGTGAAGCCGGCACCGACGGCTCGGGCCTGGCCCTGCGAGCAATGGGCAAGACCGCCATCGGCGCGCCACAAGAGGCATGGGGCGCGGGCTTCGGCCTGATGCTGCTCACCCGCAAGGATGGCGTATACGACGCTTCGAAATACGTGGGCGTTTCGTTCAGAGCGAAGGTGGGCGCGGGTTCAACCCGCCAGATCCGTTTCGCCATCGGCGACGTGAACACGCACCCGAATGCCGGGGTCTGCAAGGTCTGCTGGAATCACTTCGGCAAGGATGTGACGGTGAGCAATCAGTGGAAGGAATTCCGAGTGCTATTTTCCGAGCTCGAGCAGCCAGCCGGCTGGGGCGATCCCCGTCCTGCGGCTCTCACGCCCAGCAAGCTGGTTTCCATGGACTGGTCCATCGCCGGAGGACAGACCTACGACTTGTGGATCGACGACATCCAGTTTCTTGCTTGTAAGTAGAGCCCGCCGGAAGATTCCCGTCCAGCGTGAGGCGGCCAGCGTGAGCGGTAGCGGTAGCGTGAGCGGCCGGCGGAATGCGGCCTGCGTGGGCGACCAGCGAGAGCGTGAGCAGCCCGCTCGCCGCCCTACGCATGCCGCCCACGAACTCGCTCACTCTCTCGCCCACGCGACCCGCGACCCGCTCGCCGCCCACGAACTCGCTCACGCCCACGCTCCCGCGACCCGCTCGCCGGCGCTAGCTATCCGCCACCGGCGATCCCGTCGCTGCTGTTGCATCTACTCGCGCGAACGACGCGGCCAGGGCTTGGTGCTCGGGCGTGCCCAGGCGAGCCAGCAATTCGCCTCGCTCGGCCGGCATGCGCGGGCTCAGCAGAGCCTTGAATCGTGCCCCACGCGCTGCGCTCTCCTGCACGCGCGCGCGCACCTCGGGCCGCGTCTCGGCCGCGCGCACCAGGGCCGCCAAAGCCGCCTCTTGCCGCTCCCGCGGCTCGCGCACCAGAAAGTGGTCCACGCCCGCCAGCAGGCTTTGCACCACCAGCTCCTCGATGGGCCAGCGGTCGGCCACCGCGCGCATGCCTAGATCGTCGCTCACCAGAAGACCAGAGAAGCCCAGATCCTCGCGCAGGACGTGGTGGGCGATCCAACGGGACATCGTGGCCGGCAGTCGCGCATCCCAGGCCGGGTACATCACATGCGCGGTCATGATCGCAGACAAACCCGCGGTCACCGCCGCTGCAAAGGGCGCCAGCTCCACGGCGCGCAGGCGAGCCTCGTCGTGAACCACCACGGGCAAGTCCAAGTGCGAGTCGGTTTGCGTGTCGCCGTGGCCGGGGAAATGCTTGCCACAACCAAGCACGCCAGCCGCGCGCAACCCGCGCCAGAACGCCAGCGCGTGCGTGGCCGCAGCCACGGGGGTCACGCCGAAGGCACGGTTGCCGATGACCGGATTGGCGGGGTTGGTGTGCACGTCGAGCACCGGGGCGAAATCCCAGCCGATGCCCAAGGCCGCAAGTTCGTCCCCTAGCGCGCGTCCCACAGCCTCGGTGCGCGCGGGCTCGCCAGCCGCAGCCACCGAGAACATGTCGGGCCACACGGTGAGAGGCTGGCGTAGCCTCTGCACCAATCCGCCTTCCTGGTCGACGGAAACCGCCAGCGGGAACCCCGCCGGACTGGCCCTGCGCAGGGTCCGCACCAACTCCGCCACCTGCAGCGGCTCGACGATATTGGGCCGAAACAACATGACCCCGCCCACTTCCGAGCGCGCAATGCGGCCCAGCAATTCGGCCGGCGCCTCGGGCCCGTCGAAGCCGACCGACAGAAGCTGGCCGCACTGGGTGCGAAGGCTGGCGGAGGTCACGCGAGTATCATAGCGAGAACCTTGGCCGAGCGGGCAACCTGTTGTTATAAGGTGCGCCTACCTAGGAACGTTGCGATGCCCAAGCTCAAACACCTCCGTGCTCCCCACGCGGCGACCAGGCCCTGCCTGGCTTCTTCTCTTGTCTTCGCAACCCTGGTGGGCGGCGCGGGCGCTGCCTGGGCTCAGATGGGAGCCATGCCCGGAGGTATGTCCCCCGGTGGCATGGGGGCCCCGCCGCCACCCGCCGGCCAGGACAAAGAGGAAGGCCCAGCCGAGGCCGCGCCCGAGGAGGAAGGCAAGGCAGCGACCGACGCTGGGCCCCAGTCGGGCTACACCAACCAACACCGGCGCCGCACCCAGGTGATCGAGCTCGATGGCTACTTCCGCACGCGCGCCGAGTTGCTACACAATTTCAACTTGGGCCAGGGCTACGTGGACAAGAACCAGCCACTAAATGGCTTCCCGCCTTTCCCCACGCCGCTCGAGTGCGGCACCGCCGCGGGTTGGTGCGCGCAGAAAAACCTGGGCGACACCAACATGCGCCTGCGCCTTGAGCCCACCATCAACATTTCGGACCAAGTTCGCGTGGTGGCTCAGATCGACGTGTTCGACAACCTCATCTACGGCTCCACGCCCGACTCGCTGATATCGGCGTCACAACCGGCTCTGCGCACCAACCTGGCGCAGGCCGGAATCCTGTCGAACTCCCAGACCACGCCCGGCTCGAACACCTTCACCTCGGCCATCAGCCCCAAGCGGGTGTGGGGCGAGGTGGACAGCCAGATCGGCTCCCTGCGCTTCGGCCGCATGCCCTGGCACTTTGGCCGCGGGATGTACTTCAACAAGGGCGACTGCGCGGATTGCGACGGCGGCACTACGGTGGACCGGCTCATGGCCCTCACCCAGGTGTATGGCCACCAGCTCGCCTTGTCTTGGGACTTCGGCCCGTCCGGATATGCCTGGGGCATGACCGATGCGGGCCGCGCCGATGCTAGCGGGTCGGCGCCCATGGATCTCTCGCAAAACGACGAGGTGGTGCAGCTCACCGCTGCCCTGACCATGAAGGACGATGACCAGCGTTTCCGCGAGCGCGCGCAGAACGGCGAGCTGGTGCTCAACTACGGCGTGCAGCTGGTGTACCGGACCCAGAACAATGAGGTCTTCAAGCTCTCGGACTCGGCCAAGGCGGACCTGACGGCGAATGGCTCACTCTCGCGCACCGACCTCAACAACAGCACCGACGCCACCCCCACACTGACCACACATATTAACGCCTGGCTGCTCATCCCCAGCCTATGGTTCAAGCTCGGCTGGAAGGCCCTCACCCTGGAGTTCGAAAGCACGGCCCAGGTGGGACACATGGGCAACGCCGGACCGTTGTTGCGCCTGCAGGAATCAGGCAGCACCGACAACCACCTCTCCATCCTGGGACTGGGCTGGGTCCTGGCGGCCGATCTCAAGCTGTACAAGGATTCGCTTTTCATTGGATTCGAAACTGGCGGCGCCACCGGCGACCAGGCCGAGACGGCGTGCCGCGACCTCGACTGCAAGGCGAACGAAGTCAACCCGAGTCCCTACCTCAACTACCGCTGGAAGTTCGTGCCCCAGCCCATCGGAGACAGTTCGATGCACAACTTCTATTTCTCGCCCGAGTACCACGTCGACGAGATCTTCTTCCGCCGAATCATGGGAACCGTCACCAATGCCATTTACTTCAAGCCTTCCATTGCCTACTGGCTCGACGTGACCGAGGGACGCCAACTGGGGCTGTCGGGATCGGTCATCTACAGTTTGGCGCCGGTCCCCGTGTCTACGCCCGGCAACTCGATGGGCTATGGCGTCGAGATGGACCTGGGGCTTGGCTACCGCAACACCAACGAAAAGTTCTACGCCGGCATGGTGTGGGGCGTGTTCTGGCCCTTCGGTGCTCTCAACCGTCCCAGTAACATCTTCACCGGCGGTGGCGCCGGAACCGCCACCGCGGCCCAGGTCCTGCGTGGCTTCGTCGGCATCAAGTTCTAGCTACTTCTTCTTGACCCCGCCTTCGAGCGACTTGATGCGCTCCTCGGCATCACGACGCGATTCAGGGTCCAGGTTCTGGCTGCCGGCCAGGTACTTCTTGAAAGCGGCCATGGCGTCGTCATAGCGACGGTCCTGCGAATAGAGCAAACCCAGATCGTAGTAGCCGCCCGAAAGGCCCGGATCGAGCGACACCGCTGTCTCGTACTCCGCGATCGCCTCGTCGGGTTTCTTGTGGCGGCGGTACGCCACCGCCAGATTGAGATGGGTCTGCCCGTTCTTCGGGTCCAGCTCAACCGCCTTCTTCAGTGCCACCACCGCCCCTTCCCGATCGTCGGTCCTGGCGAGAGCCACGCCCAGGTTGGACCAGGCCAGCGGCTCCTTGGGCTTGAGTTCGGTGGCCTTGCGCAGGTGAGGAATCGCTTTGGGGTAGTCGCCAATCTGCCGCAAGGCTGCGCCCAGGCTGGCATGGGCTTCGTAGTCGTCCGGCTGCAGGCTCACCGCTCGCCCCAACTCCGCGATGGCCTGGTTCCAGTTCTTCTGCCGCCCATAGATCGCGCCCAGGTTGGCGTGCGCGCTCGCGTCGTTGGGTTCCAGCTTGATCACCTTCTGCAGGGCCTGGGCCGCGTTGTCGAGTTCGCCCTCCACCCGGTACAGGGTGCCCAAGGTGAACCAGGCCGCGGCGTAATCCGGACGCAGCTGGACGGCTTTCTTCATCTCAGCCAGCGCCTCCGCGGTCTTGCCTTGTCGCTTGAGCTGCAACCCCATGTTGTAGTGCACGGCCGCATCGTCCGCTCGGGCCGCTCCCCCTGCCAGCAGCCCTGCCAACATGAAACCAAGACTCAATATCACTCTCGTTCGCATCATAGGCGCAATGATACACCCGCTCACCATTCCAGGTGCACGCCGATCGACGGCAATACCAGCCGGTAGGCTCGTTGGACGAAGCTGCCGTCCTGGTGGAGTTTCTCGTCAAACACCTCACGGCTCATGGTGGCGTTGACCACTTCCACGTAGACGTCCATCAGGTAGCGGTCGAAGACGAACCGCTTGTCGCCACGCAGATCAAGTTGGGGAAAGGCAGGCAGGCGCTGGTAGTTGACCCATTCGGGCCGCGGGTCGTAGATGGGATAGGGGCGGCCGGTGTTGTAGTGAAAGCGCGCGGACGCGGCGTAGCCGTGAGGCAGGCGGTAGCCCGTCACCAGGTTCAGCACATGGCGCTGGTCCCAATCCGACGGCACGATCACTCCGTCCACCACGCGCAGCGAGCGCGAAAGTGTGTAGGACAGCCACCCGTAGAGGCGATGGCGCATGGGCCGACGAAGCATGATCTCGAAGCCGTAGCTTTCGCCCTCGCGCGGCTCGAGAAAATCGCGCGCCTGGGGATCGAGGCTGAGTGAGTTGCGCACATCGCTCACGTGAAGGCGCTGATAGAAGACGGTGGTGTCCAACGAAAGATCAGCGCCGTCGCGATTGCCCAGGCCGGTTTCCACGCCCACGCTGCCCTGGCGCGACCGCTGCAAGCCGTAGCTTTGCAAACCGAAACCCTCGAAGCCAGGAACCCCCACCGGCAGGGATGGCATCTGGGAGAACTGACCGACATGGCCTTTCAGCCAGGTCTCGGAAGCCACGCGGTAGCGAAGCGAGAGGCGCGGGCTCGACGCCCCCTTCTGGGTGTTCTCTTCGAAGTAGCCGTCATAGCGAAAGCCTGGTGTCACCTGCAGTCGGTCGCCCGCCTTGATGGTCAGGCCCGCGTACCCGCTGGCCGACAGGACGCTGCGATCGCGGAAGAGATCGGTCTGATAGTAGTTGCCCAGGCCGCCCCCGAGGAACCCCAACAATGACTGCGGACGATAGCGCTGTGCCTCGGCATCGCCGCCCACGACCAACTCCGCCCAGGGCGCCAGGCGCCAGCCCATTTCCAGGCGGGGGGCCGCCATCATCATCCGGCCTCTGATGGGCAAGTCGAACAACTGTGTGTTGCTCACCGTCGAATCGTCCAAGCCGACCAGAGCGCTGGCCAGCAAGTGTCCGCCCAGCACGCCGCCGTCCCAGCGAAGCTGAACGCGGTGGAACATGAGCTGGGCCAGACCGGCCCGGATGCCAGAGCTCCACTGCAGCGCATCCGGGTGCTTTTGTTGCAGGGTATCGCCCGAACCGAAGGCAAACAGGGTCAGACGTCCCGGCCCCAGTCGGTGCTCGACGCGAAGCTGGTAGTCCCAGTAGTCCAGGCTGTACTCGCTGGAAAACGCCGAGAGCAGAACCCCGGTATAGGAATAGCGACCGGCCACGGCCACGGT
>PMBY01000160.1 GCA_003153875.1 Myxococcales bacterium | reverse complement strand
GGACTCTTGGCCACGCACCGGCACTACACGCACAGTTGGATTCACCGCACCCTGGTGGATCTGTTGGCCATCCAGAAGGAAATTCACACCGGCATCTTCGCCATCATGGACTGCACCACCGCGGGCAACGGCCCCGGGCCGCGCACCATGATCCCTGTGATCAAAGACTACATGCTGGCCAGCGCGGATCAGGTCGCCATCGACGCGGTGTCGGCCAAGATGATGGGCTTCGATCCCCTGTCGCTGGAATACATCAGCGTCGCGCACCAAGACGGCCTCGGCGTCGGCGACCCGCGCGACATCGAGATCGTCGGCGATGACATCTCGAACGAGAGCTGGGGCTTCAAGGTGGGCGACAACCTGGCCAGCATGGCCGGCGACTTCATTTGGTTTGGGCCGCTCAAGGCCCTCCAGAAGCTGTTCTTCCACACCCCGCTGGTCAACGTGTTCGTGGCCGCCAGCGAGGCCTACCACGACTACTACCGCTGGCCGGTCAAGGACAAGAAGACCTTCGAGAACTGGAAGCGCGACACCGCCTGGGGCCGCCTCTTTCAGCAGTACGAAAACGTTTGAGCTAACTACCTCCGTCGCCAGGCCACGCCTTGGGTGTCGCTGTCGTAGGGTGAGCTGGCGTCGATGCGCATGGGCTGAGCCGGGGCCAGGCGGGTCGAGGGCGGCGCCATGGCTTTGGCAATAGCGGGGCCGAGCCTCTTCCAGAAATCCTTCTTCAACACGCGCGCCAGCTTCTCTTTGTACGCCGCGATCTCCCAGCGCCCCACCACCGAGCCGTCGATGCCCTGCCACACAAGGAACGTCATGGCCAGCCGCTTGCCCTTCTGCTCGATGTCGGCGACGACGAAGGCCTTGAGTTCGCGATCGCGCGCCAGCTGAGGATACTGTGCCGTGCCCGACACCGCGGGGATAGACGTCAAAACGGCAAAGCCGTGGTTGGCGACGATGCGCGCGACGTGATTGCGCACCAGCTTGCTGTCTTCGTCTGGACCGCTGAATGGCTGCACAGCCACACGCTGCCCGGCCCAGGCCAGGGGGGCAGCCAGAAGAAGGAGAGCGGCTGGCAAGAGACGCAGCATGGCAGCTATGGTCGCCCAGGTTGGGGGTGGAAAGCAATTTCGGCGGAGGTAAGATTGGCCCAGAACATGCTGTAGCAAGGGCTCAGGGTTGGGTTGATCTTCCAAGCCCATCGGGGGTTCGCCATGAAAACTTTTCGCCGCATCGCCTTCTTATTGCTGGTTGCCGTGATGCCGGCATGTGCCACGACCGCCACGACTTCCTCGGAAATGGGCCAGCAGGAATGGGTGCGCTACGGCACCGTCANNGGCCGCGGCCCCGGTGCCCTGTTTGGCGCGATGGGCGGCGCGGCTGTGGGCGCGGCAGCAAGCTCAGGCTCCTCTGAGCGGATAAGCTACGAAGTGTGGGTCCGCTTCCAGGATGGCGGCTACCAGGCCTTCGTCTACGCCGCCTACCCGCCCTTCCGACCCGGCGATCCCGTGGCGCTCACGCCACACGGGCTGTATCACGAGTGAAATAGCGTCACGGTGCCCGCAGCAGGCCGCACAGAGCGTTGAGTTCCCGTTCGCCATTGTAAAAATGCGGTGAAACGCGCACGCGTCCGCGTCGCATACTGCGCACAAATGCAATTTCGTCAGATTCCGCGCCAACCAGGCGAGCACACAGCGCCCTCACCTCGCGCTCGCGCGCGATCCAGCTTGGGACGTTGGGGCCATTTTCCACCTGATCGTCAAGCCCGCCCTGCACCGCCTGGCGTACGCGCGTGGAGGTTGGCGCCACACCGGCGTGGTTCAAGTAGTGGCAGCGATCACTGAGCGGGAAGAGAAACCGGTAGCTGGCCAGGTCATTCATAGGCTGGTCACCCTCTCACGGTCCGACACGCTTCGCCGGACTGAATCTCTTCCCGACCGACTCGAACACGGACACGTCACTGTCTAGCGAAATTCTGGCTGTGAACGGCACGTCGAAGCGCCGGAGCGCGCGTCTCATAGCAGGCAGCGCCGTGACGATCGCTCTCGCCATCTGGGGTCCTGTGAGGTCGCTGCGGCCCAGGAAGAAAGCAGCCACGCCAGCCTCGGTGAGGGCCATCCGCTCGACCTCGTTCAATCGGATTCGATCGTCCTTGCTGACGACGACCCATCCCTTGTGCCCGACAGCCCCAAGCCATTCCACGTCAGCGGCGTCCTTGGCGAAATGGGCGTCGTGCACCTCGACGGTTTCACCCTCGGCGTGCAGGGCTTCGGCCACCAGGCGGCTGCCCAGCGATCGGTCCAGAAAGAAGACCCACGGTTCAGGCAGCAGCCGGGAGCGCGCAGCGGATGGCATCGGTCACTTGTTCGAGGGTGATGCCGTAGTCGGAAGCGATCGACTGCAGAGGCTCGCCGGCTTTCAGGCGGCCAACCACTGTGCTGGCCGGAATGCCGGTCTTGGCCAAGATCGGCCTGCCGAACGAAATCCGGGGGTCAACCACGATGGACTTGGGTTCATCGCCGTCGCCGGTGCACACGAAGGGAAACAGGCGCGCGGCAAGACCATCGGCGTCGCGTTCGACACGTCGAAGAGAAGCCTGGAGAGCCGCCCTGATCGCGACCTGGCCGTCCTGGGAGACGTTGAGCAACTTGCCCAGCTCGTCGACGAACAGGTCGACGCCATCCGTCTCGAACCGCGCAGTGATAAGCGGGTGCGGCTGCGCCAGTCTCTTCTGCACGAATCTGAGCGCCTTGCGGACTCGCTGCAGCGGCACGCCGTGATGGCGGCGAATCGCCCCCAGAACATGGGCCTCGACGAGGTTCTGAAACGAAAGAAGGCGCGAGCCGGAAGGCAACAGGATGACTGGCTCAGCACCGGCGGCGCGGCCTCTGACCCACGTCGAAAGCGTGGTCACCGGAACGCGGACATACTGCGCCGCCTCCGCGATCAAGTAGCGCGGCAATATCCTGGGGTCTTTGCCCCCGTAGATGTCGATGATCCGGCCCACGTCCAGAGCGTACCACAGAGCCGCCTTGCGGCCGCGACCAAAGGGCACGTCACATGGGGAGCCACAAACGATCTTGAGATACCCCCTTCGTTTGTGCGCCAGGACGAACAACGATGGGTACCGGACCGAAGCCAAACTGGCTACGCTCTGCGCTTGAATGCGTCCTACGTTCTGGTCCAATCAGTCGCCAACGCTTTCCATCGCGGTGACGTCTTCTAGTTCATGAAGGACAGCGCCACAGCAAACACAGAAGACCTCCTGCTTCATGCGGGATGGCTGCGACGTTTTGCCGTGGCGCTTGTGAGTGACCAGGACACGGCCGAGGACATCGTTCAGGAAGCGCTGGTCGCGGCCTGGCGACGCCCGGCCGAGAACACGGGCCGTGCGTGGTTGGCCCGCGTGGCGCGCAATCTGGCGATCGACCGTTGGCGAAGCTCGGACCGTCGCGAGCGCCGCGAGTTGGCCGCGGCAGCTACAGACCTCGGCACGGTCGCAAGTCCCGAGGAGCTTGTCGGCGATGCCCAAATCCATCGCGCCGTGGCCGAGGTGGTGGCAGGACTCGAAGAACCATTTCGCCAGACCATCGTGCTTCACTTCTTTCAAGGCTTCTCATCGGCGGATATCGCGCGCCGTCTGCGCATACCCGACGGAACTGTTCGGTGGCGGCTCAAGCAAGGGATCGATCGCGTACGCCGACTGTTGGACGCCCGCTACGGTGAAGTCCGCAAGAATTGGGTGGCCGCCCTGTTGCCCTTGCTCCAACGGCCGGCACCCGCGGGGCCTGGTAGGGAAGGCCAACGTCCTCACTCCCGCCTGGTGAGGACGAGGATCTTTGACCTTCGCCCAGTTAGCATCGCCACAGCTGCAGCTTTCATTGCGGGCATCATCGTGATGGTAGGCGCCATCGTGTCTCGCCATCGCGGATCGCCACTTCAAGCGGGCCATGCAGCGGCGGAGGACGTGGCCACGCAAGCGGTCTCAGGGGCGCAGAGAGCGATTCGGCTCAATTTCCCTGCACTCGCCCCATTGCCACACGAATCCGAGGCACAGCCTGGTACGGGACCGGGACAAGCCGACGCAAGTTCACTGCTTGCCGAGTTGTTGCGGGCCATTCAGGGCAACGCCTACGACGACTTTGTGGCCAAAGGTTCGGCCTTCTTCAAGGCCGCGGTCCCGCCCGCTATGTTGCGCGGACTCAGCGCCAAATTGGGAGCACGCCTGGCAACGGGCTATCAGACCACCTTGCTCGGCAGCCTACGGCGGCACGAGGGGACGCTTTGGCTTTTTCGACTCGAATTTGCCGACGGCGGTGACGATGCCCTCGTCAGCATGCCCACGGATGGCTGGCAGGTGGCCGGCTTCGTCATCGATGATCCTCAAACCAGAGAGAAGGAGAAATAGACCATGTCCATACGCAACCTAGTGACCTGTCTTGCCGCCGGTGCGCTTTGCCTGACCCTTGCGCCGGAAAAGCCCGCCTTGGCTGCGCCCGTCGCGCCAGCCGGGGTGGAACGCGTCCTTGTCAAGATGATTGAGGCTGTCAAGGCACAGTCCTACGACGACTTCCTGACCGACGCGGATGCTCAACTCAAATCCAATCTTAGTCGGCAGCAATTCGAAGGCCTTTGCGGCCTGTACACCGCGCCTTTGCGCAAGGGCTACAGGTTCGAATACCTCGGTCAGCTTCGGCAGCGGGGAATGCCCGTGTACCTTTGGAAGATCGCTGTGGTTGACGGGCAAGACGAAGGCCTAATCAGGTTGGTGATGAAAGACGGGAAAGCGTACGGCTTCGCAGTCTCCTAACGGACCTGAACACTGGCCCGTTCTCCGCTACTTCGCGAACGCGCCTTTGCCTAGCGCATTCTCGCGAATGTAGCGGATGGTATCGAAAATGGTTTCGCTCGCCTCCCTCGGGGCGAAGCCCAGTTCGCGTTTCGCCTTGGTGCTGTCGAAATACCAAAAGTAGCTGGCCATATCGACGCTGGCCGGCTCGATCGGGCTGGTGCGGCCGGCCGCCTTGAAGAGAGCCGACTGCACCTTGGCCGCCAGAACTGGCCAGCGGCTGTGTGCCTTCAGCCGCGGGTGGTACTCCTTGCTCGCCCGCTCGATGCGATCGAAGTACTCGGCAAAAGTCATGTTGTGGCCACCCAGCAAGTAGCGCTCGCCGGGACGGCCCTTGTCCATGGCCACCGGAATGATGGCCGCCACGTCGCGCGCATCCACGAAGTTGAGCCCGCCCGAGGGCACGACCTTGACGTCGCCAGCGAGGTACGACAGCACGTCGCGCGTGGACCCCATGCGCACGTCACCTGGCCCGAGCAGCAGGCTGGGGTTCACCATGACCAGCTCGATGCGCTCCCCGCAGATCAGCCGTGCCGTGCGCTCCTGATACAGCTTGCTGGCGTAGTAGGGCCAGCCCGCAATCAACTCGAGCGGCGTGGGCGAGTCCTCGTCGGGCATCTCGTCGGCTCGCTTGGAAACCGCAATGGTGCCGCTGGTGGAAGCCATCAGGATGCGCTTGACCCCGGCGGGGAGTGCGGCCTCGCACAGAAGGCGCGTGCCCTGCACGTGAACCGCGAACATGCGGTGGCCGTCGACCGGCTTGCGCGAGACGAAGCCGGCCAAGTGGTACACCTGGGTCACACCCTCCAGCGCACGCGCCACGTCGGCGGGGTTCAGGATCGACCCGACCTGGACCTCGATGCCCAGGCTGGAAAACTCCGGTGCGGGAGCCACGGCCAGCACGCGCAGCTGCTTGGGCTCGTGCCGCTGGCACAGCCCTTCCACCAAAGGCGATCCCAGAAAACCCGGGGCACCGGTGACCAAGATCGTCATGGGCTCTCCCCACCCTCACCGACGACCTGGCCGTCCTCAACCGCTCGCAACCGGGGCAGCAGCGGCCCCAGTTTCTCGTCATCCCACGCCGCCCGCACGCTGGCCACGTCGAAGCGTGTGGTCACACCGTCGCGCAGATTCTCGACGATCCTTTGGGTCAGGGCCGAGCACAGACGCCACGAATCTTTGTCCGACAAGCCAGCAATCAGCTCGCGCAGAAAATCGATGGACAGGAACGGCCCGAAGTGGACCTCCAGATCGCGCTTCTTGGGAATGGTGGCGCCCACGGGCAGCGACTCATGGGTGCCACGAATATAGGCGGGCAGGATGCCCACGTCGGCGCGCAGCGCGAGGTAGCCCAGGCTCGGCAAGAAATCCGCCATCACGCCGCCGCGAGCCCGCGTGCCTTCTGGGAACAGCATCAGGCTGCGGCCGCGGCGAAGCACTCCCTCGGCGATGGCCAGCGATTTGCGGACCGAGCCACTCCGCTCCATGGGAACCAGATTGGTCAGGTTGGCGAAATAGGCGCGACGCCAGCGATTGGAGAAGAAATAGTCGGCCGCGGCCAACGACGCGAGATCGCGTCCGGCCTCGCCCAGAGCCACTTTCACCGCGCCCATGTCGAGGTGCGAGGAATGGTTGGCCGCCACGATGAAATGCGTGTGCTGCGGGACATGGCCATGCCCGCGCACCTTGGTCAGCAGCGCCCGCGTGTAGAAAAGTTTCTGCGCGGCCGCCAATCCGCGCTTGCCCAGACGCTGCAAGGAAGCCGGCAGCTTGATGTCTCCTTCCTGGTGGTGCTGGAACGTGTCGCGTCGGCGCGGCTCGCGCTTTTCCAGGGCCGGGTTGTGCCGCTTGCCGGTGGCCAGGTCGTAGAGCGCGGCCACATCGACCGCACCCATGAACACGACTCCCTCGGGTATGTGCACTCCCGCGGCTTCCAGCGCGGCGGCAAACTCGGTAAAGGTCAGGCTGTCGAAGCCCAGTTCGTCGACGCGGCTCTGCATGCGGATCTCGTAGGGCGCCTTGCCACAAGCGTTGGCCACGATCTCCAAAAACCAGCCCACCCCCGCCTCGGAAGACTGCGCCTCGGGGTTCTGCTGAGTGTCGCTCCTGGTCTTCTGGTGACGACGGATCAACTCATCGCCCACGTCGCGCCGCTTGATCTTGCGTGAGCTGGTGCGCGGCAGGTCCCCCTCCCAGAATTCCAACGTGCGCACGCGCTTCCAGAAGGGCAAACCCGTCGCCACCTCACGGAAGTGCGCCTCAATCTTGGCCTGCACCTCGGCCCGCGAAAGCCTCGACTCGTGATCCAGATTGGGCACCACCGCACAGGCCACGTGCTCGGCCACGCCATCGGGCAGCCCCACCACCGACAGCTCCTTGATGAAGGGGGAGTTGCGGTAGAGATCCTCGACCTCGTCGGGATACACGTTCTTGCCGTTGCTGTCGATGATGACGTCCTTGGAGCGGCCGACGATGAAAAGGTTGCCTTCCTCGTCGAAACGCCCCAAGTCGCCGGTGTGAAACCAGCCGTCGCGAATGGCCTGGGCCGTCGCTTCGGGGTTTTCCCAGTAGCCGGCCATCACGTTGCGACCGCGCGCGATCACCTCGCCCACGCCCGAGGCGTCGGGGCTGTCGATCTTGATCTCGACACCGGGCAGCGGCTGGCCCACCGACCCGAGCACCGGCTTCTTCTTGGGCGTGGTGACCGAAAGCACCGGCGCGGTCTCAGTCAGGCCGTAGCCCTCGAAGAAGTCGAAGCCCATGCCGTAGAAGGTCTTGAGCACTTCCGGGGGAAGCGACGAACCTCCGCTGATCATGTAGCGCACGCGCCCGCCAAACCCCTTGTGCACGGGAAAGAAAACGAACATGCCCAAATCGATTCCGGTGCGCGAGCGCAACTCGAAATTGGCCCGCGTCAGTGCATTGACCAGCGATTCCACGACGGCAGAGCGATCGGAGAACTTCTGCAAAACCCGCCGGCGCAACGTCTCCCACACCGCGGGCACGCCCACGATGGCGGTGATCTTGCCCGTCTTGAGCACGTTGCTGATGGCGTCGCCGGTCAGCTCTTGCAGGTAGGTGATGCGCGCCCCGCGTGCCAGTGGGACCAGCAGCCCGGTCGAGAACTCGAAGGTGTGGTGCAAGGGCAGCACGGAGAGCATGCCGTCGGTGGGTCCCAGGTCGAAGGTGCGCAACAACTCGGACACCATGAAGGTGAAATTCCGATGAGTCAGCATCACCCCCTTGGGATGTCCCGTGGTGCCCGAGGTGAAAATGAGAGAAGCCACCGCATCCGGGCTGTGCTTGCTCACCAGCGCGCGCTTGCGCTCTTCTTCAACGGCCAGCGGCTGCAGGGCGAACACCGACTCAAAGGGCCACAGCCGCGTGGGCAAGCCTTCCTTGGAAAGAGCGGCTGCAAGATCGGGACGCTTGTCCAGCAAGTCCTCGCCGATGATCAAACCCACTGCTCCCGAGGCGCGCGCGATGTTCACCAGCTCCGCCGTGGTCGAGTCGTGCGCAACCGGAACCACAGTCCCGCCCGCCTTGATCACGCCAAAGAAAGCCATGGACCACTCGGGCGCGTTCTTGGCGTAGAGGATCACGCGATCGCCGGGCCGGCACTTCTCGCCCACCAGGAAGGTGCCGGCGCGAGTGGCCAGTTCTTGCAGGTTCTGGTAGCTGTACGACTCCTGCCGCTTGCCCCGTTCCATGCGCAAGGCCACGCGGGTGGCGTGCAGCTTGGTGGTGGTGTTGAACAGCTCAAGCAGGTCGTGGTACGCGTACACACTCTTGGGCTTGGCCGCGTAGGTCTCGTCCAGCTCGGGCAATACCCACTTCTGCAGCCCCGGGAAATGGATATTGAGGAAGTAGTCGTACCAATCGATGGTCTCGGGTGACCAGGGCAGAAGCGCGCGCTCTTCGACCGGCAGCCGGTCGCGCAACGCCCGGATGTGGTCGGCACGCAAGACATACGCGTTGTCCAAGATGAAGGGTCGGAACAGGTCGATATTCTCGCCCGCCTCCTTGGTGACACGCGTGACCTCGTCGACTTTCTTCTTGACCCGATCGACCAGCTCAGCGAAACGCCCCCCAGCCCAGCGCGGACGCGCACGGTCCAGGGCATCGGACGCGCGCTCGGCCACGCGGTTGACCAGGGGCAGCGACTTCTTGTCGTACTCCTGGTAGGTCACCGGCCGGAACTCCATACGCGCGGCCAGTTGGTTGAGGAACTTGTTGCCCACCTCCTTGTCCTGAAAACGCTTGCGTTTGTACAGCCCGGTCAGCGTGGTCACCCGTCCGATGTACGAGGGATTGAGGTCGCCGGCCGCCAACTGGTGCACCAACTCCGGCTGCTCGACGCAAGCCTGCGCCGCCACCATCAATATGGCGGCAGCAATGTAGTCGACCGGCACCACGTCGAGGATGAGCGAGTCGGACACCGGCAAGAGGTTCTGGCCCTTGAGCGCCAAGTACACGAGAGGTGCCGATGTGGTGAAGCCTTCGTTCCAGCCCTGGAACGGGTACTCCAGCGAGCTTTCCACGATGGCCGGCCGTACGATGGAGCGCACGATGCTGCTCTCGCGCGCCACCAGTTGCTCGGCCATGCTCTTGGTGTAGGTGTAGATGTTGGGCCAGCCCCAATCCTTGGCGCGCGCGATGCCCCGTTGGGTAAGCTCAGCCCGCACCCAGTCCTTGCGCTCGCGTGCCACCATCAACTTGAGCGCGGCCTCGTCGTCGGGATCGCGGTGCTGTTCGAGCAGCGCTTCGCGCGCCCTCTGGCGCAGACGCGCGACCACCTGTGCGTCGTCTGCCTGTGACCGCACCTCGACTGCGATCCGGCCACAGTCGGCGATCTCTTGCTCGACCGAGAAGTGCGTTCCCGCCAACTCCTGCCGGCGCGGGAAATAGCCTTCGGGCGGCTCGCTCTCCCACACGTTGCCACTGCGGTTGCCAGCCACGAAGCAGGTGCTGGTGTGAATCAAGGTCGGCCGCCGCATGCGCTTGACGAAGGCGATCACGTTCTTGGTTCCCTGAACATTGGTGCGCAGGGCTGACTCCAGCGGCGGGTTGAAGGTCACCTTGCCCGACGTGTTGATGACCACGCTGATGTCAGCCGCCACCGCGGCCGCTTGCTCCTCGGTCAGGCCCAGGTTGTCCTCGGTGATATCGCCATCGACGACGCGAATCTTCTGGGCCAAGAACTCGTGCAGACGGTCCGCATTGCCGAACTTCTCGCGCAGGGGATCGAAGGTTCGCGAGGGCACCACATTCTCCCAGAAGCGCTTTTCGCTGGAGGTGCCCGTCCCCCGCCGCACCATCACGTACACCCGGCCGATCTCGGGAAAGCGATGCAACAGCATGCTGAGCATCACTTTGCCGAGGAAGCCCGTGCTGCCCAGGATGAAGACGTTTCGCCCTTGATAGATCTCGCGCGGCGAAAGCACGGAAGCGGCGTTGCCTGTGGGAGGATTCATCGGCTATGGGACCGATCGTGATGTGCGGACTGGGGCATCTGGAATGTCGGCCAGCATATTTCTCCCTCTCCCTCCGGGAGAGGGCTGGGGTGAGGGTAACGTGTCGGACGTCAACGCATGCCGCGGACTCGTGGCCCAACACCTGCGTCGCTTCAGCGTCTGGCTCAAGGAAAGCATCACCCTCACCCCCGGCCCCTCTCCCGGCGGGAGAGGGGAGAACACCCTGCTCGTCCTCAAATCGCGACCGGTCATCTTGCGGCTACTCCACGTCGGCCATCACGATGGGTGGCCACTTCATCAGGGTGATCGACGCCGACGGACCCACGAAGGATCGCGCCATGGCAATGGCTTCGGTCAGCGATTCCGAACGGTCCCAGCCCAAGGTGGCCGGCACATGCGCGTTCTTCGCGCCCGCCGCGATGATCTTGCCCACGTGGCGGCGCCCTGCCTCGCCCCAGTACCACATGAAGAAGGGATGGGTGCCGTGGTAGGCATGNNTTGCGCAGCTCGTGTGAATCGCGCGTTTCGGGCAACAGCCGGTTGAAGAACTCGATGTAGCTCGGGTGGTACTCGTGATCGAACTCGTCATGGCAGGGGTGACAGAGAATCAGCGCCCCGCCCTTTCTCAGCACCGGCTGGCCCCGGTAGAAGTGGTGGAAGTATCCCAGCGCCATCACCTGCAGCAGGATNNGAGACGTAGGGGATGGGGAAGATGACGATGTCGCTCTGGCCCTTCACCTTGACCAGATACTGGTCGTTGAGCTTGGCCACGATGCGCTCGTGCACCGGATCGGCTTTGCCCGCGTGGCACGCGATCAATTGATAGGGGGCCGGAATGGCGTTGAACATCTTGCGCTTGGCCACCTCCGGCATCTTGGACAGGGTCAGGCGCAGGGCTTCGGCCTTCAGGCGATCGAACTCAGAGAACTCGTCCTCGTTTCGGCCCAAGAAGGCCAGCGGCGAGGCGAACATGCGGTTGTTGAGCGCGGTCTCGATGTGAAACACATTCATGTGCTGATCGACGATGGCTCCCATGCGGGCCAGCTTGGTCGCCAGCATGGACTGCGGCGGATCCATCAGGCTGTTGCAGGCCGCGATGGTTTCCGGCTCGTGGTGGACGCGCACGCTTTCGTAGTCGCACAGCCCGACCGCGACCGACTTGTGGCCTCCGTCCATGGGCACCAAGGTCACGTTGGCGTAGATGACCAGATCGCTCTCGACGCAGCGACGGTTGATATTGACCGGCTCGCCGTAGGCGGTCTTGCCCAAGGGGACGAATCCGTCCGGATCCTCGGCGTCCAGGTTGTAATAGCGGTCGGGGTAGAAGGCGTCGTAGATCTTCTTGCCCACCATGCGCTTCATCTCCGCCGGGGTCATGCGCCGGTGCGCGGACCCCAGCGCGATGATGATGTGCACATCGTCCACCCCGTTGGCGTCTAGGATCTCCAGCAGGATCTCGAGCATGGTCTGCCGGATGTCGGGCGTGGTCATGGGCGGCAAGGGCAAGCTGATGTCGTCCACCGCGATGGTCACGCGCATGCCGGGCGAAAGCTGGGTGTAGAGCGGCTCGCTGCCCAGGGGATGGTTGAGCGCGTAGCGAATGGCAGCGCCGGGATTGGCCAGACCCTCAATGGGCGGCTTGGCGTAGATGACCCGCGTGCCGATGGGCAGGTCCTCGAACAGAAGGTCGGTGCCCGAGAAGATGATCCGGGGCGCAGAGTTGTTGTCGATGTAGACGACTTGATCGTCTTCCTTGTGGCGGGGCACGGGCCCGCGCACCGGCTTGGCTTCGCGCTTGTTCATCGGGGCCTCATGCTAACGCAAATCCAGAATGGGCCAGTCATGTTGTAGAGCTGTGTTCCTCAGGCGGAAATCGGGGTTGACCGCGGTGGGATGGCCCACCACCGACAGCATGGGCAGATCGCTCATGCTGTCCGAGTAGCTGTAGCACTCGGTGAGATTGAGTCCTTCCTTCTCGGCGTAGACGCGAATCCAGCTGGCCTTAGTGGCGGCGGCCATCACCGGCGGCAAGAGGCGCCCGGTGGCCTTGCCGTCTACAAACTCCAGGTGGTTGGTGACGGCGTCGTCCAAGCCCAGGTGACGCACCAGCGGCGCCGCGGTGAGATCCAGCGCGCCCGTGACCAGCACCTGACGCAACCCCAGTCGGCGCGACTTGTCGACCAGTTGGTAGCTGCCCGGGAAGATGGACGGCCGGATGACCGTGTCGAACAACTCCTGGGCCAGATAGCGCAAGCGGTCCTCTGATTCACCCCGGTAGCGGCGGAAAAAGATGTCGTTGAACAGCCGCCGGTTGAACGCGTCGGCAGCCAGGAACAAGGGAATGCTGGCCACGGTGGACGCCGTCCGGGTCACGCTCCTCCACAGACCTTGCTGGTTGCGCGCGTTGTAAGCGAAGGCGTGCACCAGGTTTGTACGACACAGGGTGCCGTCGAGGTCATAGAACGCAGCCGCTGCCATGTTCAGAAGTGCAACCGTATATCACGACCGAGCCGGCGGGCCACCATCGGCCGAGTACCGAGGGCGCACAGTGTTAAGTGCCAGCCACCACCGTTTCAGGGTGACAACGTCGATCCGTTTCCGAAACCCTCTCCCCATCGGGGCTCATGGTTACCCAAATCCCTACTCAATCCACCTACGCCGCAGATGCTGCACGGGGAAGAGGGCAGGAAGTGGACGCCAGCCGGTGGCGAAGATAGGACTCTCGGCCGCCCGGCGGCCATGTTGCCTCGCCCCGCGAAGCGGAGCGCAGCGGGGAGAGGTCGGCGCGCGCAGCGCGCCGGGTGAGGGGAAACAATTCTTCGAGCACGGAGCGGGCGTTCCGTACGCGCGGACCCTCACCCGCCGACCTTCGGTCGGCGGCCTCTCCCGCTGCGCGGGCGAGGCGATACGGCCACCGCTGCGGCCGAAAAATGAGTGCACACCTTGAAAGGGGTGGTGCCAGCCACTGGATCCGGATTCTGAGCCCGCGACGGCCACGGCGCGCGTGGGGCGGTGGTGTCCCCTGCCGGATCGCGTAGAACGGGACCATGGTTTCCGAACAGGCGCTGGCACAATCTGCCCGGCAGGCCGGTCTTAGGCTGCTGGTGCTCTTCGGCTCTCGTGTCCTGGGGAATGTCCACGGCCAGTCCGACTGGGACTTCGGCTACCTGGCCGGCGGGACTCTTGACGAGGAGTTGTTGCGCGAGCGCCTGATGGAAATCCTCGGGACGGACCTTGTCGATCTGGTTGACCTGTCCAAGGCCAGCGTCCTGTTGAGAATCCAGGTTGCGGTCAACGGAAAACCTGTGTTCGAGGACGAGGCCGGCGTTTTCCAGACGTTCCAGATAGACGCCGCCAGCTTCTGGTGCGATGTCGAACCTGTGCTGCGCGCGACCTACCGACAAATCCTCGACGACGTGCAGGCAGCATGAGCCCCGACACGGCGGTCCTGGCAGAAAAGGTGGCGGCCGTCGAACGGCATCTCCGACGTGTCGTTGATCTGCTGGCCGACGGACTTCTGGACATCGATCGATTCGGACATAGGAACCCTCCTTGGCTTGGGTGAAAGCCGGAGCGTCGCCTGTCACCGACTTGTAGACACGACCGCGACCACGCGCGACGATGTCAGATCAGGATGGAAGCTCGCCCCGCCACGATGCCGGCCAAGTCGCACGGCCGCCAAGCTGCTGCGCAAGCGGCTTCGTCCATTGGGTGTTATCGGACAGTTGGAGTGCGATCGCGCTTGGACAAAAGCGGCTTTGTTCGCCCTACGCACAAAGCGGGCGGATCAAGCTTGTGTTCACGCCGCGCAGTGTGCTTCCATCAAGTGTACTTTAAGGATCCTACGACCAGACCCAGCGCGCATGAGTGTGCACAGGGAATCGCAATGGCTGTGAATGGCGGATGGGGGCAGGGGCTGCTGGGGAGATGGCTGGGCGTGAGACTGCTCATCTTCGGCCTCATCTCGGCGATCACCACAACAGGCTGCTCCTTTCTCTGGGTGAGGGAACCGCCTACGCAACTGAATGCAGGTCCATCCTCCCGCACCTTGCTTCCGTCGTGCGGGGATAGCTACACGGCGCCGGCCATGGACACGGCGGCAGTGCTGTTTTTCGCCCTTCCGACCATCGGGCTCGCGTCTATGAGCAAGGAGGAGTTCATCAAGGGGGAGTCGTCGTCGTCAGGCTTGGCAGGCGATAGGCATCCCAATACTACACGGTTCGTTGCTGTGGGGGTCTTTGCAGCGATGGCCCTCACAGGACTCGTGAGCGCCATCTACGGCTACCACTACGTGGCCAACTGTAGGACAGTTCCGATGCCTACCATCCAAGGAATAACTTTCAAAGCCGGAACACATGTAGGGTTCCGCAACGACGGCTCAATTAGCGAAGCAACTCCGTCCGACGATACAACAATTGGGGGAACTACCTACAAAGCTGAAACAGAGGTGAAGTTCCGCGCAAGTGGCGAGGTCCAGAGTGGATTCTTGGCTGCCGATGCCACAATTGGGGGAGCTACCTACAAAGCTGGAACAAAGGTGAAGTTCTATGAAAATGGCGGGGTCGAGAGTGGATCTTTGGCTGTTCAGGCCACCATTCAAGGAACTGCGTTCAAGGCTGGAACAGAGGTGAAGTTCCGTGCAAGTGGCGAGGTCCAGAGTGGATTCTTGGCTGCCGATGCCACCATTGGGGGAGCTACCTACAAGGCCGGAACAGAGGTGAAGTTCCGTGCAAGTGGCGACGTCCAGAGTGGATTCTTGGCTGCCGATACCACAATTGGGGGAGCTACCTACAAGGCCGGAACAGAGGTGAAGTTCCGTGCAGCTGGCGA
>PMBY01000076.1:337-3198 GCA_003153875.1 Myxococcales bacterium | reverse complement strand
ATGTTCACCGGCGACGCAATGGTTTCCGCCACCTGCTTTTCTGCATGGTTAGTGCTCCTAGTGCAGCGCCTTCGTCACCGAAGCGACATACCCAAGGCTAACCCTGCGTCACCAAAGACGCCAGGAGTCGAAAACACGGTTTCCTTCCCACGAATCCGGTCGAAGTATTCATAGCGCCAGGCGGCAACGGCGAAGTCGAAGAACAAACGGGCGAAAAGGCGCTTTCCCAAGGGTACCTGCATGCCTCCGGTGAGCGCGCCCGCGACCACGAAGCGGTAGTCCCAATGCAAATTCGTCGGATCCCTCGACCCGAGAATCCAGCAATCGAGCAGCCCGGACAGGCCCAGCTGCAGTTCCACACTTGATGCCGCACGCCTCCACATGAGATCCAGGCCTGAGGGAACACGCATCACATCACCACGGCCGCCGGTCCAGTCATATTGGGTCCAGCCCGAGATGCCGCTCCACAGGCGGACCAGCAAGCCGGTATCCACGCGCGCGCCCAGCGTACGAGCGACGGAGAGACGAAGGTCATAGGCTTCCAGGCTAGTCGCCTGGTCGGCAAATCTCTGAGAAATGCCAAGAGACATGTCCCACCTGGCCCGTAGGCGAGGCGGAGGACCGACCACCACCGGTGGAGGTGACGGTGACGGCGGCGCGGGCGGCACCACCTGGACCGTGGGACTCCTGCGTGCGGCTTCCACCTCCGGCAGCTCGATCTCCTCGAGATAGCGCTGGACAATGATGGCCACCGTGACGGAGAGCGCGGCACAGTCGCGCGCGTTCGTGGCGCCCGGCCTGGCCAACGTCCGAAACAGCCGCAGTCTCCCCTGCTGGTCAACCAGCGAAAAACTCGGTTCTTGGGGCGTTTCCGGCGCCGGCAATACCAGGGTCAGAGCGGACTCTGAATTAGGTGCATGCGTCCCCTGCGCGGCGGGCGCGCGTTCGCTCAGAGCAGCCGACACCTGGCGCGCAGAAGGACAGCCATCCTCCGGCCCCGGCGCGACCAGCACCGACACGGCAGGCAAAGTCAGAAGAGCGAAGAACGGCTGCACGAACTGACTATTGTACTATCGAAGCAGCCCGAATCGGTCACCTGCCGTCTGTTGGCGTGAAAGTGGCCCTATTCCCGCCGAGCGATCTCTTCGACGAAATAGGCGTTGCGATGGCGCGCGTTGGGAAGATGCGAGTCCCAGCAGCCGGGCGAGCAAAAGACCAGCTTGATCTTGCCCGAGTTGCATGTGGAGACAGAACAACGAATCACCTTGGCCCCTGCGGCAATGGGCTTGCGGCACATGGAACAAACGAAAGCCGGCGTGGTAGTCATCAGCCAGACCATCTACCACGTCAGCGAAGGTGTGGACTAGCCACCTGATGACCGCGGCTTGCCGGCCTCCGACGAACTAGAAAAAAAACCCGGCCGAAGATGGACAAGATCTTCGACCGGGCCAAGCAGGGAGCCGCGTCGGCTCCCCGTGCTACCAACATCCAGGGCTGCGCTGTGAGACTCTACCTGTTTGTCATGGCCCGCGCATCGGCCTTGGCCTCCGCCTTGCTCTCGAGCGGAATGCGCATGCCGTAGAACGAACGACGCACGAAGAAGAAGGCAACCAGCAGGAAGCCCGCGGCAAGGGCGCCGCGCAGTCCGTCGTTCTTGAGCTGGACAGCCAACTCGACCGCCAGCAGGCCGAAGAGGGNNGCGTTGTCCCAGGCACCGCCGGCGTTCGCCATGAAGATGGCTTGGTACAGGCCGAAGAGCGCGATGGAGATGAGGTAGCCAATGAAGAAGTAGGGCTCCACGCAGGCGAAGGCCAGGGTGCTGAAGAACACGGTGAGGAAGATGTTGAACATGCCCTTCTGCGCGTACTTGGTGCAGATCTCGACCACCTTCTTGCTATCGCTGACCGACGCCTTTTCGCTGCCCTCCAGCTTGATGTTCTTCTTGATGAACTCGACTGCGCGGTAGGCGCCGGTTGACACGGCCTGAATCGAGGCGCCGGTGAACCAGTAGATGACCGCGCCGCCGGTGACCAGGCCGAGCAGGAAGGGCGCATGCATGAGGGAGAGATGGTCGAGGTTGGTGGTCAACTTATCGGTGAGCATCATGATGATGGAGAAGATCATGGTGGTGGCGCCCACCACCGCGGTCCCGATGAGCACCGGCTTGGCCGTGGCCTTGAATGTGTTTCCCGCGCCGTCGTTCTCCTCCAGCATCTTCTTGGCATTCTCGAAGTCGGCGTCGAAGCCGAAGTCCTTCTTGATTTCCTCTTTGATGTTGGGAACGCTCTCGATAAGCGACAGCTCATACACCGACTGGGCGTTGTCGGTGACCGGACCGTAGGAGTCGACCGCGATGGTCACCGGNNATGCCCAGGAAGCCGAAGGCCACCAAACCGAAAGCGAACACCGCCGGCCCTATCATGAGCACGTCCAGGCCCAGCGTGCTGACGGCGTAGGCGACGGCCATCAGGGCCACAATGACCATGCCCATCCAGTAGGCAGAGAAGTTGCCGGCCACCAGGCCCGAGAGCACGTTGAGCGAGGGGCCCCCTTCGCGCGAGGCGGTCACTACTTCCTTGACGTGAGCGGACTTGGTNNGAGGTGAAGATCTTGATCATCTCGGGAATGAGGGCGCCGGCCAGCGTGCCGCAGGTGATGATGGTGCTCAGCTTCCACCACAACGCTTTGTCGTGGTTCAGCTCGGGGATGAGCAGATACGACACCACGTAGGTGGAGACCATCGACACGATCGACGTGACCCACACCAGCTGAGTCAGCGGCTGTTCGAAGTTCATCTTCTTGGCCTTGCCGAAGCGGGCCTTCACGATGGCCTCGTTGAGGAAGTACGACAGACCGCTCAC
>PMBY01000076.1:0-260 GCA_003153875.1 Myxococcales bacterium | reverse complement strand
AAGATGCCGCCCGCGATACGCAAGGCCGCCGCGCCCAGCGACTCGCCGATAGCGAAGCCGATGAAACACGGGCCGGCGAAGTCGGCCGGCACGAAGAGCAGGATGAACAACATGATCACCAGCTCGACGCTGATGAGCATCATGCCGATGCTCATGCCAGCGCGCAGCGGGATGGCATAGATGGGATGGGGCATTCCCTTGAGACTTGCGAACGCCGTGCGCGAATTCGCGAACGTGTTCACCCGGATGCCGAACCAGGC
>PMBY01000278.1:9533-14560 GCA_003153875.1 Myxococcales bacterium | reverse complement strand
TCAGCATGACCACCGGCACTGGCGGCCCTGCGGCGTCGCCCTTGACGGTTTCGAGAAACTCCAGCCCGTTCATGCAGGGCATGTTGACGTCGCACAAGACCATGGCAATTCCCGCACGCGCGCGCAAGACATCCACGCCTTCCCGTCCATCACGAGCTTCGACAATCTTGTACCCCGCCGACGTCAGGGTCAGGGAGACCTGTTGCCGGACTGTGAGGGAGTCGTCTACAATGAGTACGGTCTTGTTGTTCATGACGTCGCGCTGCCCGGCCTAGAAGAGGACAACCGAACCCTCCCTGAGGGCTTCTTCTCCGTCGGCCACAGGGCTTTGTGCCAGTCGGAAGCTCGGTTCCATTTCAAGTTCAAGCCAACCCTCCAGCACCATGCCATCGATGGCAAATGCAATGGGACTGCGGGCGGGCTGCAGACTGGAGGCCAGACGCAAACTCTCGGCCAACGCGCTTTGCGGAACGCTGAGGGCCAGCTTCACCCCGTAGGCCAGCAAGCGATTGCGAAAGCGGCCGACCGACTGGTTCACTAGTTCGCAGGCCCAGTCGGTCAAATCCCGCGGTGTCGCGGCGGGGGGCAAGGGATGCAGCCGGGAAAAGAGCTCGCTGGGACCCAAGAAAGTGAACGAGCCTCGAAGCTCATCATTGCCGAACCCGCTGAAGGCCGCGACGCTCTCGCCGGCATCGGGCGTGCTCGGCGCCCCAGTGAGCGGCTCGGGCTGCACCCCCAATTCGGCGAGGAGTTGGGCCGTGCACTGGCAGAGAAGCTCAGCCAATCGCGCTTTGTTGGAATCACCAGGCATCTCGGTCTCGTTAGGTGCTTTTCGGTAGACGGCGCCGCGAGCTGAAGCCCGCTAGCGAAGCAGCTCCTTGGGGATCTCCATCTCGGTTCCCGTGCGCCGCAGCACCGTGGGCGCCACCACCACGCGGTTGCGGCCACCCGCTTTGGCCTCGTACATGGCATGGTCGGCCCGCTCGATGAGTCCGTCTAGCGTGTCTTCTACCTCCAGACACGCGACGCCGATGGAGACGGTAGCCGACACGCGTTGACTCTTCTCGTTCAGCACCGCCATTGCTTCCGCGGCGCGACGGATGCGTTCGCCCACAAGGCGAGCACCCGCTTCGTTGGCACCGGAGAGCACCATCACGAATTCTTCGCCTCCCCAACGCCCCACGATGTCGGTCTTGCGCGCGTGCTGGGCGAGCAGCCGAGCAAACGCAACCAGGACCTGATCGCCCATGGCATGTCCGTGCTCATCGTTGATCGACTTGAAGTGGTCCAAGTCCAGCATGAGGAGTGACATGGGATAGCCATGGCGCTCGGAGCGGGACTGTTCCACGTCCAAGGCGGCGAGAAAGGCACGCCGATTCATCAGCCCGGTTAGCGGATCGGTGGTGGCTGCGCGCTGAGTTTCCTCGACCAGCAGGGTCATACGCAGGGGACCGCCCAGCTCGCGGGCAATTACATCGAGAACGCGCGTGTCCTCACGATCCCCGACCCCCTTCTGGCTAAGCGCGATGCGGGCGATGATTTCCTGGCCGAACTCAATGGGACGAACCAAGGGTGCAGCGCTGGCACAAGCCGCCGACGCTTCCTCGTCCTCGATGCGCAGGACCACTGTATCCGCCGGCAGATTGAGAGCCTGGCGCACCTCCTGCTCGCATTCTCCGCGTGCGGTTGGGTGCGCGTGCAGGCCGAGGTGCGAGGGGTGATGCACCAAGAGAGCCAGCCAACGATAGGACATGACTTGCGAGACGAACTGCGTGAGCCGATCGAACAGGCGATCAAACGTTCCACAGGTCGAGAGCGCGCGTACCTCGGCGGCCAGCACGGATTCGAAGAGAGCGGCGTCCAGATAGGCCGCGATACGATCACGCAGGGCCGATTCCGCGTCCTGGAGCTGTGTGAAGAATTCCTCCTGCTGGTTGGCCCCGGGAACGATGTAGCGGCCAAGGGCTCGCACAAGATCCCCCATGCGACCTTTGACCACGTATGCGGCCGCGCCCGCTCGTTCAGACCAAAACCGGTTTCGCGGACCGTCGGGACCACGCAAGATCACAGGCACGCGCTCGGTAGCGGGCTCGGCACGCAGCAGCCGCGTCAGTTGCACGCCCGAAATGCCAGCCATCCACAGATCCGCGACGACTGCGCAGGGGGGGCTGCAAAGGGCTGCATTGGCCCCTTCGACCGGGCCCGCGAATCCCTTGGCCTGAAAGCCCTGCATGCGCAGGCGCTCGATGAGAGTATCGCGCGCCTGTTCCTCCGGGTCGATGAGGATGACCGAGTGCCCACTGCTCATAGTGGTTTCGCCGAACAGTCCTCGCCTTCCCGGTTCATCCAGCGCACACAAACCAGACGCAAGCGTCGGGGATCGCGTCGGCGTCGTCCGCTGACAGCCATGGTGTCTGTTATCGTCCTTCGGCCGATCCCGGAAATGCTTGAGACAACGCTGCTGTCCTGGCCAGCAGCCGAATCCGCGCAGGATGGCGCGCTGACCGAACGCTGCGAGCGCCTTCAAGCTCCCCGGCCGTTCTGTCGCTACTTCTTGCATAGGATCCGCGATGAGGACGAGCCTGCGGGCGAAACTGGTTCGCACCATGACCGCGACGTTGATCGTCGTTTCGACGGCAACCTTGCTGGTGGTGGCGGGGATGAACTACTTCGCCTCGCAGAAGTCTGGACCGATCTGGTTCACGTCGTGCGCAATGCGGTGGATCATGGCCTGGAGACGTCTTCCCAGCGCGAGCGAGCGGGCAGGTTGGGACGCTGCAAACTGCGCTTCTCGACCGCGGTCAGGGATCGCAAGCTGGTGGTTGAGATCGAGGAATACGGCCGCGGTATCGATTGGCAGGGCGTGAAAGGCGCCGCGACCAAAATGGGCTTGCCCACTGCCACCGAGGATGATTTGATTCGCGCAATGTTCGCCTCGGGACTCAGCACCAAAGACGAGGTCACCACGGTTTCCGGCCGCAGCATTGGCCTTTCCGCGATCCGCCAGCAAGTGGACGACTTGGGCGGCCGCATCGCGGTCGTCAGCAAACCCGGCCAAGGCACTTGTTTCCGCTTTGTCTTCCCATTGCCCGAAGTGGGGCCGCGCTTCGGTGCCGAGGCTGTGGAGGCCGCGGCCTCGACAACCCAATGACCCGTCTTCGCAACCCCCGCCGACGCTGGCCGCAGCCCATCGTGTGGCTGCTGCTGGGCCTCGGGATTGTGCACCCCTATCAGCCGCCGCAACAGGCGATGGCCCAAGCGAGCAAGCCTGTGGTGCATGTCTTTCTCCAGCTCGATGCCAAGTCGAGCATCGTCGAGAAAACACTGCAACAACATCTGCCCGAGCTGGGTATTGTTGTCTTCGGCCGCTTTCGCGACTTCGAGGAAGGGTTGACCAATGGCCATCCCGATGCGGTGCTGAGCATTGCGCCGGTCCTGCAGCAACGTGGAAAAGCATCGTGCCTGCAAGGGCAGCGCGGGGGGAAAAGTACCGAGCCCTATTTGCTTGCTTCGGTCAATCAGCCCTTGGAGGGTTCAGTGGAAGGGAAAACCATTGGTGTGGTCGACTTGCTCGGCCACGACGGCACTCAGACCTTCCTCAACAATCTGCTCAAGACCAAGGACTTCAAGATCAAGCGGGTGGCAAAGATCGAGGATCTTCTGCCCCTTCTCGAGTTCTCCGCAGCCGATGGCATTGTTCTTCCCAGTTCCATGCTGGGCCGGCTGCTGGAGCGAACCCGCCTGGTCATCAAGACGAAGGAACTTCCGGGTGGCCCGGTGGGCTTGCCTGCGGTTGCGGTGCTGAATCCCGCGGTTCGTGATGTCGTCGTCCGATCCTTCCAAAGCCTCGACGGCCCCACCAGGCGTCTCTTGGGCGTCGACACCTGGAGCGTCCCATGACTGGCGAAAAGAACATGAAGTGGCTGGTGCCTGCATTATCGGCTTTGCTCGTTTGCCTGGCAGACTGCGCGACTGGCGGGAGCGAGACCGGGACCGGCGCGGCCCCCCAGGCAGCGGCGGTCCTCGTGGATCCGCCGGCACGAACCGGCGCCCCGACTCTCCTCATCGCCATGCCCAGCTCGCCTAACTTCGTCGAAGTCCGCAGGAGTTTGGTCTCTGAGGTGCAGAAAAGCTTCAACATCCACACTTTTGCCGTCGGGCCGGAAACCACAGCCGTCGAGCTGGCCGCCGTAATGCAAGCCACGAACCCGGTTTGCGTGGTCTTGATGAACAACGCCACCATCAACCTCTACTACCAGGTCCAGACGTCCAATCCGACTGCCAAGACGCCCCCCGCAGTCCTGTTGATGGCCTCTTTCGTAGAGCAAGCGCAGGCCCGACTCCGGAGGGCCACCGGCATCGCCTATGAGGTTCCCGGCGTGACCGCCTTCGTCCACCTGCGATCGGTGATTGGTACCCCGGTTAACCGCGTGGGGGTGATCTATCGCCCGCCCTTCCGAGCGTTCATACAACGCCAGACGGCACTCGCGGCCAAGGAACACTTCGAGCTCATCTCCGTCTCCGTGCCCAACGATGTGACAGCGGCTGGGCTGCGCGAAGCCCTTCACAGCCTCGCCCGCAAGAGCAAAGTCGACGCCGTGTGGATGCTCAATGACAACGGCCTGGTACGCGACGCGGAGTTTGTCGACGATACCTGGCGCACGGAACTGAGCGACGCCAAGATGCCCCTCATTGTGGGCGTGCCCAATCTGGTCGCGCCAGACTCCCCCCTGGGAACCCTGGCCGTCGTGCCCGATCACGAGGCTCTGGGCTTGCAAGCCGCGAATCTCCTGTTCGACCTATCGGACAACGACTGGCGGGTAGACGCCCATCCCGTGGAGCTGCCGCTTTCCGTGAAAACCGTGGTCGACATCAAGCAGGTGCGGGCCAACTTCGGATTGCGGGCCGACGCGCTCAAGCACATCGACAGAGCGCTGGAGTAGTCACCCGCCCCCTTCGACTCAACGGCCGCGCTACTGCGGCTGGGTCATGGGCACGCCGCTCTGATCGCAGGAATAGAACGAGTT
>PMBY01000278.1:0-9520 GCA_003153875.1 Myxococcales bacterium | reverse complement strand
GTGAGATCGGTCAGGTGCGTGGGACACTCGACCTTCATGGCGTAGACGTTCCAGTTAAGGTGATAGTAAGTCTGCGGATTGTTGGATTGGATGCAGGAGCGAATTGAGTCGGCTGTTGTAGTGGCCGAAGGCGCCGCAAACATGTTGCACTCAGTCTGGATCTTGCTCTGACAGGCCGGAGTCGAGAGGCTGGCCGTGGTCACCCATTGCACCGCAGTCTTGCACTCGGTGTACGCCGTTGCGCCCTTCACACCGCCGTTGTTGGCACCGTCTGGTGGAAAGCTGGTGTAGATGTACTCGCCGGAATTGGCCTGCGGCTGGCCCTTTGGATCGCACGCGTTGTTCGAACCAAAGCCTCCCCCGGCCATGAACACGTCGAAGCTGTCGGTCGTGGCACCCATGTTAAAACTTTGCACGATGAGGGGTGGCGGCAGGGGCTGGATCGCGGATGGACTGTTTGGGTCGCCCGGAGTCACCCTGGCTTGATTATCATTGTTGGAGGGATTGTCGTAGACCAGTTGATAGCATTGGCAGCATGCACTTTGAGCTGTGCCGTCGATGCCATTGTAGTCAACGTCGTGGCCAACGATCGCGTAATTGAAGGCGGTATTGCCATCGAGAGTGGCGGCCTGTTTCATTGCATCGCTAAACAATATCCACTGCGGGCAAATGAAGGCGACGGGCATGTTCGGCTTGCTGGCCTGGGTATCCTGGCAGGCATTCACAAAAGACGTGCAATTGCCTCCACAAGTGCTCGTGGCCTTCCCTGTCACGCATCCCTCGCCCTGGGTCGCGAACGCATTTCCGCACTGCCGGGGCGGCGGCAGAGTTGTCCAGGCAATGCTGGTGCCGCCGGTGGTCGTGACGCCGCCCGTGGCCACGCCACCGGATCCGGTCGCGCCACCCTTCGAAGCGCCGCTTCCGCCTGAACCGCCCGAGCCGGAACTGCTCCCGCCCACGGGCTTGCTGCCTCCGGAGGAACCCGGCGTGGAACTGCCGCCAACCGCGGTGACTCCGCCGCTGCCCGTGGCCCCGCCCTGGGAGCCGTTGCCGCCAGAGGAAGCCGGCGTGGAATCGCCACCCGAGGCCACGGTTCCGCCGCTCGCGCTGTTGCTGGATCCACCTTTGCTGTTTGGCTGCGTCCCACCGGTCGGACTGCTGGTGTTGCTCGTGGTCCCGGCGGCAGCGGTGGTGCCGCCCGCTGCCCCAGCGGCAGCGGTGGTGCCTCCTGCTTTGCTGCCTGCCGCGCCTGAGGTCGTGCCGCCGGACCCGGCGGAATTCTGCTGGGCGGGACACCCGGTGGTGATCGCGGCAGCGTAGACTAATGCAAGCCAACCTGTAGGACGAAAGGAATAGTACTTCATGGTGCTACCTTAACTCGGGGTTTTGCGTGGCGGGCGAGAATCTGGCCTGGCTACTTCACGTAGGCCTCCAGCCCCACACCCAGTCCCTTCATGGCCTGGGCAACCAGATTGGCGATCTGCGTGGCGCCGGGTTCGTGGAAGTGGGTGCCGTCGACGAACAGCGCGCTCTTGGCGCTGCTGGACAAGGTGCCGTAGTAGGTGAGCGCGAGCGTGGTGAGGTCGATATACGCGACATTCTGGGCCTTGGCCAAAGTGATCATGGTCTGGTCGAGACCATTGAAGCCGTGGTTGGCGGCGCTCGCGCCTGAGCGCGCCACAGGCGTGATGAGAACCGGTGTGACGTTCTTGGCCTTCGCGTCGGTGACGTACTTGAGCAGGTTGGCACTGTAGTTCGCGGAATCAGTGGTGGACTTCATGTCGTTGTGGCCAAACTGGACGAACAGATAATCGCCCTGCTTCATGGCCGCCTTGGCCGGAGGATAGAACTTCCCATAGAAGCTGCTCGCAGTTTCGCCCGAGTCCGCGTAGTTGGCCACAGCGATGCCAGGCCCCATGTATTGCGACAGTTCCTGGCCCCAGCCGGAAACGTCCGTCCCGTCCGGGGCGAATGGATTGTATGTTGCGGGATCCCAGTCGCAAACCGTGGAGTCGCCCGCAATGTATATGGTGGGTATGTTGGCGGACGCGAAGCCAACCCCGTGCAACGCCGGGGAGGTTCCGTCGAAGGAAAGATTCAGGATGTTTCCCGGGGCGCTGTAGCCGTCGTGATTTTCTGCCCTCACGTTCACGGCAAAGGTGTAGCGGAAATAGGCGCCCGCTGCCGTGTTGGTTGGCTGCAGGACGATGCGGCGGGTTTCGGCCAGCACGCGCGTGGTGGCTGCGGCGGTTGCGCTGCCCAATTCCACAGTCACCGTATAGTTGCCGTTGGGCGCGGTGAATGCGCAATTGATCGGGTTCGTCCCGGTGCACTTTGAAAGCAGGGTCGGATCCAGGGGCACGCTTGCCGTGCTGCCTCCGGTGGCGTTTCCGGATGAGCCACCGCTGTTTCCGATGCCGCCGGTGGCGACTCCGCCGGCTCCACCGCTGCTGCTTGAGCCGCCTCCGCCGCTGCCAGCGCGAGACAGATCCGGGGCTCCACCGGCGTCGCGGCCATTGGTGCCATCAGCAGGCGCGTCGGGCGCCATGGCATCTCTCAAGCTGGTCGTGCCACCCGGCCCTGCATCTGGTGCGGGCTGGCCGCCTGTGTTCTTGACACCGCCAGTAGCAGCCAAGCCGCCGGTTCCCGACATGCCGCCTGCGATGGTCAGGCCACCGACGCCGGAGATGCCGCCAGTACTGGCCAAGCCACCTGTGCCAGGGCTGCCACCCGCTGTCGTCAGGCCGCCTGTGCCGGAGATGCCACCCGCGACGGTCACGCCGCCAGTACTGGGAGCGCCGCCCGTGACGGTCACGCCGCCAGTACTGGGAGTGCCGCCCGCAATCGTCACGCCGCCGGTGCTGGAAGTGCCGCCAGTTGCAAGCGAACCACCGGCTCCGGCATTGGCGGCTGATTGGCCGCCGCTGTTTCCAGCGTTCTGCGTGTTCGCAGGTGAACTCGCCGAGCTGCACCCACTGGACATAGACACCGCGTAGACGACCAAAGCCAGAAATGAAGTTACCCCGGTGGCAAGCGGGCGCAGTTTTCCGACGGAGAGTGAAGGGGACATTGCTGCTCTATTCTTCATCGGAACCTCGGGCACAATGATCCCCTTTTGCCCAGCCGGTGTCCAGTCAGCCCGGAGGCTTTTCGGCGAGAATTGTCGCGTACTTCGACGCCAATCGTCAGCGTACGCACTTGGCCCAGGCGACGGTCCA
The DNA here is from genome assembly GCA_003153875.1 of Myxococcales bacterium. The sequence continues at coordinate 6,302 of PMBY01000278.1, read as the reverse complement.
GTAGTTCCAGGCGGTGCTGGTGGCCCCGGCGTTAAATCCGGTGAAGCCATCGTCGTAGTTGAGGCCCCACCAGGCGGTGGTGCTACCCCTTTGCGCGTGCGACGCCCAGTACCAGTTGTTGCTGCGTGCGCCGTACTGTGTGTTGGGGAACATGGTGCGGTTGATGGCCGGCGCCACTTGGGCTTCGTCCACGAGGGTGGCCAACTCGCGAACCGAGGGCAGTCGCCAGGTGTGGCCGCCCAGAGTCAACCCGCTGCAGTAGGTGGCCGCCTGATCCCAGGTGATAAAGCCCGAGGAATTACCGGTTCGCTGCCAAATGAGCCCGGTGTAGTTGTCCTGGACCTCGTCGGTGGAAATGACGTTGTACTGGTTGGGTGGCGCCACGGCAGGGTCGCTGAAGGCTTCGCCCGTCCCGTTACCGCGCACGCAGCGGATGCGCGCGGCGCCGGTAGCAGAAGAGGCATTGCTCACGATGCCATCGCCGAAGTTGAAGGCCCAGGCGCAGGTGCCGGGACCGGTCGTTGTCCCGGCGTCAGGATCCGCTGCGGCCGCACCGCAGGTCTTGCCGGCGCCGGCTTGCCGAATGGTGAGGATCCAGTTGGAGCCGGTCTTGTGGAAACCGCTCGCGCCGGTGAAGGCCGCGTCGATAGCAGGGCTGCGTGTCCAGTCCATGATGGACTCCGTCTCGACGCGGGTCGGTGCGCGCCAGTCGTCGTAGCCACCGAGTGACAGTCCCTCGCAGTAGGTGATGGCATCGGCGTTTGTGTAGCTGGTGCTCGACTCGACCTGCTGCCAATCGAGGCAGGTGACGTTGTCATGCACCACGCCGTTGGCGACTGTGTAGCTCGCGGGGTTGGGCAGACCCGAGCCGGTTGGGTTCGGCATTTTCCAGCAAGCCCACTTGTGCGATCCACAAGCAGAGGGTTGGCATGTCCCGGGCGTGCCCGCTGTGCCGGTAGTGCCGCCAGTGGTTACGCCGCCGGCGCTGGTAGTGCCGCCGGCGCTGGTGGTGCCGCCGGTCTTGGGAGTGCCGCCGACGCTGGCGGTTCCGCCGGTCTTGGGAGTGCCGGCGACGCTGGTGGTTCCACCGGGCGTGGGAGTGCCACCAGTCTTGCTGCTTGCGGGGGTGGTGGTGCCGCCAATGCTGACGGCGCCACCGGTAGCCGCGCCGGCAGCGCCGGACGTCCCGCCGAGGTCGATCGAGCCGCCCGTTGCCGTGGACCCGCCTGTTGGGATGACGCTCGTGTCGGTGCCGCCCGCAGACGTGGTGCCGCCGGTCCCGACCGGCGCCGAGCCTGCGCCATTGCAGCCCGCCAAGCCCAACAACGCCACACTCAAGACCACCAGTTTTCTCATTGAATTGCCTTTCTGGTTGGGTCCCAACAGACATGATGCTGTCTGCGCGAAGCCTAGAATAGTCCCATCGAAGCGATTATGCACGAGCCGCCAGCCGACCGTCGCTTCATTGACAGGTATGGCATAGCTAGAGCTTGTCGGGAAATTGCGGGCCGCCCGCAGGGCCGGCCCGCGGGTCGCGGGTCGCGTGCCGCGTGGGCGAGAGCGTGAGGGTGAGCGAGTTCGTGGGCGGTACGCGGAAGGACGGATCGCGTGCCGCGTGCCGCTCGCGCACACGCGAGTCGCCCACGCTGGCCGCGCCACGCTGGTCGCTCACGCTACCGCTATCGCTCACGCTGGCCGATCTGCGCCTCGGAAGGCCGATCATTGTCCTCGCGAAAATCGGCGAAGCTTGTGCGTTTTCTCGTCGTGGGGGATCGACAACTGCGACGAAATGTGGCTGATGGGAAACGTGACCAAGGAGGTCCGCAATGCCTGCACGACGCCCAGTTGGCAACCGCCAGCCCGAGCTATTTCCACGCTCGAAGCGGCCCGCGATTTCGCTGCCCGAGAATCATCCAATGGTGGTACTGACCGACACAGTGGACTGGACCGAGATGGAGATGCGAGCCGAGAAGATTCGCGCGAAGAAGCTCAAGAACGCGGCGGGACGGCCGCCGCAGTTGCGGGCGACGCTTGGGGCGCTGACGTTGATGGCGATTCGAAAAATGCCCTACCGCGAGGCGGAGGAGCAAATTCGGTACTACGCGCCGGCGCGCTATCTGTGTGGACTGACAGAGACCGACTGGACGCCAGACTTCACGACGATCCAGGATTTCGCGCAGCTTCTGGGCGAGGACGGGTGCAGGCTGATCAACGAGGCGGTGGTGAAACAGGCGGTGGCGCTGGGGCTTGCCGATACAGGATTCAACCGCCCGGCTGCTCGCTCGGCTGCAATGATGGGCGTGTGCGGCCAACGTGCGGTGCTTGGCCTGAACCTGACCAAGCTGCTTCGGGGCGCCGCGGGAAGGCGGGGAATTGCCCTGGCAGCATGAGCGGTGCGAGCGGACCAGGGCGCCTCTCCTGGCGAAAATCGCAAACGGGCCAACCCTGCAGCACCATGGGACGGCCAGACAGGGCGAGCCGGCGCACTCGACGCCGCTTTGAAGACAGAAGGATCAGGCGGCGTCAATAGATTCCGAGAGCTCCTCAGTCAGGCTTTCGAGAAGGGTCTGGATCTCATCCCTGGATTCAAAGAGGAAATCGCACGTTCCAAGGGAACATTCGAGAGGAAAGTCCCTCGTCTTTTGCGCAAGCATCTCCAGCCGTAGATGGATTGCCTTGAGATCGTCGTCGCAAGGGGTGACATTCCTGTCAGCTGCTTCAGTTGCTGAACCCATTGTCTTGCTCCGTCCTTGGTATCGACACGTTTTCGGCCAGCATGAGCCCGTCGCGTACCAAGTGTAGAGCCGACGCGCAATTCCGCGGTTTNNNGGCAGCGCTGAACGTCAGCACCGCGCCACTGCCATCGAAATCTTTCGCACGTGTCCCATATAGCTAGTGTGCACATACGGTCGAATATGGCCAGATATATGGTCAGAGCACGGCCCGGATCTCACCGACGTGGATCAACTCATCGAAGAGATCACAGGACTTCCTTGCTGCCTCCATCGAGCAGGTGGCCACGCTCCGAATTTGCGCTATGAACGCAGCTCAAAGGAGATTCGCCGTGAACCACGTCGTCGTCGACCAGGAACGCTGTCTTCATGATGGGTTTTGTGTCTCGGTTTGCCCGGTGTCCGTGCTTGAGTTGGAGACCACACTTGTCGGCGCCGTGCCCACGTCCAGTCAGGGCAACCGTTGCATCCGCTGCGGCCACTGCGTGTCAGTCTGCCGTGCGGGTGCGCTGGCGCTCACGTTCTTGCCTCGTAGCGACCTGCGGCCGATGAACACCGCGCACACGATCAGTCCCGAGCAGGCCGAGCAGTTGTTGCAAGCGCGGCGTTCGATTCGACGGTATCGGGACAAGCTGATTCCGCGCGAGATCATTGCGCGTGCGCTGGATAGCGCCCGTTTCGCACCCTCGGGGATCAATCGTCAGCCGGTGGCCTGGACCGTGGTGAGCGGACTTGATGCCGTCCACAGGCTTGCGGCGGGCGTGCTGGAATGGGCACGCACGCTGGTGGAGCAGAAACACCCGTTGGCCGAGCGTTTTGGTTTCGCCCGCTTTCTGGTGGCCTGGGAAAAGGGCGAGGATCTGATCCTGCGCCACGCCCCTCACGTGGTCTTGGCCCACACGCCTGCCTCGGATCCCACTGGCCCGGGCTCGGCCGCCATTGCGGTCACCTATTTCCAGCTCGCCGCCGAGGCCTTGGGACTCGGCACCTGCTGGGCCGGGTATCTTCAAATCGCGCTCAGCATGTCCCCCGCCGTCGTCAAACTGGCCGGCATCCCCGAGGGGCGCCAGGCCCACGCCGCCACGCTGCTCGGCTACGCGAAACACGAGTACGCAGCCATTCCACCGCGCAAGGCCCTCGACGTCACCTGGACGTAGCGAGAAGCGGGGGCCCGCACGGCCACTGAGCCGAGCCGGCCGTCCGAAGGGATCGCTCACCGGCACTCGGACAGGATTACGTCCACCTCGTTGGTGTCGGACGTGCCGCTATCCTTGGCGCACCGTGGGCTGCGGCATCGCCGTGGTTCGCCGTGCGGGCAGGAAGGCGGCGATGATCTCCACGTTCGCTCGGTAGCGACCGGAACCGTCTGCAACCACCAGCTCCAGGCTCTTCAGATGATTGAGATCGCGCCTGAGCGCCTTGTGGGTCCGCTCGACATACAGCCGGGCGAGTTGCGGGCTGAGTGTCGAGATCTGATCGACCGTCAGGGGCTGCTTGCGGTCCGCGCCGGACATTTCGAGGATCAACTCGCGCCGGCGTTTGACCACGGCTGCACCCCCACCCGCGGCACGAAGCCGGTCATAGACGAGGTTGACCCATGCCACACGGAGCTGCTGGTCGCGTACGAGATTGATCTGGTCGCGTAGACCATCGACGAATCCCTGCATGGCGTAGCGGATGAACGGGATCACGTCGCCGCCCGAGCGGCTGGCCATGTCGAGTTGCCGGTAGTACTCGGAGCGGGTTTCGTTGTAGTGGTTGCTGAGCAAGTGCGCGGCGGGCATGGGCACGCCCGCCGAGACCAGGATGGCGAACTCGATTAGGCGGGCGGTGCGGCCGTTGCCGTCGCCGAATGGGTGAATCCAGGCCAGGTACAGGTGCGCGAGAACCGCCGCCAAAATGGGCTTTATGACCCCGTGTTCCGCGTCCGGCTGGAACGAGGGATCGTTCAACCAATCGACGAGATGTTGTAGAAGGTAGCGGCAGTCCTTGGCGGGCGCGCCTCGGTAGCCCATGACACCGACGGAGTGGCTTCGGATCGCACCAGGCTGCACCTCCGGTGTGGTAATATCCGTGATCATCCTGTGTCTCGAGTTTGACGCGAATACCAAGCTCCTGGCGCTCGATCTTCACCAGCTTGCAGCGCTGCACCCAGGAGCGCAGCAAGCGGCGCATCCAGGAAAACACCTCGTCCCATCGCTCTTCGAGCTGCGCGGCGGTGAGGCGAGCGACACCCCTGCCAAGCTCGGCTTGCAGGCGGCCGAGGTCAACGGAAGATGCGTAGTACCCCGTCGTGAGGTTCGGTCCAGCCACGTGCATCTCGGTCTCTACCGCGCTCGCCAGACCGCCGATGACTTGAACCGCCTTGGCCTGGCGCTCGTCGGGCGGCTGCTGCGGAGCCGGTGGGATGGCAGGCAGCGGTGGGAATCGAGCCACCGGGTTGTCGCCCTGCGGTCCAGCCGTTATCGGGTTGCGCGGCACTAAACATCCCTATCACATCGACCATGAGGTTGTTGTGGAGGCGCCGGGTACTGCCCCGTTCCGTGGGTCCGAAAAAACTGAATGGGGACGGCACGTTGGCTCGTAACTATCGGATATCATGGCAACGGGCAGTCCCCTGCGTCCCCCACAGTTCCGTCTGATTCCGTTCGTGGCTGCAAAGTCACGGCAACAAAATGGCAACAGAAAAGATCCAGCAGGCGCCGGGATGGCTACCCGGCACCACCTGCTGAAATGCCGCCAACCCGCCGCGGCGTTCAGGCTGCTGCGTTCGTCATGTGCAATATCGTTGCCTTGAGACCCGCATCGATTCTGCGATGCTGGCCAAGGACGAGCCGATCGATTCAGCGTTTGCTGAAAGTGGCACATGCGGTGAAAGCAACTTGACACCACAGTTTCACTAGATAGATCATTTTCAGCGTCTGCTGAAAGTACGTGATGCCGTGAAAGAACATGACATAGAAAGACAAGCCGCGAAGGCGATGACGGCATGTCTGCAGGAAGTGCCCTTCATCCGGGTAAGGTCGGCAACGGAGCGCCGGCGTCGGAGCGATGCTGAGGCTGACCTCGTGCTCAACCTTCGGACCAAGGCGGGTGCGTCCAGCCAGATCATCGTCGAGGTCAAGACCTCGGGCCAGCCCCGCCTGGCAAGAGAAGCGGTCAACCAGCTTCTGCGCCTCCGCAGCGAATTCCCAGACGCCTACGGCGTATTCGCGGCACCCTATGTATCCCCGGAGTCAGCCGAGATCTGCAAGAAGGACGGCATCGGGTACCTCGACCTTGCCGGGAACTGTCGCCTGTCTTTTGACCAGGTNNGGCTTCCGCAACAGGTTCACGCAGAGGCGAGATCTCCGCTCGCTGTACGCGCCCAAAGCTACACGGGTGCTCCGCGTGCTGTTGATGGGAAAGTCCAAGTGGTGGAAAACCCAGGCGTTGGCCGACGAGGCTGGCGTGAGCATCGGGCAGGTGGCGAACGTGAAGAAGGGCCTGCGCGACAGGGAGTGGGTTGTCGAAGGGAAGGAAGGCTTTCGCCTTGCGAGCCCCGAGACCCTTCTGCGGGAATGGGCGGCC
>PMBY01000432.1:5014-15278 GCA_003153875.1 Myxococcales bacterium | reverse complement strand
CCTGAGCTGCTCGCCCCACCTGAGCTGCTCGCCCCGCCCGAACTTGTGCTCCCTGCAAGAGAAGTAGTTCCGCCTGGGACAGGAGAGCCACCGGTCGCAGTCAGGCCGCCCGTGGAGACGGTCCCACTAGCAATCGGGTTCCCGCCGGAGGCCAAAGCACCACCCGTGGCCAGACTGCCGCCCGTCACGAGGCTGCCCGCCGAACTGACGACGCCAGCCTGCGAGGGATTGCCTCCGGTCGGCGCCCCACCCGTAGCGCTCGACGAGCAACCGCAGACCATCGCAGCGCTCGCCAAGGCCGCGACGAGCGCGGACCATCGTGCCATCGCCGTGAGTGGACTGTTTTCCGAATGCCGGTTCGTGACGGGAGCCTTCATGCAAGATCAAGTTCCGCCGGGTTGCCTCCCCGGCTCAAGGAACTTGCCTTGGCGAACTCACCCGATCCGAATCACGCCCAGCCCCACCATGATGGCCAGCACCCCCACGGTCACGAACGCCACGGCTCGGACCGTAGCCCCGTTGAAGTAGCGCTGCACCCCGCGTTCGCGCGCCTTGGGAGGCCGGACCAGCGCCTGGGCCACCCCAGCCAGAATCAGAATGGCGCCGCTCAACACGAAGAACTTCAGTCCCGCCTGCGCGGGGTTCATGTTTGCGCCTCGACGAGCTGGCGATAGAGAACCATCAGCCTCCGGGTTACGATGCCAGGTTTGCCCTCACCCAACATCTGCCCGTCGACCCGAGTCACGGGCAGCACGCTGCGCACCGAGCTGGTCAAGAAGATCTCGTCTGACTGCCGGAGCTCGTCAGGGCTCATGAATGAAACCTCATGACACATGATGCTGTTTGTGCGCGCCAACGCCAGAACCTTCCCGCGAGTCACGCCATCCAGAATCCCCACCTCAAGCGCTGGCGTGTGAATCTGGCCGTCGACCACCGCGAACACGTTGCTGGTCGCTCCCTCAGCCACGCTACCGTTGGCCGCACATAGGATGGCCTCATGGGCTGAGGGACGCCGCCGCCGGGCCTCGCCCATGGCCATTACATTATTGAGGTAGTTGCCGGACTTGACCGCGGGATCGATGGCTCGCGGCGAGTTTCTGGTCACCGACACGATCTCGACCTCGGCGCCCTTCTCGTACAACTCTGGCGACGGTCCACCCAACGGCTGGACGATGACCACCAGGCGCGGTTGGCCGGCTGCGGCGGGATCGAGATCCACCGTTCCATCGCCCCGCGTCACCATGATCCTCACGCGGGACTCGATGTTCTCCGCCGCTGCCAGCGTGTCCCGCACCGCCCGCACGATCTCGTCACGCGGGGGAAGCCGCAGGTAGATGCGCTCCGCGGACCGAGCCAGACGGTCCAAGTGGTCGTCGAGAAAGACCAGCCGCCCTCGATTGGTGCCCACCGTCTCGTAGACGCTGTCGCCAAAAAGGAAGCCTCTGTCGAAGACCGGCACAGCAGCTTCTTGGGGCGAACAAGGCCGGCCGCCGATGTGAATACGGATTGACATCAACGAAGTGCGAAAGCTAGTACAATCACGGTAGGCAGGCCACCATCAGTATCAGGCCCCTTTGGGAGGGGGTACGCGTTGAACATTCTGCGTGTCCGCTGCAGGAGTGCTGAGGAGTTTCGCGGTTTCTACAAAACTGATCATCCCGAGGGTGGGATCTTCTGTCCCACTACCAAACAGCTTGCACCAGATGACGAGGTCGTCGTAGAGATCGTTTGCAAAGCCCTGCCCAATCGGGTCTTTGTTCGCGGCACGGTGATGTCATGGCGGCCAGCCTTGCCCCGGCTGCGCGTGCGAGCCGGCGCCCTGGTCAAGTTCGCGACGGAAGAAGGGGCCAAGCGTGATTTCGTGCTGGAAACCCTCGGTGGGCAGCGCAAACCCACTCCACGCCGACGGCACACGCGAATCCCCATCGGCTTGCCGGTCAAGCTCCGCCTGGCCAGCAATCCCGAGCCAGTGGACGGCGACCTACGTGAAATCAGTGTCAACGGCGCGCTGGTCTGCGCAAAGGTGACCCCACCTCTTGGCACAGAAGTGGTGCTGGACCTGGTGCCGCCTGGCGGTGTGGCGCCCATGGCCATCGCCGGGCGTGTGATCTATCACGCTGGTCCGGGACAGAGCGGCATCCGATTCGTTTTTCGCGAGGGTGGCGGCTCGCGCAGACTGCGCGAGCTGGTACGGCGATTCAGGAGTTCCTAGTAGCGCCCCAGCGACGGTCAGCGGGAATTCCGGCTGCTCCTCCTTGGCGTTGTACAGCAAGGCGCCATTCACATTCGGACATGTTGCGTGGTTGACCCTGCGCCCCGGCTAGCGAAAATTCCTGTTAGCGTCGATAGGGAAAGAGCCTGTAGTATTACCCCCGCCCATGAGCCCTTTGCTTTCCGCAGACATGAAACCAAACAACCAGATCGCGGCGGGCACTCTGGTCGGCGGTCGCTTCCAGATCCAGCGCTTCTTGGGCGAGGAATGCGGCAGCGACGTCTACCAAGCGCAAGATTCTCAAGGTGGCGCCTCGGTATCCCTGCGTGTCTTCAGCGCGAGGGGAATGACGCTGTCCGCTGCAGAGGCTGACCTTGCCCAGGCTGCTCGCGTGCCACACAAGAACCTGGCGACGCTGGTTGCGTGGGGCCTCGACGGTGACCGCGTCTACGTAGCCTCGGAGGCCGTGGACGGTGCGAGTCTACGACAGATCTTCGACGCCCGGCGCAATGAAGGCAACGTGATCGGCCTGAATCACGCCCATGTCTTGCTCGGGCATGTGGCCAACGCCCTGGATACGGTTCATTCGGCCCTGATCCATGGAGGCGTCAATCCTGCGGCGATCCGGGTTACCGGTGCCGGGCGGGTCAAGCTGACCGACTTGGGCCTCTCGCGTGCGTTGCCCGCGCTGGCTCGGCGAGGTGGTCCTGACTCAAACTCGCATGGCGCCTACCTCGCGCCCGAGATGTCGGCAGGTGAAGAACCATCGCCTGCGGCGGACGTGTACTCCCTCGCGGCGATCCTCTACGAAATGCTCACCGGTCATGCCCCGGCCTCGCCACTGTGGCCGCCCAGTCAGGTGAACTCGGCGGTTCCGCCCGCCGTAGATGCGGTGGTGGCTCGCGGCTTAGCCCCCCTTCCGGAAACGCGTTTCTCCCGGCCAAGAGAACTTTGGGATGCGCTAGGGGCCGTGCTTGCCAGCATGGCGGGAAGCTCACCCGCCGCGGTCGCTCCTCCCAAGCCTGTCCGGCTGACCATGGGGAAGTCCTTCAGTGTCGCCGATGCCGTGCGCCTGACCGAGGAGTACGAGCGCTGGCTCATCCAGAAGGACAAACTCGACTTCGGCCCCTTCTCCCTGGCCCAAGTGATGGCCCAGATGGACAAGGGCATCTTCACCGGCGACGACACCATCGTCGATGTGGATTCAGGCGACCGGCAAAGAATTCGCGAACATCCGCAGCTGATTGAATTCACCCGACTCAACGAGCGCCGGCTCGAAGCGCAGCGACGGGCTCAGGCTGAGCGAGCCCACGAGCACGTGGAGCGCAAGAAGGGCCGCTGGACTCTGTTCATCATCGGTACGGCGGTCCTGGCACTGGCCGGGGGCCTGGCCTGGTTCATCCACAAGCGCGTGGCGGCCAAGGATGACGTCCTGGCCTCACGCGTGAGCGAAGCCGACGTGGATGCGTTCCTCAAGGACGTCAAAATCTCGTTCCCAGAACACAAGCGCGGCGCCAGGCACGGTGGGGGGCCCGGCGCAGGCCCCGGGGGCGTGGCTGGCCGTGCAGAGGACTTCAACAACAATATGGATCTCGGCGACGTGAGCCAAGGGGGTGGCGATGCCATCCTGGACGAGGGCACGATCGACAGAGTCATGCACGCCAACTACCGCCGACTGGTTCCCTGCATCATGGGCAGGGGCGTTCCGACCATCGAAGTCGACTTCGTGGTCCAGCCCACGGGACGGGTCAAGGCGGTGCGGGTCAATGGTCAGGGCAAAGGGCCGCTGCCCATGTGCATCTTGAATCAGATGCAGTCCTTCGGCTTTCCTGCCTACAAAGGCAAGAGCACCATCGCCAGCTGGTCGATGTCGATCCGCTGACGGCCGACGGCCGCGACCAAACGGCGTCAGCTGATTCGTCTCGATAGCCGCGCGCGGCTGAGAACACAGAGGTGAGAGGAGAGGTCACAGAGCCGGACCGGACAGGCACTCATTCGATCTCTGCACTTCTGGCGTCGCGCTTCTTCGCAAGCCGCGAAGATCCTTTTGGAACGCCGGAACATCACAGCGTTCTCTCCGACTCTGTGCTCTCCCCTCTCCCCTCTGCGTTCTCGACCGCCGCTGGTTGAGAAGGTGAACCACCTCGTTTGCTGGGTTGCAACCGCGAAGCTACTTGGCGAAGCCCGCGACGCGCTCTTTGCCCGGCTTGGCCGCGATCAGGCGCAGGCCCAGGACGAGGTCGTAGGTGAACCAGAAGTGCTCGTCCTTGACGGTTTGCAGGCTGAGAACCTTGTCGCGCAGCTCGACCCGAATGACCTTGTTCACCGGCATCACATCGCCGGGGGCAGCCACGAGGAAAACGGCTTCGCGCTCCTCGGGAATCGTGAAGCTGTCTTGATTGGCTTGCAGGCCTTCGGCCGAAAGCGCGGCGATGATGGTGTCTTTGGTCATAGCCCCAGTCTACAACGAGCGCAGCCCTTCCAGGGTACGTGCGATCGCGTCGGGCAAGTCGCCCGCCATGAGATTGTGTGAACCCAGCGTCCGGATGGCGTTTTCCGCCGATTCACCGTGCACGAACACGCCCGCACAAGCGGCATCGGGCGCCGCCAACCCCTGCGCCAGCAAGGATGCGATGACCCCGGTGAGGACATCGCCGCTGCCAGCGGTGCCCAGGGCCGGGTTGGCCGTTGGGTTGATGTGGGCCGTTCCCTCGGGGCATGCGATCACCGTGCGCGCGCCCTTCAAGACCACCACCGCACGCGATCGCTCGGCCAGTCGACGGGCGTGGCCCAAACGGTCCTTCATGATCTCGGCCACTGGCAGACCGCAAAGACGCGCCATCTCGCCGGGGTGAGGAGTCAAGATGCGGGCGGCGCGGGCTGACGACACCACGGGGCCAGCGTCCTCAGCCAACAGGGTCAGGGCATCGGCGTCAACGACAAGAGGTATGGGCAACTCGACCACCAGCCGGCGCACCAGGGCCGCCATGCCTGGACCGGTGGGAATGCCCGGTCCCAGGGCCGCCGCCTTCATGCGGCCTGCCAGGGCCAAAATGCGCGAATAGCTCGCATCGTCGGCGTCGTCGCCGTCGGCGTAGGACGCCGTCATCTCGGCCACGACCTTGGCGTCGAGCGCCGCCTGGCCAGCCGCTGTCGTCGCCACAGTAGCGAGGCCCGCGCCGGTGCGCAGAGCCGCGCGGGCCGCCAGCAGCGCGGCACCTGTCTTGCCAGCCGACCCGGCGATGACCAAGACGTGACCGGCCGTGCCCTTGTGAGCCCCCGGACCCGGTCGGGGCAACATCCTCGCCACGCCCTCGCTTTGCAGCCAGAAGCACAGCGGTCCCTCGGCCTTGGCGGCTTCCACAGCCGCGTCGGGCGGAACGCCAAGATCCACGACTTCGACCCGCCCGACTGGCGCATCGGGATCCAGGACCAACCCCAGTTTGCGACAGCCCATGGTGGCCGTCACGTGCGCGATCAAGGCGACCCCGCGCACGGCGCCGGTGTCGGCGTCCAGTCCCGAGGGAATGTCAACCGCGACGCGCAGGCTGTCGACCGCGTTCATGGCGCGAATGGCAGCCGCGGCCGGGCCGGTCACGTCGGAGCGCAGCCCGGTGCCAAACACGGCATCCACGATCACGTCAGCCCCGGCCAGATACGCGCGCCAGGTGGTGGCGTCCTCTTCGAACGAAGCATCGCGCACCAGCGCGCCGGGCAGGGCTTCGAATACGCGCGAAAAGACCGCGGCATCGCCGGTCATCTTCTCGCGTGGCATGGCCAAGAAGACCTGCACCTGTGCGCCCCGATCGAGCAGGTGGCGAGCCACCACGAAGCCATCACCGCCGTTCTGGCCGGCACCACACACCACGCGCACGTCCAGGTCAGACAGGCGGGGCTTCTCCCGGGCAATGATATCCGCCACTCCGCGACCCGCGTTCTCCATCAGGACCAGGCCCGGGAGCCCGAGCTTGTCAATGGCGGCGCGGTCGACCGCTTTCATCTGGGCTGCCGAAAGCACCAAGGCCAAGGGATCCTTACTCCTTGTTCCTGGCGCCGGCGGCGATGGCCGCGCGCATGTCGACCACCGCGCGTTCCATGCCGACCAGCACGGCACGCGCGATGATGCTGTGACCGATGTTCAGCTCCTCCAAGAAAGGCAACGCCGCCACGGGGCCGACATTGGCGTAGTCGAGGCCGTGCCCCGCGGCCAGGCGCAGCCCAGCGCCTGCCACCGCGCGCCCGGCCCTTTCCAGCCGGGCCAGCTCGCGACGTGCCGTCTCACTGCTGGGAGCCGCGTGGCAGTAATCACCCGTATGTAGCTCGGCGCAAGTGGCGCCCAGATCGGCGCTGGCCCGGGCCGCGTCTTCCTCGGGATCGATGAACAGGCTGACACCAATGCCGGCATCGCGCAGGCTGCGCACCGCCCGGCCGATGACGGTGCCCTGCCCGCGCAGATCGAGCCCGCCTTCCGTGGTTCGTTCCTGCCGCTTCTCGGGTACCAGCGTACAGAAATCGGGTTTGACCTCCAGGGCGATATCCACGATCGATGGCACCGCTGCCATTTCCAAATTGAGCACGCCGCGCACGGTCTGACGCAACAGGCGCACGTCGCGGTCCTGGATGTGGCGCCGGTCCTCGCGCAAGTGCGCGGTGATGCCGTCAGCGCCGGCCAGCTCGCACAGGCCAGCGGCCAGCACCGGGTCAGGGTAGATGGTGTCGCGCTGCTGGCGCAGCGTCGCCACGTGATCGATGTTGACGTGCAGGCGAATCATTGGGCCAGCGCCTTCTGCATGGTCGCCACGATCTCCTCGGCGTAGCCGCGGATGGTGCTCTCGTCGGTGCCCTCGATCATCACGCGCGCCTTGGACTCCGTGCCCGAGTAGCGCACCAGCACGCGGCCGTCTTGCCCCAGGGCCTTCTCCACCCGGCCGACGACCGTCGCGACAGCGGGCAACTCTTGCAGCGGCGTCTTGCGTGCGACCGCGAAGTTGATGAGGACCTGCGGGTAGCGGGTCATGATCGCCGCCAGTTCGGACAGCGGCCGCTCCTCCTGAACCATGATTGACAACACCTGCAGAGCCGCGAGCAAGCCGTCCCCGGTGGTCGCTTCCTCTAAGAAGATGATGTGTCCTGACTGCTCGCCGCCAAAGACGAACCCCTTGTCGCGCATGGCCTCGACGACGTAGCGGTCGCCCACCGCCGTGCGCAGCAGGATTCCGTTCCGTGCAGCCAGCACCCGCTCCAAACCCAGGTTCGACATAACCGTGGCCACCACGGTGTTCCCTGGCAGCGCCTTGCGCGCCAGCAGCCGCGTGCCCAGGATGGCCATGATCTGGTCGCCGTCGATGGTTTCCCCACGCTCATCAATGAGAATCACGCGGTCAGCGTCTCCGTCGAGCGCGATGCCGATTGCGGCACGGGTGCGGCGCACCTCAACCGCAACTTTTTCGGGATGCAGGGCCCCGCAGCCGTCATTGATATTGCGCCCGTTCGGCTCGGCCGACAGCACGGTCAGATCCGCACCCAGTTCGGTGAACACCTGCGGCGCCACCCGGTAGGCGGCGCCGTTGGCACAATCGACCACCACGCGTACGCCGTCGAGGGTGCGCGTCTTGGGGAAAGTGTGTTTGAGGAACTGCACGTAGCGGCCTTCCCCGTCGTCGATGCGAATGGCCTTGCCGATATTGGGTTCGGGGCCCGGCGTGGGTGCCTCGGGGTCGCCCATGCGGCGCTCGATGTCGGCCTCTACCTCGTCGGGCAGCTTGAAACCGTCGGAAGCGAAGATCTTGATGCCGTTGTCCTGATAGGGATTGTGCGAGGCGCTGATCACCACACCCGCATCGGCGCGCATGCTGGACGTGATGAAGGCGATGGCCGGCGTGGGCATGGGACCGACCAACATGACGTCGGCACCCGCCGACACGATCCCGGCTTCCAGAGCGCTCTCAAGCATGTAGCCAGACAGGCGCGTGTCCTTGCCGATGACGACCCGGCAGCGCCGACCGCCTCTGCGAAACCGTTCGGCCACCGCGCGGCCTAGCGACAGCGCGATCTCCGCCGTCATCGGGTACTGGTTCGCGACACCCCGAATTCCATCGGTGCCGAAGAGTCTTCGTGCCTCGTCTGCCTTGCTCATAGGAAGTGCCCCATTCTAGTCGAGTTGTCTGGCTTGGGCGATGGCTTCGGCCACGCGAACCACGTCGCGCATGGCCGCGACGTCGTGAACCCGCACCGCATCCGCACCATTCATGATGGCCACGGCCACCGCCGCGGCCGTGCCGAAGACCCTGGCGGTCGCCGGCTTTCCTGTCAAGTCGCCGATGAATCGCTTGCGTGACACACCCACCATCATGGGCACGCCCAAGCGTACGCGCAGGCTCGCAAGATGCTTGAGCAGTCCCAGGTTGTGGTCAAGGTGCTTGCCAAAACCGATACCGGGATCGGCCCACACTTCGCTGCAGCCTGCCGTCCGCGCCGCAGCCACGCGGCTAGCCAGCTCGTGAGCCACTTCATCGACCACGTCGTCGAAATGAACGCTGGCCTGCATGTCGGCCGGCTTGCCGCGCAGATGGCCCAGCACGATGGCGGCCCCGCCGGCGGCAGTCACACCCAGAATCTTCGGATCGAGCAAGCCCCCGGACACGTCGTTGACCGCGGTGGCACCCTCGGCCAGGGCGGCCCGCGCCGTGGCGGCCTTGTAGGTATCGACGGATATGCGCACGGTTCCCGTGAGATGCTTCGACAGCCCGCGAATCACAGGGACTACGCGTGCGATCTCCTCGGTCTCGGAAACCGGCTGTGAGCCGGGCCGCGTGGATTCGCCGCCCACGTCAATCCAGTCCGCGCCGTCCGCGACCATGGCCAGACCTGCGGCGACCGCATCCTCAACCGACGTGAATCGTCCCCCATCCGAGAACGAATCGGGGGTCGCATTGAGAACACCGACAATCCGCGTGGCCATCGGAGACGAGGCTGTGCCGGCCTACTCTTCTATGCCTTTTCGGGATCAGGCAGCGGCCGCGAAAACAGGCCAGGGCGTTGCCCGGGACGGACTTGTTTCTGTTCGCCGCCGTCCTTGCCCGCTGCGGAAAGTGGAGCGGTACGGGTCCGGTCCAGCTTGCCACCGGCAAACAGGACGTCGATCTCGGCGCCGTCCAGAGTTTCGTACTCGAGCAGGGCCTCGGCCAGCACGTTCAGCTTATCCATGTTGCCGGTGATCACCTGCTTGGCGCGGTCGAGATTCGCGGTGACGATCCGGCGCACCTCGGCGTCGATGTCCACCGCGGTCTGCTCGCTGTATTCCTTGTGCTCGGCGAAATCCCGGCCCAGGAACACCATCTCTTCATTGCGCCCGAAGTGCAACGGTCCGATCTTCTCCGACATGCCCCACTCGCAGACCATCTTGTGCGCCAGGTCGGTGGCCATAGAAATGTCGTTGGAGGCTCCGGTGGTGATCTGCCCGAAGACCAGCTCCTCGACCACGCGGCCACCCATGGCCACGGCAATCTGATCGTTGGCGGCCTCGCGCGACAGGTTCAGCCGGTCTTCCAAAGGCAACTGCTGAGTGAGTCCCAGGGCTCGGCCGCGCGGAATGATGGTCACTTTGTGAACCGGGTCAGAGCCCTTCATCATCTTGCCCACCAGGGCATGGCCTGCCTCGTGGAAAGCGGTGATACGCTTGTCCTGGTCGCTGATGATCATCGAGCGCCGCTCAGGGCCCATCAAGACCTTGTCCTTGGCCATCTCGAAGTCGTGGCGGTCGAGCTGATCCTTGTCCTCGCGCGCGGCCAGCAAGGCCGCCTCGTTGACCAGATTCTCCAGATCCGCGCCCGAGAAGCCCGGCGTGCCGCGCGCCACGATCTCAAGATCCACGTTGGTCCCGAGCGGCATCTTCTTGGTGTGAACCTTGAGGATGCCCAGCCGTCCCTTGACGTCCGGCCGCGGGACCACGATGCGCCGGTCAAAGCGCCCCGGCCGCAGCAGCGCCGGGTCCAGAACGTCGGGCCGATTGGTGGCCGCGATGAGAATCACGCCGTCGTTGGACTCGAAGCC
>PMBY01000432.1:0-4998 GCA_003153875.1 Myxococcales bacterium | reverse complement strand
CCCACGAACATCTCGACGAAGTCCGATCCGGAAATCGAGAAGAAAGGCACACCCGCCTCGCCAGCAATGGCGCGCGCAAGCAGAGTCTTGCCCGTGCCGGGCGGTCCCATCATGAGCACGCCCTTGGGAATGCGGCCACCCAAGCGGGTGAACTTCTTGGGATCCTTGAGGAAGGCTATGATCTCCTCGACCTCGTCCTTGGCCTCTTCGATGCCGGCCACGTCGGCGAAGGTGATCTTCTTCTGGCTCTCGGACAGCAGGCGCGCCTTGGACTTGCCAAAGCTCATGGCCTTGCCGCCGCCCATCTGCAGCTGGCGCATGAAGAGCAGGAAGACCACNNTTGAGCTTCTCCAGGGTCTGCTCGCCAATGAATCCGGTGGTGACAAAGGCCTCGTCACCTTTCTTGAGCGTCCCACGAAATTCCGCGTTATTGCCGTTCATCCGAATCTGCAGCGGGGCCGACTTGAAGTCGGCAGGCGACTTCTCGACCTTCTGGATGAACTCGGAGAACGCCATCTTCTGGTCGGTTGCCCGCGGATTGATGAGCTGCCACACCAAGAAGAAGGTGAAGAGCAGCATGGCCCAAACCAGGATGGTCTTGTGACTATTGCGCACGCGCGGTCCTCTAATGCTTTCGGCTATCTGATCAGAATATTGACCGCAAAAAGCGCGGCGTCAACGAGAGTTCCCGTCGGCAACGCTGTCAGACAGCGCGCACGGCGAGCCAGTGCTCGCTGCCGCTCTGCGGACGTCCGACCTCTGAGGGTCGTAGACCCGGGACAAACAGGATGTTTCCGTCGGCCGCAACCAGCACAGGCAGCGCGCGCCGCAGGTCGCGGGGGATCTTGGCGTCGACCAGCAGATCCGACACCTTGCGACTGCCGCGGCCGCCCCGCGGACGCATGCGCTCGCCCGGACGCCAGGCGCGCACCTCCAGGGGTCGCGCGATCCGTGTGGCGTCAAAAACTGCGGCACCGCTTGGTGGGACCGCGGGGGGCCGCCCTTCTTCCAGCTTGAGAGCCGAGCCCTCGCTTCGACCCGGCAGGCGATAAGTCCCCGGGCCCTTCACCCGAACCGCCTCGGACGAAGGTGGGCAAGAATTTTGGCGCACGTGCGGCCGGAAGCAGACGTTGCCGTAGCTCACCACCACCTCACCCTCATGGACCGACACCCGTCGCGTGCCCCGCCCCTCGGCCGCCATCCGTTGGATCAACGCGGCCGCACGCCGCGGGATGGACGGCAGCGCGAGTGGATCACGAATCGGCGTCCCCGCAGCGATAGCGCGCGCGTCCTGCGCCAGAGACAGCAACGCCTCGACCACGCGCGGATTCTCGCGAGCAAGCAGAGGCAAAATGTCGAGACGAATTCGCACCCGCGCATAGTGCCGGTTGGAGTTCGAGGGATCCTCGACGAAGGCAATGCGCCTTTTGGCCAAGAAAGCGATGATGCCTTTGCGGCGAACGTCGAGCAGCGGCCGAATGAAGATCCCGCGCTGATACGGAATTCCCGCAAGGCCGCCAATGCCCGTGCCGCGCACGATACGAAACAGCACCGTCTCGGCCTGATCGTCGGCCGTGTGGCCCAGGGCAACGCGCGCGCACCCCAGCCGGGCCGCCGTTTCTTGCAAAGCAGAGAGGCGCACGTTGCGAGCAGCTTCCTGCCACGACACATGGGCGTGGCGCGCGGTCTTGACGTCGACCACGAGAATCTCGCAAGCCATGCCCAGGGCACGGCAGCGCTCGGCCACCAGGGCGGCCTCGCTTGCTGATTCCGGCCGCAGGCCGTGATCCACGGTCGCCGCGACCAGCTCGATGCGCAGGCGGGATGCGAGGTGCTTCAGCGCATGCAGCAGCGCCGTTGAGTCAGGACCGCCCGACACCGCCACCAGCACCCGCTCGCCGGCAGCAAGCAGCGTGTGCTCGCGAATGGTGTGCAGTACCTGGGACAGCAACTAGCTTTCCTTGCGCAGCAACACGATATGCTCCCGCCGCGGACGGCCCTCGAAGATCTGGCGCAGACGATAGTCGTGGGGCGGCCGTGCCTGCGACACGCGCGCGACCGGAACCAGACCCAGGTGGCGAGCCTCGTCCTCGACGGCTTGTGCGGCGTCCTCAGGCGCACCCGCGACCACGCCGTCGCCAACTTGCAGGATGACGGCCGCGCCCCGACGGGCCACGCGCGCCATCTCCGACAGCCAACGCTGTCGATCGTGCAGCCAGCGCTGGGCGGCCGAGCCCAAACCCTCGTCGCGCGCGCCCACTTGCACGCGATCCAGATTCGCGCGCGGCAGCCCCAACCAGAGGAAGCGCACGTCGTGGTGTTCAGCGTAGTCGTAGGTTCCGGCATAGGGTGGCGAAGACAGAATCAGATCGAACCCACCGGCGGCCAGCGGGCTCAGATTTCGCGCGTCGGCGACACGAATCTGCGGCGCGGGCGTTCCCTCCGGGGTTCGCCGTTCCAAAGCTTCCAGTCCACGCGCCAGTTCTTCGGCACGGCTGGCGAAAAAGTGCGACGGCACACCCCGGCCGATGCGCCGGGCTTCCGCTTCTTCGCTGCCGCGCATGAACTTCACCAGGATCGACGACAGGCAGGCACGCAGGGCGCGGCCCACGTCGTCTTCCTTGGTTTCGCCGATGAGCGCGCGCAAACCGTATAGTTCAAGCGCAACATGGGGAAAGAATCGGTCTTTCTCCCGGGCTGCCCACTGCGGAATCTCGGGCCGCTGGCGCTTGCGCGCACGCTCGGCTGCCTGCTCGGCGATCTCGCGCGCGCTCTCCACCAGACGTGCGCGGCCCTCCGGCCCCAGGGTGGTCGAGCGCACGCTCGCGATGATCACGGCGAGCGGGCTGGCATCGCTGCCGACCGCCTTGCGACCCGCGGCCATGGCCTCCACCAGGACCGTGCCGCTGCCGCAAAACGGATCCAGCACGTCCTGGCCAGGTTGCGAAAAGCGCGCGATGGCGGTGCGCGCGGTGAAGGGGTGCATGCGACCCGCGTAGCTGTGAAACCCGTGAGTGAGCGCGCGTGCCAGGCCAGGGTCCGGGGCAAGCAGCTCAGCCAGGGCCGCCGCGCTTTCAGCGTGGCCGACCCGTTCCACAGCGCCCCCCAAAACCGAAAACGCCTGTTTGCGGCGCTCTTTTCTCAACACGGGAACCTTCGCAGGGCCCTCGTGTCCTCCCGCCTCCTTGTGATGCTTCTTTCTTACCCGTTCCATCGCGATGACTCGAAGATGCCCTCAAAGAGTTTGTCCACCTCGCGCAGCTTGCCCGCCAGACGCAGCAGTTCCGCGTCGGAAGGCGGCGCAAGCGACGAAGGTGTGGCTGACTCGGTCATGATTCGATCGTGACTATAGCGCGAGCATGGGGCCGGACCTACTGTTGCCGTCGGCGCCACCCGTCCACGAAGCGGTCATGAGCGGCTCGGCCCGCAGTCAACCGTGAAGGATCCGCTCCATCAAGATATCTTCGAGACTGCGCCGGCCATCGAGAACCGCGTGGATCTGAACGACACCGGCTCCCACCCGGTAGATGATCCGCCACGGGCTCTCCTGGATCTCGCGCCAGCTGTGATCTCCCATCGACCGAAGTTCCGGTGGGGTGCGGCCACGGTTGGGGGACTCGGCCAGGGACTCGGCTCTGTCGACGATACGGTCCACTATGCGACCAGCCCGCAGCGGAGATTCGCCGAGCAAGAACAAAGCGATTCGCTCAAGGTCGGCTGCGGCCGGCCCGGTCCACACCACACGAAATTCGCGCCTTTCCCTCATCGCCGGGCGGCCCGACGTAAAGCGGTGTGGGCGCGCCGGCGCACGTCCTCGCTGGAGTATGTCTTCTCGCCCCGAGCGAGCGACTCCTGGCTTTGCGCGAGCAGCTTCAGCATCGAGAGAGTGGCTTGCATGTCGTCGTGTCGTCGCGCATCCATCACCACGACGCGAGCCCGGCCATTCTGGGTGATCAAGATGGGCTCTCCGGTACGGACAGCCTCGCCAACCACATCCTTGGTATGAGTCTTCAGGTCGGTGATGGGTCGCGCACTGGTCGCTCGCATAGACCGCAATATAGCACTTAATTCGGTGCTACACGCGAGGTGTTTCGTCGCCGTACCAGAGGCGCCAGGCACTTGCGTCCCGGGCCTTCGGGTGAGGGCGACCGCAGGTCGCCCCTACTGCCGTGCGCGTATCACGTCGCGGGTGAGGGCACCCGCCGCGGTCTCCCCGCTCCGAATTTCAAGTCCGTTCCTGGCATTTGATCGCGTGCTGCATTTCCTGTACTCTGCGGCCAGAAAATTCGTCGGTGAATTGCACATGGAACCTCTCAAAATCAAGCTAGCTGGAAGCGGAAAGTGGGACCTCGTCAGCCTGGGCGAGATCATGTTGCGCCTCGATCCCGGGGACACCCGCATCGCAACCACGCGCTCGTTCAAGGTTTGGGAAGGCGGCGGCGAGTACAACGTCGCACGCGGGTTGCATCGCTGTTTCGGACTCAAGACCGCGGTGGTGACGGCCCTGGCCGACAACCCCATCGGCCGCCTGGTGCAGGATCTCATCTATCAGGGCGGCGTGGACCAATCGCACGTGAAGTGGGTGCCCTACGATGGCGTGGGCCGCGCGGTTCGCAACGGCATGAATTTTACCGAACGCGGATACGGGCTGCGCGCCCCGCTGGGCTGTTCCGACCGCGGCCACACCGCGGTTTCGCAGTTGCAACCCGGCAGCATCGACTGGAAACAGATCTTCCGCGGCGAAGGCTCACGCTGGTTCCACACCGGCGGAATCTTCTGTGCCCTGTCGGAAACCACACCCCTGGTGGCCAAGGAAGCGCTCAAGGCCGCGCGCGACAACGGCACGGTGGCTTCCTACGACCTCAACTATCGTGAGTCGCTGTGGAAGGCCATCGGCGGACGCAAGCGCGCCATCGAAGTCAACCGAGAGGTCGTGTCCCAAATCGATGTGCTGTTTGGCAATGAAGAGGACTTCACCGCGGCGCTGGGCTTCGAGGT
>PMBY01000306.1 GCA_003153875.1 Myxococcales bacterium | reverse complement strand
CCCCACACCACCTTGATGACGTTCCAACCAGCGCCGCGGAACAGCGCCTCCAGCTCCTGGATAATATTGCCGTTGCCGCGCACCGGTACGTCCAGGCGCTGCAGGTTGCAGTTGATCACGAAGATGAGATTGTCGAGCTTCTCGCGCGCCGCCAGCGTGATGGCGCCCAGGGACTCGGCCTCGTCCATCTCGCCGTCGCCCAGGAAGGCCCACACCTTGCGATCCTGCGCCGCTTGCAGGCCGCGGTTGTGCAGGTACTTCATCAGACGCGCCTGGTAGATGGCCATCATGGACGACAGCCCCATGCTCACCGTCGAGAATTGCCAGAAATCGGGCATCAGCCAGGGATGCGGATAGGACGAGAGACCCTGGCCCCCGACCTCCTGGCGGAAGTTGTTGAGTTGGTTCTCGCTCAGGCGGCCTTCCAGAAAAGCGCGCGCGTAGATTCCGGGCGCTGAGTGTCCCTGGATGTAGACCAGGTCGCCGCCGTGCTGGTCGGTGGGGGCGCGGAAGAAGTGGTTGAAGCCCACGTCGTACAAGGTGGCGGCAGAGGCGAAGCTGGCGATGTGGCCGCCCAGCTCCGCGCTTTGCCGGTTGGTATGCACCACCATGGCCAGGGCATTCCAGCGGATGAGCGAGCGGATGCGGCGCTCGAGGGCCGGGTCGCCGGGCGCAGCGGCTTGGCGCGAGGGCGGAATGCTGTTGATGTACGCGGTGGTGGCGTCAAAGGGTAGGTGGGCACCCGCACGGCGCGCGCGATCGACCAGTTGCTGAAGCAGGAAATGCGCGCGTTCGACGCCGGCATGGGCCAGCGTGGATTCGAGGGCGTCGATCCATTCCTGCGTCTCCTGCGGATCGATGTCGCGCGTGTCTTGCTGGGCGTCGCCTTGCGCGTGTCGGTCGGCCGGTTCCCCTTGAGTCATCGGTGTCCCTCCCCGAGCTGCCGGCCGCAGGCCGGATTGTACCCTCAAGCGTAGAAGAGGCGGTTCACACGGTCAAGGATGCAAGAACGGGCGCAGAATGGCTCTACGGCGTGGGCGCCGGACAGGGTGTGTTCGGGTCCGATGCAAACGGGCAGCAAGCCTGGACGACCTTGCTCTTGTCCATCGTGACGGTGGCCGCCTGGCCGGTGTCGTGGCTGGCGCTGGTGTCGCCATCNNTTGACCGAGACGGAGCACCAGGACAGGTAGTCTTCAAGTTTCAGCGCGACATCCAAGGTCGACGTGTTCGTCGAGGTCGAACTCGATGTCGAACTCGAAGTGGGATAGGGCGTGGAACCCGAGCTTCCACAGCCAACCAGAAGCACCACAACCGCCGCAATCTTTGCCATGATCGCCATCCTCCCTGCCAATTTCGATGCTTGTCACGCGCGCAAGGTTCACCACGGCAGCGCACATGAGGGGATCGCGGGAGGGCGACTGCGCGCACGGACTCGGGAACTCGGTGGTACAATGAGGAATGCGCGCACCACGATGCATGCTGGCAGTCGTTGTGTTGGTGTTCGGATGCGGGGGATCGAATTCTGGCAACACAGCCGCAGGTGGAAGCGCCCTGGGTGGCAGCTCGGCGGTGGGCGGCGGCGACGCGGGTGGAACGACATCGATGGGCGGGAACTCCGGCAGCGGCGGCGCCTCGGACGTGACTGGAGGTAGCGGGGGCTTGGGCGGAAGTGGCGCGACAGGCGGCGCGACGGGCGGGGCAGGGGGCACGGTGCTGGGTGGTCAGGGAGGGAACACGACGAGCGGCACTGGGGGCAACACCGGCTTGGGCGGAAGTGCTGCCGGCACGACGAGCGGCACTGGTGGAAAGGCGGCGGGCGGCGCGGGAGGGAACACGACGGGCGGCACGGGCGGCAGCAACTCCGGCCAGACCGGGGGGAACACGGGCGGCAAGAGTGGCACTGCCGGACAGGGGGGCACGAGCACGATCAACGGCGGAAACACTACCGGCGCCGGGAACCCCGACGGCTCGTGCAGCACCGGCATTCCTGCCAGGGGCCAGCCCGCCGACGTTTCCAATCCGACGACCGTGGTGGGAACCGGTACCCCGGCGAGCTGCAGCTTCAGCCAGCTCCAGGCGGCGGCGACCAAAGGCGGGATCATCACCTTCAGCTGCGGGAGCGGCGCGGTCACCATTGCGGTCACCGCCACGCTCAACCTCCCGACGACCAAGAACACCGTCATCGACGGCGGCAACAAGATCACCCTCGACGGTGGCAATGCCGTGCAGATCCTCAGGTTCTACAGCGCGAATTTTCGGGCCAACGACAATGGACTGACCCTGCAACACATCACTCTCATCAATGGCAAGACCGCACCCACCCTGGCTATCCCCACCGCTCCCGCGCCTTGTTCACAAGGATGGAACGACGGCGAAGGCGGAGCTCTCTACATGAGGGATGGCAACCTCACGGTGATCGATTCGATCTTCATGAACAATCAGGGCGCTCCCTTGGGGCCCGACACGGGCGGCGGCGCCATCTACGTCGTGGGGAGCAAGAACGGCGTGCTGATTGTGGGAAGCACCTTCAGCAACAACGCCGCCAGCAACGCCGGTGCGGTGGGATGCCTGTTCGCAGAGCTGGACGTGTACAACAGCTTGTTCGCCAACAACACGGCGCTAGGCAACGGGGCCAACAACGACGACGCCACCAAGTGTTCCGCCATCAACAACGGCCAGCATGAGACTGGATCAGGCGGAAACGGCGGTGCGCTCTACAGTGACGGAAACTCGGTGAACATCACCCTTTGTGGGGACGCCATCCTCAACAACAGCGCCGGTCAGGGGGCGTTCGGGGGCGGCCTTTTCTTTACCAGCAACGATATGGGGGGGACTCTCTCCATCGCCGACACCACCATGACGGGAAACACCGGCGGACATTGGACGGTGGTTTCCACAGGCAGCGTCACCAACGCCGGGTCAGCGGTCGGCACCAACGCCAAAAGCATCACGGTCAGCAACTCGACCCTGCAACCGTAGATGTCCTTCAATCACCTGCGGTCGCGTCGGCGCCAGCGGATGATCAGAATACCAAGAACAAACAAGAGACTGGCCGGTGCGGATCGAGTTGAGGGTCCCCTGGACAACGAGCAGCTGCCAGCGGCGCTTGGCTTGGTGGCGATCGTTCCAATCGAACCGCCGCTACTTGCGCCGTCGGTGGTTGTCTTGCTTCCCCCGCCGGGCGTGGGTTGCGAAGTGCTCGAAACTCCTCCAGAGGCCGAGCCACCCGTATTGGCGCTGCCTCCAGTTTCCATGCTGCCGCCCGTGCCAGGTGAGCCACCTGTCTGACTCACGCCGCCTGTGGCCGACACGCCACCCGAAGCAATCACGCCGCCCGTCGCTGCCGTTCCAGCGGTGGCCATCACGCCGGCCGTCGCCTTCGCTCCACCGGAAGTCGTGGCCCCGCCCGTCGCTGCCGTTCCACCCGTTGCTTTGGCGCCGCCGGTGGCCGCTGTGCCAGCGGTGGCCATCACGCCGCCGGTAGCCCCCGCTGTACCGGAGGTTGTGACTCCGCCGGAAGTCGTGGTCCCGCCGGCGGCCCCGGTTCCGCCTGTCGCCTTGCTGCCGCCCGTGCCGGTGGTTCCACCCGTGCTTCCCACCGAATCCATCTTGATGAAGGCATCGGGAGACGCGGTATCGGCCACGCTGCTATCCTTCAAAGTGACAGGGCCACCGTCGGGAACAGAATTGGAGCCATCGAGGCCCAGGAAATGAATGGCCTCGCCGGCTTCGGGATCGACAGAAAGATCACCGTGCCCCTTTCCGGTTTCCTGAATGGCCTCGACCTCCACCACGCCCGCGCTATCGGCATAGCGGGTCCTGATCCAGCCAGTTTGCAGGGCATTGTTCTCGGTTGAGGTTGGCGTCTCGCTCACACCGAGCACGTTGGTCCACTGTTTGATCGCTTCGGCGAAGTTGTGAAAGGCGACCGTGGTATCGACCGACCCGTGCCACAACTGGATCCGTGGGCGCGGGCCGGTGTAGCCCGGATAGGCGGCACGCACCAAATCGCCCCATTGCGCCCCGGTCTTGGTCACGTTGCCGGTGGCACAGGTCGAGCTCCAGCCCAGGCTGTCGACAGAGCCCTGGGCGAAACAAGCGAAGGGAACGCCCGCAAAGGCCGCGCCCGCCTTGAACACGTCGGGATAGGCACCGATCATGGCCTGGGTCATCATGCCGCCCGAGGAATAGCCCGCCACATAGACCCGGTTAGCGTCCGCGTTCTTGTTGGCAATGACGTAGTTGATCGCCGACATCATTCCCTCGGCATCGCTGCCCGTCCCACCGTGGGTCAGATCCGCGGTCGAGTGGACGTCCCAACACTGATCGCTGCTCACCGCCGACGGACAGACCATGAGAAATCCGTATTTGTCAGCTTGCTGCGCGAATGAATTTCCCGAGCTGCACATGCTTTGGCCGCCGTTTGAGGCGTGACAGGCGTGCAGATGGAGCAAGAGGGGCGGCTTCGCCCCGACATTGGTCGGGGTGTAGAGGTACATCGGGAGGTTCTTGGGGTTGGCGCCGAAGTTCGTGAGCGTGGTCGTCGTGCCCGCTTGCGCAGTCGGAACCGCTGCGGCGGCGGCCAGCAAGCAGGCAAGACCCAGGGTCAACTTTGCGCAATATCCAGACATTGGTTGCATCTCATATTTAAGGGGTCCGAGCGGCGAGAAGCTTCTAAGAAACGTCAGGCTTCGCCGACCAGAGCAGGGTGTTGTGGATGGCTGCGAACATTTTGCGCGGAGCCGTGGCGGTTGCTTGCCACCTGCCGACGTCCGCGTTCCGTGCCGTGTTCCACGCCAGAAATTACCACGTCGTAACGGAAACTCGAGTCCCTGCCCGGGATCCCGTGGCCGCAGCCACCAGCCTGCATTGGCACGGGGCTTGTATAAGCAAGGGCACAAAGGGAGGCGGCACGGGGTACAGAGGGGGCCTGCAGGGTACCGGGTGTGGTGGCGCGGGCAGGCCAGGGTTCCGGATGGGCGGCGTGGGTGGCGTAACGGGGAAGTGCCGTGCAGGGTGGGGGGCGAGCCTCAGCATCGTGGCGGAGTGACTGCCTGGGTAGGTTATTGGGAAGGTGTTTGGTTGGGTCCCAGACAACCCTCCGCCACTGTGCAGGGGCGATTTTGTTGTATGGACAGTCGCACGTCAGCGGCGAATTCCTGTAAGGAGTTCGCCTGTTCGTGCATCTATGGATCGTCTGTGACTCCGGACTGCGGCTGCACCCTACCGTCAGCATGAGGATCGTTGACAAGCCCCTTTGCCTTGGCCACGGTGGCCAGCTCGTAGGAGAGACTCATGCCGGGCTCTGAACTCCCCGATCGGCGGGCTCCAATCACTGGCAGCACCGGTCCGGCAGCGGCGCCGGGCGTGCCCCGCACGGTGTGGCGCTCCGCGCCTGTGCGCTACGGGATCGGCGTCTTGGCTATTGCCGCCGTAGCACTGATCCAGCGTTTCGCCGTGCCCCAACAGGACATCGCGCCGTTCGTCCTGTTCTTTGCCGGTATCGCAATCACCTCCGTCTACGGAGGTCGCGGGCCGGGTTTGCTGGCCGCGCTGCTCGCAGCTCTCACAGGCAACTACTTCTTCATCCGGCCTTTCGGCCAATTCACCCTGCACGGTTCGGCACTCATCGCCACCTGTCTCTCGCTGATCTCAGGCGTGGTCGTAGCCATCTTCTGCGGTGCCTTGCGCAAGTCCCTGGATGAAGCCAACGCCAAGGCCACGGCGCTGCGCCGGCAGGCGTGGATCATGCGCGGGCAAGCCGAGCTCGCCAGCGAGGTTCGCGGGGAGCTGAACGAAGAGACGGTCGCTTCGCAGATCCTATCCTTCGTCGCACACTATTTGGGCGCCAAGGTCGGCGTGCTCTACGTGATGAAAGAGTCAGGGATGGCGGAGCGCGCGGCAACCTTCGCCTGCGCCAGCAGCGGTCCGGGCGCACCACCTGATTCCTTCCAGCCGGGCGAGGGCTGGGTGGGTCGGGTCGCGCTCGCGGGGAAGCTGGCCTCGCTCTGCAATGTGCCCGACGAGCACGTCCGCATCGTGACCGCCACCGGCGAGTCGCAGCCGCGTCACCTGGTGATCGCGCCGCTTCTGGGCGAGGGCCGCACCATCGGGGTCATCGAGCTGGGCTTTCTTGAGAGGCCCGGCGCGGATGCGCTCGAATATCTCGAAACCGTCGCTGAGGTGGCCGGCATCTCGCTGCGCTCGGCCCGCTATCGAGCGCAGCGTCAGGCGCTTCTCGAAGCAACTGAGCGCCAGGCCAAGGAGCTGCAGACCCAGCAGGAAGAGTTACGAGTCATCAACGAGGAGCTGGAAGAGCAGAGCCGGGCTTTGCGCGAGTCGCAGGCACGGCTTGAGAATCAGCAGGCGGAGCTGGAGCAGACCAACGTGCAGCTCGAGGAGCAGACGCAGGCGCTCGAACGACAGCGCGACGATCTATCGCGAGCGCAGGTGGATCTGGTCGAGAAGGCCGACGAGTTGACCCGGGCGAACCAGTACAAGTCCGAGTTTCTCGCCAACATGAGCCATGAGTTGCGCACGCCACTCAACAGCGCCCTTATCTTGGCCAAGCTGCTCGCCGACAACAAGGACGGCAACCTGACCCCCGAGCAGGTCAAGTACGCGGCCACCATCTACTCCTCAGGCAACGATCTGCTCGTGCTCATCAACGACATCCTCGACCTCTCGCGCATAGAGGCGGGTCGAATGGAGCTTCAGGTCGAGATGGTGGACTTGCCGCGCACCATCGAGTCTATCAGGCGCACCTTCCAGCCGGTGGCAGCCGAAAGGCACTTGTCCTTCGAGGCGGGGCTGGCGCAGGGGGCGCCGGTTTCGATCACGAGCGACGGGCTGCGCATCCAACAGATACTGCGCAACCTGCTCTCCAACGCGTTCAAGTTCACCCAGGCCGGTTCGGTGAGCCTGCTGGTCAGGGACGCTCCGGGCGGGTGCGTGTCGTTTTCGGTAAGCGACAGTGGCATCGGAATCGCCGCAGATCAGCAGCAGATAATCTTCGAAGCCTTTCGCCAGGCCAACGGCACCACCAACCGCAGCTACGGAGGCACCGGCCTGGGCCTCACCATTTCGCGCGAACTGGCCCGACGGCTGGGTGGCGACATCTCGGTCGAAAGTACCCTGGGCAAGGGGAGCACCTTCACGCTCACCATCCCGCGGGTGATCGAGGCGCGGACAGGCGAAGGCTCCCGGACGGTGGAAACACGAACGCGTGCTACGGCCGTCCCGTCGCCGGCGCACAGGCCGGCGGGCGTGGTGCCGGTGTCGTCCAGTCAGCAAGCGCGTCCAGATCCGTCGCCGTCCCCGGAAGACGACCGCGCACGCCTGCAACCCGCCGAGCGGTCCATCCTGGTCATCGAGGACGACCACGCCTTCGCACGCATCCTGCGCGACCTGTTGCACGAACAGCGCTTTCGCGCGTTGGTGGCGACCACCGCAGCCGAGGGTCTTCGCCTGGCAGAGCAATTCGTCCCCAGCGCGGTGCTGCTCGACATCAACCTGCCTGACAACTCCGGGCTCTCAGTCCTTGAGCACCTGAAGCGCAACCCGGGGACACGCCACATTCCGGTCCATGTCGTCTCGGCGATGGAATCCACCCAGCAGGCCCTCGAGATGGGGGCGATAGGCTACGCCGTCAAACCGGTCAAGCGCGAGCAACTCATCGAGGCGATTCAGAAGCTCGAGCAGCGGCTTGCGCAGAAGCTGCGGCACGTGCTCGTGGTTGAGGACGTCGCGGTCCAGCGTGAAGGCATCGTTCAGCTTCTGAAAACTGAGAACGTGAACATCGTTTCGGTGGCGACCGGCGCCGAGGCGCTGCAGCGGCTCAGGGAACGCACCTTCGACTGCATGGTGCTCGACCTCACGCTCCCGGACATGACGGGTTACGATGTGCTCGACAAGATGGCGGCGGGCGAAGCCTTCGCGTTTCCCCCAGTGATTGTGTACACCGGCCGCTCGCTCGAGCGTGCGGAGGAGGAGCGGCTGGGTCGCTATGCCAGTTCCATCATCATCAAAGGCGCAAAGTCGCCGGAGCGCCTGCTCGACGAGGTGACGCTCTTCCTGCACCAAGTGGAGGGCAATCTCCCGGCGGAGCAGCAGCGCATTCTGCGCGAGGTGCGCAACCGTGAGGCCGCGCTCGAGGGCAGGCAGATCCTGGTGGTCGACGACGACGCCCGCAATGTGTTCGCACTGGCCAGCGTTCTCGAATCCAAGGGCGCCAAGCTGCGTTTCGCCCGCAACGGCAAGGAGGCGCTGGCCGCGCTGGAGAGCGCGCAGGCCCCGGGCGGCATCGCCGTGGATGTGGTGCTGATGGACATCATGATGCCCGAGATGGACGGGCTCACAGCCATCCGCGAGATCCGCAAGAAGTCCGAGTGGAAGCGACTGCCCATCATCGCGCTGACCGCCAAGGCGATGCCCAACGATCGCGAGGAGTGCCTGCGAGCCGGCGCGGACGACTACATCGCCAAGCCACTCGACGTCGACAAGCTGCTTTCGCTCATCAAGGTCTGGATCCCCAAGTAGAGGCGTGGTCTTGTCCGCAGAGTTCGATATCGAGCTGCCCCTGTTGCTTGAGGCCATCCACCTCAAGTACAGCTACGACTTCCGACGCTACGCGATCTCCTCGCTCAAGCGCCGCCTGGAACAGGCGATGGAACATTTCGCTTGCCGCTCGCTCTCGGCCTTGCAAGAGCGGGTGCTGCGCGAGCCCGAGGTCATGCGCGGGCTGCTCGCCCACCTGACGGTGCAGGTGAGCGACATGTTCCGCGATCCCAGCTTCTACCGGACCCTGCGCGAGAAAGTCGTGCCCTACCTGCGTACCTATCCCTCGCTCAAGGTCTGGATTCCGGGCTGCGCCACGGGCGAGGAGGTCACCTCGCTCGCCATCCTGCTGCGCGAGGAGGGGCTTCTCGATCGCACGCTCATCTACGCGACCGACATCAACCCTGAGGCCTTGCGCCAGGCCGAGATCGGCATCTACGCGCTCGACCGGATTGCCGATTTCAGCAAGGCCTATGGCGAGGCCGGCGGCCGAGGCTCGCTCTCCGACTACTACACCGCGGGATACAACGCAGCGGTTTTCGACAAGAGCCTGCGCCAGGGCGTGCTCTTCTCCGACCACAGTCTCGCCACCGACAGCGTCTTCGCCGAGGTTCAGCTCATCACCTGTCGCAACGTCCTCATCTACTTCGACCGCATCTTGCAAGACCGCGCCGTGGCCCTGTTCCGGGACTCACTGTGCCGCAAGGGCTTCCTCGGGCTGGGAGCGCAAGAGACGCTCGCTTTCTCAATCCACGCCGCCGAATTTTCCGAGTTGGTACGCGAGGAGAGGATCTACCAGAGGCGATGATGGCAACATGATGGGTCCGCTCACCCCAGCTTCCGAAAACCGGGGACCGCAGGCAATTCTCATCGGCGGTTCTGCGGGAGCGATCGAGGTTGTCTCCCTCGTGCTCGGGGCGCTCCGTGCCGACTTCGCGACGCCCGTGGTGGTGGTCATCCACCTGCCCAGGAGCAGACCCAGCGCGCTGGCAGGGGCCCTACACGGGAAGTGCGGGCTTGCCCTGCGCGAGGCTCTCGA
This sequence comes from Myxococcales bacterium, assembly GCA_003153875.1. The sequence goes on along the minus strand of PMBY01000306.1, from coordinate 10,329 downwards.
CAAGGAGCCTTTGGCGCCTGCCACGGTGTACCTAGCGCCGCCGGACTATCACCTACTCATCGACCCGGGGCCGTGCTTTGCCCTGTCCGTCGATGAGCCGGTGAACTTTTCGCGCCCGTCGGTCGACGTGCTCTTCCAGTCTGCGGCCGATGTCTTGGGTCCGCGTTGCGCGGGGGTGGTTGTCTCGGGCGCCAACCCCGACGGCGCGCAAGGGCTGCGCGCCATCCAGGAGGCCGGTGGCTTGGTTGCCATCCAAGACCCCGACGAAGCGGCACAGGGCGCGATGCCCAAAGCGGCGCTGGCACTTTGCCCGAATGCGCCCCGGTTGTCCGCCAAAGCAATCTCCCAGTGGGTGCAGCAGCTATCGGTGTGGCAGACTTCAAGGGATCGAGACGCAAGATGAGCGATCTGCCCAAGCTCCTCCTGGTTGACGATCGCCCGGAAAATCTCCTGGCGCTCGAGGGCTTGCTCCGGCACAGCGACGCTCAGATTCTCAAGGCCGAGTCGGGCAAGCGCGCCCTCGAACTCCTGCTTGACCACGAGGTGGCGCTGGCCCTTATCGACGTCCAGATGCCCGAGTTGGATGGCTTTGCGCTGGCGGAGCTGATGCGCAACGTGGAGCGCACCCGCGAGATCCCCATCATCTTCGTGACCGCCGGACTCCACGATCGAGATCGTGTGTTCAAAGGCTACGAGTCAGGTGCGGTGGACTTCCTGGTCAAGCCGCTTGACCCCCGTATCCTGGCGAGCAAGGTGAACGTGTTCCTGCAGCTGTATCGGCAAAAGCGGTTGCTGATGGTGGCCAACGCGCAGTTGCTCGAGGCCGATCAGCGCAAGAATGAGTTTCTGGCGGTGCTCTCGCACGAGCTGCGCAACCCCCTGGCGCCCATCAAGAACAGCCTCTACATCCTGAACCGCGCCACTCCCGGTGGGGAGCAAGCCCGGCGCGCCCTGGGGGTGATCGAGCGCCAGGCTACGCAACTGTCGAACCTGGTCGACGACCTGCTCGACGTGACCCGCATCACGCGCAACAAGATTCACTTGCAGAAGCAGCGTCTTGACATCAATCAGTTGGTCCATCGTGCGGCCGAAGACAACCGCAGCTTCTTCGAGCGCAACGAGGTGCGGCTCTCATGCGATCTGGCGCCGACTCCGGTGATGGTCAATGCCGACGCAACCCGGGTCGCACAGATGGTCGGGAATCTCTTGCAGAACGCGGCGAAGTTCACGCCCCGCGGAGGACGCGCGCATGTTTCGGTCGCGGCCGAGGCAGGTGAGGCTGTGATTCGTGTGGTCGACAACGGCGTGGGCATGGCACCGGACACGGTCGCGCATCTGTTTCAGCCCTTCATGCAAGCCGACCAGTCTCTCGACCGCAGCAAGGGAGGGCTGGGGCTGGGGCTGGCCTTGATCAAGGGCCTGGTCGAGATGCATGGGGGCAGCATCCAGGCGCAAAGCGAGGGGCTCGGCAAAGGAGCTGCCTTCGTCGTGCGACTGCCACTTGATGCCGGAACAGCGCCGGACAAGACGGCCGAACCCGAGAGGCGCCCGCGCGTGTGCCGGCGTGTCTTGATCATAGAAGACAACCTCGACGCGGCGGAAAGCCTGCGCGAGGCCCTGGAGCTGGGCGCGCATGAAGTCGCGGTCGCCTACAGCGGGCTGGACGGCCTCGCGAGGGCTCGCTCATTCCATCCCGACGTGGTCCTTTGCGACATCGGCTTGCCTGGCATGGACGGATACGATGTGGCGCGGGCGGTTCGGCAGGACCCGGCCTTGCGCTCCGCCTTCCTGGTCGCCTTGAGCGGCTATGCCCTGCCGGAGGATCTGGAGCGAGCCGCCGCGGCTGGCTTCCAACACCACCTTGCGAAACCGCCAAGCATGGACGCGCTGGAACGTGTCCTGTCGAAACTGCTGGAAACGCCTCGACTCGATGCAAGTCTGTCGGGGTAGGCCCGTCGTCAGACGGGACGCGCGTCGGGCGACCGGCTGTCGACCAGCAGCGTGCGGATACGGTAGGCCAACTCGTCCACATCGAACGGTTTGACCACATGCCCGGCAAATCCCGCCTCGTGCGTGCGTTTCATGTCCTCGGGCTGCCCGAGCGCGGTCACCGCGAGGGCAGGAATCGAGGCACAGCCCGCCAGCAGGCGCGCCCCACGCAGGAACTGGTAGCCGTCGATGCCAGGCAAGCCAATGTCGACGAGGATGACGCCGGGTCGTTCTCGACTGAGCCAGTCTAGTGCCGCCTCGCCAGTCGCGCAGCCTGCCACCGAATATCCCAGCATGCCCAGACAGGTGGCGACCATCTCGCGGGCGTCGTCATTGTCTTCCACCACCAAAACCCGTGGTCCGGCCGCTGCCAGCGTGGCCGGTGTTTCCGCTTGAGGCGGCGGTGCGATGGTGGGCAACTCGACAATGAAACGGGCTCCCCGCCCCGCGCCCTCGCTTTCCGCCCGCGCGCTGCCCCCGTGTAACTCGACCAGCGATCGCACGATCGACAATCCGATGCCCATGCCCGCCCTTCTGGACGCCCCAGCCGATCCCTGCACGAAGGGCGCAAACAGGCGCGGCAGAAGCTCGGGATCGATGCCAAGCCCCGTGTCTTCCACAGTGAAACGCGCGCTTTCACCGTGACGTTGCAGGCGCGCGGTGACCCGCCCTCCATTGGGGGTGAACTTGAGCGCATTCGACAACAGGTTGATGGCGATCTGACTCATGCGCGTGGCATCGGCGTTCACCCATAAGCCAGGCTCGAACGTGCCCTCCAGGTGCAGCCCCGCACGTTGCGCATCCTCGTGCATGGTGCCCAGCACATCCACCAGCAGGCAGCCCAGGTCCAGGGGCTTGCGATCGATGTTCAACGCGCCTCGGGCCACGCGCGAGAGATCGAGCAGGTCATTCACTAGGCGCGCTTCATGGCGCGCATTCCGGTCGATGATGCGCAAGGCATTCTGCGCGCGCTCATCCGCCGGGACGAGAGCCTTGAGGATCTGCACCGCCGACGTGATGGGCGACAGAGGATTGCGCAATTCGTGGGAAACCACCGCCAGAAAACGATCCTTGGCCCGGTTGGCTTCCTCAGCCTCGGCCAGAGCCGCGTGTTCGCGCGCCAGCACCTCTTGCCGCTCGCGTTCCGCTCGTCGGTGTTCGGTCTGATCCAGCACAAAGGCAACCACGCGGCCGGTGGCGGCGTCCAGCAGCGCTCCGCCCATGACGACGTGCACGCGCGACCCGTCCTTGCGTACCCATTCCACTTCCCCGGCCTTGGACCAGCCCTGGGTCAGCAAGCGCTGCACGGTGGTCGGCTCGTCCGCGGTCCGTTCAGGCGGCGCCATGTCGGGCCAGCGGATTCGCCCTGCCGAAAGGTCGTCGCGGTCGAAGCCGATCATGGCCAGGTAGGCATCGTTGGCATCGAGGATGCGACCCTCCAGGTCGGCCATCACGAACCCGACCACGTTCGAGTCCATCAGGCGGTGCAAGGCTTGGTCGCGCTGGCGCAGAACATCTTCCGAGCGCGCCTGCTGTATTTCCAAGGCCACCCGCGGCGCGAAGAACAGCAACACCGATTCGGCCCACTCCACATCGTCCAAGTCGCGGCGAAAGAGCCCCACCAGGATGCCGATGCTCTTACCATCGGCGTCGCGCAACGGTACGCCCACGTAGGCGTGAATCCCCATCTCGGCCAACAGGGTGTCCTCGGGGAAGAGGCGCACCACATCCTTGCTGTGCGCGTACACCCGGTTTGCGATGACCTGGGCGCACGGGGTTCCGGCCAGCGAATACGAGAACGGCGTGGCGCGCTTGCCGTCGCCGAAGACCGAGACGATGTCCATGCTGGCACCGTCAAGACCGAGCTGGCCCACGAAGGCCACGTCGGCTCCCAGCACTACGGCCAGATGAGCCGTCAGGGCGTCGAAGAAGGCTGCGCCCCGCTGACTGGAACTCTCATCGTTGACCACGCGGATCGCCTCGAACAGGCGCTGCTGCCAGGCCTGCCATTCCAGCAGCTGATCGATGCGCGCCCGCAGATCCTCCGTGCTCTCAGCACGCTCGCCTGGCTCGCGCATCGGCCGGCCGGATCCTTGGCTCATGCCCATGGTCTTACCCGTTTCCAATCATACTGCCTATTGCATACCTGGCCAGTCCTGTTTCGCGAGAGGCAGGGTTGCCAGTTGGCCCGGCAACCTGCCGGACAGTCGGTTACGGCAAGTGGACGCGCATGCTGGAGTTGTGACAGCTGTTGCAATCTCCAGTGGTAATCGTTGTTGGCATGGTGGCTGTATCAGGGCATTTGCTCACCTGAACGGTAGCCGGGAAGGAAATGGCGCTGCCCGTGTAGAAGTTGCCTGAACTGCCTGTGACCATGGTTATCTTCGTGCCTTTGCTATCCGTGATGGTCACGGTCGCGCCTGAGATGGCGGAACCGCCGTTGGCCGTCGAGTACAACGTTCCCGCCGCCGTCATCTTGGGACTTTGGCCCGAACCATGGCACGACACGCATGCCTTGCCGGTGTTCATCCCGCTGGGACCCTTGCTAGCGGCGGGAATGCATGCCGCGGTGGACCCGCCTGTGCCGGTTGAGCCACCCATGCCGGTGGCGCCGCCTGTGCCAGTTGAGCCGCCTGTGCGAGTGGCACCGCCGGAGCCACCGGCACTGCCGCTGTCGGGCTTCTGAGAATCCGGGGGACCGCCATCTGCGTTGGAGCCGGTATCAGAGTTCCCTGCGCCGCCCTGACCGCCTGTGCGGCCACCGCCCGCGCTTGGGGCGCCGCCTGACCCTGCCAAGGCGCCGGCAGTACCCGATGAACCTGCGGGCGTCGTGTCCGTGGTTCCACCATGTGAGGTGGCTATCGAGCCGCCCGTCGCAGGGCTCGTTGTGCCGCCGCTTGCTGTCACCGTCGCGCCGCCAACCGTACTGCTCGCCGTGCTGCCGCCCGAGTTGTCAGTAGAACCACCCAAACTTGCTGCGATAGTTCCTCCGCCAGGAGAACTGGCGGCGCCGCCGCTGGAAGCAGAGCTGGCGCCGCTGCTGGAGGCAGAAGGGACGCCTCCTGTGGAGGCACCAGATGCCCCGCCGCTGGAAGCAGCAGGAGCACCGCCGCTGGAAAGAGGCGCGGCGCCACCACTTGACACGGAAGTGGCGCCGGCGTTGGAAGCTGGAATAGCGGCCGGCTGATAGCAACCAAGCAGACAGAGCGTGATCGGCAAGAGTATTTTCTTCATGTTTCTCCTGTACCGCGAGGCCCGCGCAGGCAGGCAGCCAGATTCGAGAAAAGAAGAGTCAGGAAGTCCCGATTGGGGCAAGGGCAACCTGACGTGGCGCGGAAAGAGGAGCCGAAGACTCCCCTATCGTCGTGAAGGCGGTTTTCCTAGATGAAACGCGCTGTCCGCCCAGCTTCCGCTGGCCACAGGGATCACGGCATGGCCCCGGGGCGCACGAGGCCCCGCACCCAGCGGCGCAGCATGGTATGATTTGTTTGCCATGGCAACTTCCAGCGGCATTTCCAGACTTGGGTTTCCCTGCCCAGACTTTCGCCTCCCGGCGATGGATGGGAAGGTCTATGGCAGGGACGATTTCGCGGGATCGCCCGTTCTGGTGGTGATGTTCATTTGCAACCATTGCCCTTACGTGAAGGCGGTAGAAGACCGCCTGCTCGACTTGGCACGCACGTACACGCCCCGGGGTGTTCAGTTCGTGGGTGTCTGCTCCAACGACTCAGTGACCTATCCCGAAGATGCGTTTGCCAAGCTGAAGGAACGTTGGAGCCTGAAGGCGTACGGTTTTCCCTACCTGCACGATGACTCACAGGCAGTGGCCCACGCCTTCGATGCCGTGTGCACGCCGGACATCTTTGTCTATGACCGCGACCGGTGTTTGGCCTACCGAGGCCGCATCGACGATTCCTGGAAGGAGCCTGCCAAGGTGACCCGTCACGATCTGGCAGAGGCGATAGAGGCCCTGCTTGCTGGCAAGAGGCCATCGTCGGATCAGGTGTCGTCGCTGGGATGCTCCATCAAGTGGAAGCAGGACTAGTCAGTTTCCACGGCGGGCTTGACAGTCGGCGCGCTGGGCCGGCGCCATCGCAGACTCGGTGGAGTGATCGCGCGGACGCGGCCCGCCTCAGCGGCCCAGCACAGCGTCGAGGATCACGGCGCCCATGACCATCATCGCGTAGTAGTTGATGGCGTGGAAGGCTTGGCGGAAGCCTTGCTTGCCAGAAGCGCGAAGGGCGCGCCATGCGACGAAAGTTAGCCACGCACCGGCCGCAGCCAGACCCAGGCCCAGGAAGGGCGAGCTTGACAAGCCGAAGATGGGCAGGAGCAGCGCCGAGGCCGCGGCGGCCGCTGTCCACATGAAGGTCACACGCGACAGCGAGCTCGCGCCCATGGCGCGAACGAAAGTCGGAAAGTGCGCTTGCTCGTAGTCGCTGTCCAGGCGCAAGGCCAGAAGCCAGAAGTGCGGCACTTGCCACATCAGTAGAAAGAACGAGAGCGAAAGGATGGGACCGTCGAGCACGCCGCCCGCGCAAACCCAACCGATGGCGGGCGGAAGCGCGCCGATTATGGATCCGATCACTGGGGCCAGTGAGCTGACGCGCTTCAAGTATGTGTAGATTCCGTTGTACCAGAGCACGGCCAGCGCACCCAGGCCGGCGGCCACGGTGCCACCCAGGATGAAGAGCGCGACCAGGGCGACCAGCGCCAGCGCCACGGACCATGCCACCACCGCGATGGGCGAAATCTTGCCCGACGGAATCGGACGAAGGCGGGTGCGGTCCATCATCGCGTCCTGCTTGTATTCTTGTGTCTGGTTGAGGGCGCATGCGGCGAAAGCCAAGAGCAGGATCGCGCCCGAAGTCGGCAGCAGCCGCCAGGTCAACGCGTGGGTGAATGCCACAAAACCCGTCGCAGCCGACACCGTCGACATGATCGAGATGGGGAATTTGAAGAGTTGGGCGAAATCGCGTCGGCTCACGGCATCACGTCTCCGTCAATGGAGTCGCGTGGGGAGCCCGCCGGCTCCCCCTGCGGGGACTTCGGGACCGACAGCCCACCCCGCCCGCCCCGCGCTTCGCGCGCCCTCGTCGCCGGCGGCGGACCATCGCTGGAGGGCATGGGAACCCTGCGAGGGTTCCCCTGTGTCAAGGACTTGATGTAGGCGATCAGATCGGCGACGTCACGGTCACTCAAATCGGCCTTGGGCATTTGCGGCGCGAAACCCTTCACGACTTCCTTAGGAGGGTGATGAATGGAGCGCGCGATGTAGTCCTCGTCGGCGGTGAGAGTGACCTCTTTGCCTTCGCTGAGCACAGTGACCTGGCTGCCGAAGAGTCTCTTCCAGGTCGGACCCACCAGCTTGCTGCCGTCGGTAGTGTGGCAGGCCACGCAGCCCTTCAGCTTGAAGGTTCGCTCGCCGCGGGCCGGATCAGGCGCGCCCGCGGCGCCGGTCTGCGACAGCACGGGCGCCTCGGCGGAATCGCCGAAATACCACGCGGAAAAGTCGGCTTCCGGAATCACCCGCACCTTGGACAGCATGTACGAGTGATTGACCCCGCACATGACGGTGCATTCGATGTCGAAGTCGCCCAGCTGCTCGGCCTGGAACCAGGTGTAGTTGTTCTTGCCGGGTACCACGTCGGCCTTGACTCGAAAGGCCGGCACGTAAAAGCCGTGCAAGACATCGAGCGACTTGAGGTCGAGCCGGACAGGGCGGCCCAAAGCCACGTAAAGCTCACTGGTTTGCCTGCCGTTGGGATAGGTGAACGACCACGCCCATTGCCGAGCTGTGACCTGAATCACCATGGCATCACGCGGAACCTCGCGCAGGTAGCGGTAGTTGGTCCAGCCGTAATAGAACATGCTGAGAAACAACACCAAGGGGATCCCGGTCCAGAGCATCTCGAGCAAAGTGTGGCCGTGGATGTCCTGGGGCTTCCCGCCCTTGCCCCGACGATAGTGAATCACCAGGTAGATCATCACGCAGGTGATGAACACCAAGAACGCAATGGTCAGCGCCGAAATGTACAAGAAGACCGCGTCGACCTTGTCCGAAAAGCTGGAAGCACCGCCAAACATGGTTGTCTACCTGAACAGATAATCGGAGAAGGTGAGACCAATGAAGATGATCAACACGGCAATAGCCGCGGCAACCATGTACTTGAGGGCCGCGCTCTCGTACTTGAGGTGCATGAAGTAGAAGAAGACCAAGCTGGCCTTGGTGGGCGTGATGACCAGCAGCCCCAGCAGCGCCAGATTCGGTCGGTGGGTGAGGCTCAGTCCGACCAGCAGCCCGGTCAAGACCACCAGGGCAATCCAGACCTTGATAAAGGTGGCATAGCCAACGATGTGGGGAGGCTCGGCATGGCTTTGAATCGTGGAACTCATGGGGCTAGGCCGCGAGGTAGAAGAGTGGGAGCAGGAAGATCCAGATGACGTCGACTAGGTGCCAGTAAAGGCCTGTGTTTTCCAGCTTGATGAAATCGTCGTGGCGAATTCTGTCGCGCGCCAGGAACACCAGCATCACCGACATGACCACCACCCCGATGGTGACGTGCAGACCGTGCAGCCCGGTCATGCCGAAATACAGCCCGAAGAACAGGCGCTCGCCGGGAGGGCGCGCCATCAGGTGTTCGGACCCGGGGTAGGTGCCGTGGTGGAATTTGGCCCTCCATTCGAAGAACTTGTTCACCAGGAAGACCGCGCCCAGCAGCATGGTGCTGGCCAAAAAGACCATGGACTGAACCTTGCGATTGAGGCGAATGGCAATGATGGACAGCACCATGGTCAAGCTGCTGGTGAGCAGCACAATCGTATTGATCACACCGAGCGTGATGTTCAGTTCGCCTGCGGCCTTGTGGAAATCGTGGGCATGCATCGATCGATACATGCCGTAGGCCACGAACAGGCCGCCAAAGAGAATCAGCTCTGTGAAAACGAAAATCCACATGCCCAGCTTGGCTCCAGCGTAGTCTCGATGTTCGCCGGCGTGTTGGGCGGCTTGAGTCTCGGCCGGCGCACTCATCAAACCGACTCCTTGGCAACCGGATTGAACGTGTAGGCCGGCTCGCTGATGACCGGCAGGACTGCAAAGTTCTCTGTCGGCGGCGGCGAGGACACCGTCCACTCAAGCGTCACGCCGCCCCAGGGATTGGCGGGGATGGTCGTCTTGCGGAACAAGCCGCGCACCAGATTGCCGACCATCAACAGAAGACCGGCGACCAAGATCCAGGAACCGATGGTGGCGTGGATATGCCCACTGTGGAACTTGGGCAAGTGGTCGTAGTAGCGGCGGGGCATGCCTTGCAGGCCCATGACGAGAAAGGTGAAATAGAGCACGTTGAAGCCGATGAAGATCGGCACAAAGGCCGCAATGGCCACACGCTCGCTGTACATGCGGCCGAACATCTTGGGATACCAGTAGTGCAGGGCCGCAAAGAACGCGAAGCCCGTGCCGCCAAACATCACGTAGTGGAAATGGCCCACGATGAAGTAGGTGTCGTGAACGTGCACATTGATGGCCAGCGCGCCCTGGAAAAGCCCGGTAAGACCGCCGATGCTGAAGAGGAAGATGAACGCCAGGGCGTACACCATGGGCGGGCGCAACTCGACCGAACCCTTGTACAGGGTGGCGACCCAGTTGAAGACCTTGATGGCGCTGGGAATCGCCACCAGGAAGGTCAGCAGGGAGAAGATTATGATGGCGAAGTCGCTCAGGCCGCTGGTGAACATGTGGTGGGCCCAAACCAGGGAGCCCAGCGCCGCGATGCCCATGCTGGAGATCACGATGGCCTTGTAGCCGAAGATGGTCCGGTGGGCGAAGGTCGGGATGATCTCCGATATCGCGCCCATGGCCGGCAAGATCATGATGTACACGGCGGGATGCGAATAGGTCCAAAACAGGTGCTGGTACAGGATGGGATCGCCACCGATGCTGGGATCGAAGATCCCCAGGTGGAAGACGCGCTCGAGAACGACAAGCAACAACGTGATGCCCAGGATGGGCGTGGCCAGAACCTGCACCCAGGACGTCGCGTACAGCGCCCAGGGGAACAAAGGCATGCGCATCCAGGTCATGCCCTTGGTGCGCAGGCGATGGATGGTGGTGATGAAGTTGAGTCCCGTGAGAATGGATGAGAACCCGATGGTGAACGCCCCGAGCACCGCCATGGTGACGTTGGTTCCCGTCTTCACACTGTAGGGTACGTAGAACGACCACCCGGTGTCAGGGGGACCGTTGCCCGTGAAAAGAGACGCCAGCGCGATGGTCGCGCCGCTCATGAACAGATACCACGACAGGAGATTGAGCCGCGGGAAGGCCACGTCCTTGGC
>PMBY01000099.1 GCA_003153875.1 Myxococcales bacterium | reverse complement strand
GAACCCTTTCAGGGTTCCCATGTAGGGGTGCGTAGCACCAGAGAAGGCGCATCGTGATCAACTCATCTGTCCTGGTCCTCAACCGGAGCTTCCAGCCCATCCACGTCACCAACGTGAGGCGGGCCTTCACGTTGCTCTACCTGGGCGCGGCGCAGGCCATTGACCGCCAGTTCCGGGTGCTCGACTTCGCGAGCTGGTCGCAGCTCTCGGCCGAGACGGGCGATGATGTCATCCACACCGTCGATCGCGCCATCCGCGTCCCGCGTGTGATCATGTTGCAGCTCTACGATCGCATCCCCAAGGCCAAGGTTCGATTTTCACGCCACAACATCTACACACGGGATGCCAATACCTGTCAGTACTGCGGCCGGCAGCTTGCCCGTTCAGACTTGAATCTGGACCACGTCAAGCCCCGATCCCAGGGCGGTCGCACCACTTGGGAAAATGTCGTCTGTTGCTGCGTGGACTGCAATCTGGCCAAGGGCGCGCGAACTCCGGACCAGGCCAAGATGCATCTTCTCCGCGCGCCGACTCGACCCCGCTGGACCCCGACTTTCCGCACTGCCGGCGAAGGCGTGCGCTACCGCGAATGGCTACCCTTCCTCGATCTCGCCAATGCATCGTACTGGAATGTCGAGTTGGAAGAGTAGGCCGCAGTTCCGCCGCGTAGGATAAAGCGCGAGTTCCAGTCATGTCTCCTCGTTCGCTTGAAGGATTGCGCGTGCTCGTGACTCGGCCGGCGCGCGCCGAGGCCGACAAATGGACCGCGGCTCTCTCAGCGGTGGGCGCCAGCGTGGTTTACCATCCGACGATCGAAGTGCTGCCCCCTCCCTCGTGGGAGCCACTCGATCGGGCGCTCCGGCAGGTTGGATCCTACGACTGGATCATCTTCACCAGCAAGCCCGCGGTTCTGTTCACCGCTTCGCGCATGGAGGGCGGCTGTTTTCCGACGGGGTTGGCTCGCCCGCGAGTCGCCGCTGTGGGCACAGAAACCGCACGGGCGATCGAGGAGGCCGGCGCCCAGGTCGATCTCCTGCCCTCGGACCAGAGCCAGGTTGGCCTGATCGACGCATTCCGCAACCTCGACCCCGGCGCCCGTTTGCTCTTCCCGCAGGCTCTTTCCGGCCGCGATGCGCTCACAAAGGCCCTGCGTGGCCGAGGTTGCCAGGTTGACGTGGTTGCCGCCTACCAGACGGTCCCCCTTCGTCCCCTGCCACCCCCACCGGCGTTTGACATCGCAACTTTCGGCAGCCCATCGGCGCTGCGCGCGTTCGTCGAGACGCACGGCACCCGCGCGCTTGCGAACAAGACTGTCGCCGTTATCGGCCCCACCACGGCAGCCGAGGCAACCCGTCATGGACTCTCGCCTGTGGTTGCCGAGGAGCCCAACATCGATGCGCTCATTTCGGCTATCGTCCGCGCACGCTCACCCAAAGGAGGGCACTAGCATGTCGTTCCCAGAAAACCGGCCCCGGCGACTGCGTCGCAGCGAAGCCTTGCGTCGAATGGTTCGTGAGACGACCCTCTCGGTCGACAATCTGATGTTTCCGCTCTTCGTGTGCCCGGGCAAGGGCGTGCGCCGCGAGATCGCGTCGCTGCCTGGACAATTCCACTGCTCCGTCGACCAGCTTCCCCGTGAGGCCGAAGCTGTCGCCAACCTTGGCATTCCCGCGGTGATGCTGTTTGGTCTGCCCGAGCGAAAGGACGCCGTGGGAAGTGAGGCCTGGCACCCGGAGGGCATCGTCCAGCGTGCCATTCGCGCCATCAAGAAGGCCGTACCTGATCTCGTGGTGGCCGCTGACTGCTGCTTCTGCGAGTACACGACCCACGGCCACTGTGGCGTGATCCTGGAAAAGAAGGGAGACCAGAGCATGGTGGACAACGACTCCACCCTGGAGAACCTGGGCAGGGCCGCGGTGGCCCAGGCACAGGCAGGCGCGGACATCGTTGCTCCTTCGGGGATGATGGATGGGATGATCGGTTTTCTGCGCGAAACACTCGACGAGGCGGAGCACCAAGACGTCATCCTGCTGTCCTACGCGGCCAAGTACGCGTCGGCCTTCTACGGACCTTTCCGCGAGGCGGTTGCTTCAGCGCCGTCGTGTGGCGACCGGCGTGGCTACCAGATGGACGTGGCCAATATCCGTGAAGCCATACGTGAGGTGGCCCTCGACGTGGAAGAGGGCGCCGACATCGTCATGGTCAAGCCGGCGCTTCCTTGCCTTGACGTCATAGGCGAGGTGCGCCGTGAGTTCGACGTGCCGGTCGCCGCATACAATGTTTCGGGCGAGTACGCGATGCTCAAGCTCGCGGGCCAAAAAGGGCTCCTTGACTACGACCGATCCATGATGGAGACTCTGATCTCGATACGGAGGGCGGGTGCTGACTTGGTCGTGACCTATCACGCCAAAGAGGCGGCGCATCTCCTCACGGGCAAGAGGTAGTGGGTTGCGGGCGCCGACGAGGCGCGTCTGGGCTTTTTTGTTTGACTTTTGCCCGCGGATACATAATCTTCCCATCCCCTCTCCGGGGAGCCGGTGGTCGGCTTCCAGCGAGAGGGCCGTTCGGTCTTTGAAAGCTGAATAGCAAACTGAGAAGAAATGCCGATTCCCTTGTCCTTCTTTGAGGGACAGGCGGATTCGGCCCCGAAACTTTGAGTGATACGAGAATGCAACGCGGGGATCGCAAGATCTCCGAAGGATCGAATCAGTTACTACATGCGGTCGAAAGGTCGCGTGTGAGAGTTTAACTGGAGAGTTTG
>PMBY01000137.1 GCA_003153875.1 Myxococcales bacterium | reverse complement strand
GTGCAGTAGAGCAGTAGGGCCGTGCGCAGCACTCCGTTGAGTCTGAAGATGCCGCGATCGATGTAGTCGCCCAGCAGCACCAGTTTGGGTTCGGGGTTGGCGGTCGGGTCGTCGCGGAAGAGGCGTACCTTCTCGAAGAAGCGCGATTGCATGATGGCCGCCTTCAGGCAGCTGTAGCAGCCGTGCAGATCCCCGAGCACGGTGATTTCATAGCGGCGGCCGGCCTTGGCGGGGCAGGCCCAGGTATGGCCGTCGAGGAAAAGGTCTTCGCCGGCCAGATCGTCGAGCGTGTGCTTGCCAGTCAGCTTGCCGTGGCCCCTGTCGCGCCACTCCTGCAGGATCTGGCGGGTTCTGGTCATCGCCTGCTGGTCGGCCGCGATCTGCTTGGTCATGAGGCCTGGATCCAGCGCGTAGCCGTGTTCGAACTGGTCGAAGAAGGGGTGAAGCGCGGCGCCCGATTCCTTCACCTCAGCCGGCCGGACCGAGGCGGCCGCAGGCCCGCCCTCGTCGACCAGCTCGACGTGCAGGTCCGCCTCCAGCAGCTCGGCCAGCTCCGCGCGGAACTTGATCTCGGCCGGGTGCGCTTCGCCGTCGGCCATGAGCAGCTCGTCGATGGTGTCCATCAACTGCTCTTGTCCGGTGCGGTCGAACTGCTGGAAGATCTCGAAACAGCGCAGCTTGAGCCGGCTGTGCACGAACTTGTCGCTGTCCTCGTCGTGGGAGACCGCCTCGGTGAAGAGATCGGCCACCTGCAGGTCGATGGCCTCGAAGACTTCGTGGAAATGCGCAGTGTACTTGGCCACCAGCTCGGCCTGCGCCGCCGCGGCCAAACCCGCCGCGCCCTTTCGCACCCGGTTCTCCACCAGCCGTTTGATGTAGGTCCGGACGAACATCTTCTCTGACAGGTCGAATTCGCCATCGATGTGGCCGAAGGTCGTCAGATAGAAAATGACCGCGCGCATCTGATTGTCGGCGACGGTGGGATCGGCATCCAGTTCCAGCATGGCGGCGCCATTGTAGCGTGGGTTGCCTCGCGCGGCAGTGATTGTGAACGCGGGCCGGCGTCTGTGGCATAATTCGCCCGATGAATGACACGCCTGGTATGGACCCGGCTGGCGAGCCGGTNNGGGCTTTCGGTCGTCGCACAGGACCAGATGGCGGCCTTTCTTGCGCGCGTCGCACTTTTCGCGGAGTTGCCCCTGGTTTATTTGCGTCGTGTGGCCGCGCTCGGCGCCGAGGAGGTCTATGCCCGCGGCAGCCTGATCTTCAAGGAGGGATCGCCAGGTGACAAGCTGTACCTCATCCTGTCGGGTTCGGTGCGCATCAGCCGTCAGGTGCCGGGCATGGGGGAAGAGGCGCTGGCCATTCTCAAGGCCGGCGACTACTTCGGCGAGATGGCGCTCATCGATGATTTTCCGCGCAGCGCGGATGCCCTGGCCCACGAGGCCTGCCGGCTCTTCGTGCTCAACAAGGATCGCGTGGCGGACCTGCTTTTCGTCGACCGGGACCTGGCCTACGATCTTCTGTGGACCTTCGTGCGGACCCTATCGGCGCGCCTGCGTGAGACCAACGACAAGATGACCTTCCTGGCGGTCAGCAGCCGGTTCTGAAATCCCAGGGAATGGATCCAGAAGCCAAGAAGATGTGGGCCATCGCCGGCAGCACCGGTGCGGTCGGCCTTGAAATCTCCCTGGCCATCGGCATAGGGTACTTTGGCGGACGGTACCTGGACGGAAAACTCGGGACAGCGCCTTGGCTGGCGTGGGTCGGTTTCGCGGCGGGCGTGGGGGCTGGCATCAAGGCGCTGGTTCGCGTGGTCCGCGACTACCAGAAGTCCCTCGAAAACGACCAAGACGACGAACCCAAGCAACCATGACGACCAAGCCCCTGGCAGCCATCGAAAAGACCAACTTGGTTCTGGCGTTGGCTGTGACCGCGCTGGGCGGGCTGGTCTGGGGCAAGGCCGGGCTTCTGGGTGCAGGCGTAGGCGCGGCCTTGGCCTGCCTCAACCTGTGGGCGATTCACCGGCTGGCGGCGCGGGCCATCGAGCGCGCGGCAGCCGGGGCCACGGCCCAGGCTGCGGGGCTGGTGGCTGCCCTGGGCGTGAAGATGATGATTCTCTTCGCGCTGGTATGGGTTGCCATCCGCGTCTACAATCTGGCCCTCGTGCCGTTCGCTATCGGGATTTCTGTTCTTCCGGTCTCGCTGGTCATGGCGGGGCTGTGGATTGGCTCGACCGCAGGTGAGCAAGGCAAGGCGTAGCCATGGGTCCACATTCAACCTGGTTTGCACTGTTCCCCGGCTACGAAGCGCTGAAGGAGAACCTTCAGATCTATCTTGGCCGCCGCTGGACCTGGCAGGTGTTCACCTCCACCCACTTCGAGATCGACCATCTCTTGGGCGGGCTGCTGGTCTTTCTGGTACTGGCTTTCTTCGCGGTTCGTTACGCCGCAAGTGTGCGCAAGTCGGCTGACGGTGGCGCCGTGCCGCCGCCGCATTTTTGTCTGCGCAACCTGCTTGAGCTCTTCGGCGACATGATCTTCGGTCTGATGGAAGGTCCCATGGGGCCCAAGAATGCGCGGCGCTACTTGCCGCTTATCGGCTCGCTGTTCCTCTTCATCCTGTTTTGCAACCTGCTGTCCCTGATTCCCGGCTTCTTGCCGCCCACCCACACCCTGAAAACCAACGTGGGCCTGGCGGTGCTGGTATTCTGCCTGACCCACGTCTATGGCCTGCGCGCGCATGGCCTCAAGTATGTGAAGCACTTCATGGGGCCCCTCTGGTGGCTGGCGCCGCTCATGCTGCCAATCGAGCTGGTCAGCCATCTCGCCCGGCCGGTATCGCTGTCCATGCGTCTGCTGGGCAACATCACGGCTGACCACAAGGTTGCGGCGGTGTTCTTCACCCTGACCCCGATCCTGGTCCCCGTCCCGTTTCTCGTGATGGGCGTTTTCGTTTCCCTGGTGCAAGCCGTGGTCTTCTCCCTGCTGTCCACGATTTACATCTCGACCGCTATTGCTCACGAGGAGCACTGACCGTATTGTCCTAGCCCCGTTCCCAAGGAGGGTCCCCAGATGCGCCGAGTCACCAAGATTCTCGCCCCGCTCGCCACATTCGTCGTTGCGCTGATGTCCAGTGCTGCGGCTTTCGCCAGTGATGCCGCGCCCGACATCACCAAGGGCTACCTTGGCATCGGCGCAGCCTTGGCCATTGGCTTGGCGGCCTTGGGCGGCGGCCTCGGTCAGGGCCGTGCCGCTGCCTCGGCGCTCGATGGTATCGCGCGCAACCCGCAGGCGTCAGGAAAGATCTTCGTCCCCATGATTGTCGCGCTCGCGCTCATCGAGTCGCTGGTCATCTACGGCTTGCTCATCGCCTTCAACCTGGCCGGCAAGATCTAGCGCCCGCCTTCCTGCGCGGGCAGGGGTGTGGAATGGGTATTTCCTGCGGCATCGTCGGCTTGCCCAACGTGGGCAAGTCCACGCTCTTCAATGCGCTGTCGGCCGCCGGTGCCGAGGTGGCCAACTACCCCTTCTGCACGGTGCAGCCCAACCTGGGCGTGGCGCAGGTGCCGGATGCGCGGCTCGATGCCGTGGTTGCACTTTTTGTGGGCAAGCCCGCGGTGCACGCCACGGTCAACTTCGTGGACATCGCCGGCCTGGTGCGCGGGGCTTCGAAAGGGGAGGGCCTGGGCAACCAGTTTCTGGCCAACATCCGCGAGACCGACGCCATCGCGCATGTGGTGCGCTGTTTCGAGGATCCCAATGTCGTGCACGTCGAGGGGCGCATCGACCCGGTTTCCGACGTGCTGACCGTGGACACCGAGCTGTGCCTCAAGGACATGGAGAGCGTGGGCAAGCGCATCGACAAGGCCCGCACCACGCTCAAGGGCCCGGCGCCCAAGGAAGAGAAGGTCACACTGGCCGTGTGCGAGCACGTGTTGGCAGGGCTGGAAGCCGGCACGCCGGTGCGCGCGCAGGGACTGTCCCCTGAGGATCTGGCGCTGATTCGCGATTTGTTCTTGCTGACCCAGAAGCGCGTCTTCTTCGTGGCCAATGTGGCTGAGAAGCAGCTCGCGAATTTGGATGGCGACCCGCACGTGGCAGCGCTGCGTGCCCATGCTGCCAAGGAAGGCGCGCCTGTGGTGCCCATCTGCGCTGGGGCCGAGGCCGAGATTGCCGCGCTTGAGCCCGCGGACCGGCCCGTGTTTCTGGAAACCCTGGGACTGAAAGAACCGGGGTTGTTCGCGGTGGCACGGACCGCCTACCAGATCCTGGACCTGATCACTTTCTTCACCGTGGGCGAGCACGAGTGCCGTGCCTGGACCGTGAAGCGTGGCGCCCACGCGCCGCAAGCCGCGGGCGTGATCCACACCGACTTCGAGCGCGGCTTTATCAAGGCCGAGGTCGTGCGCTGGGAAGACCTGGTCAAGCTCGGCTCAGAAGCCGCCTGCCGCCAGCACGCCAAGCTGGCCATGGAAGGCAAGGACTACCTGGTCCGCGACGGCGATGTCATTCACTTCAAGTTCAACGTGTGAACCCGAGAATGTGATCCCGATGCGCACGAAGGCGTCGACCCAATCCGGTTAATGGTGTACAACATAGGCATGATGAAGGTTTCCACGGCCGTAGCGCGCAAGCGATTCTCCGATGTGGTCAACCGTGCGTCCTACGCCAAGGAACGTGTGGTCCTGACCCGCTACGGCCACACCCTCGCAGCCATCGTGCCGGCGGAGGATCTGGACTTGCTTGAAGCCATGGAAGACCGGATCGACGCTGACGACGCGCGCAAAGTATTGGCCGACATGAAAGCCAAGGGCGAGAAGCCGATCCCGTGGGTCAAGGTCAAGAAGCGACTCGGGTTGTAGGTGGCAAGCTATTCCGTCCAGCTTGCCCCCAGCGCAGAGCGCGGCCTGGCCGCGCTGGACAAGCCCGTGCAGCGCCGGGTGGCTGCCGGGATCGACGCTCTGGCCGAGAACCCTCGGCCGGCAGGTGTGACCAAGCTGCAAGGCGAAGCGAACGCGTGGCGTATCCGAGTCGGCGACTACCGCATCCTGTACACCATCGAGGATCGCCNNGGCCGAGGCTGACAACGTGGTCCCGCTCCGCCCGAAGGCCGCCAGCCCTGCGGGGTAGCGCGTGGGGCGGGCGTGTGCGTCCGATCTCACCGCTCCTGAGCCGTGCGCTTCTCGAAAGCATCCATCCACTGGCGGCAGAGTTTCTGCACCTCTGACAACTGGGCGGGTGCGAGCCTGGCGCCTACCTCATCGCGGGACTTGGCGATGGAGGTTCCCTTTTCATCCTTGCTGACTGCGGCCGCCAGGTTTTCCCAGAAGTAGGCTTCTGCGTAGTCCTGTCGCACCCCCTTGCCGTCGGCGTACGCGACGCCGAGGTTGTACTGGGCGGCGGCGTGCCCTTGGTCGGCGGCCTTCTTGTACCAGAGGACGGCCTCAGCGTAGTCTTGGGGCACGCCTCTGCCGTTGTAGTACGCAAAGCCGAGTTCCTTCTGCGCGTTGGCGTTCTCCTGTTCAGCAGCCTTTCTGAACCAGAGGACGGCCTCAGCGTAGTCCTGTGGCACGCCCTGGCCGTCGGCGTACGCGACGCCGAGGTTGTTCTGGGCGGTGGCGTGCCCTTGGTCGGCGGCTTTCCGCCACCAGAGCACGGCCTCAGCGTAGTCCTGGGGCACGCCCTGACCGAGGTAGTAGGAAAAGCCGAGTTCGCTCTGCGCGATGGCATTCTTCTGGTCAGCAGCCTTTCTGAACCAGCGCACGGCCTCTGCAAAACTCTGTGGAACACCCTTGCCGTCGCGGTAGCAGACGCCGAGGTGGAGCTGGGCGGTGGCGTGCCCTTGGTCGGCGGCCTTTCTGTACCAGCGCGAAGCCATTGCGAGATCCTGTGGCACGCCCCGGCCGAGGTAGTAAGCAAAGCCGAGGTTCAGCTGCGCCTTCCCGGCTCCTTTCTCAGCGGCCCTCCTAAGCGCGCGCACATCGGGTATCTGGTCTTGTGGCAGAATTCTGCTGGCGTTACGGATCGCTCTGGGTTGCCCCTCGGTCTGCGTTTTCGTCATCGGTGCCGACGAACCGGCGTCAGCCATCAGGGCAGAGCGCACCAAGACAAGGGCGTATCCCATGGGGAGATCCTGCAACCGTCCCCGATTTTGCACAAGCGCCGGGCTGGGCTAGCGGGGCACCATGCGCGCGGCCGTGTCACATTGATATGCACCTCAATGGCCAGCGAAGGATACGAGCCAGATACGACTTCACTCGACGCGCCGTCGTTGGATCGCTTTGACGAACAACAGAGGCGCGACAGGGAAGCGGCCCGTGCGGGAAGTTGTGCGGCATTGAAAGATCACGGTCCCCAACCCGGTGAGGTGCGAAACCCAGAGGGCAAGAATAGCCGCAAGCTCATGGCGGCGGTGCGGCGGTTTATGGACCAGGCCGAGCGGCGCGATGAACTGGTCCGCGTGGCCTTTGAGCGGGCCATGGCTGGCAATGTGGCGTGGGGGCGTTTTCTTGCTGAGTACGACGATGGCAAGCCAACGCAGGCGGCGGAAGCCGGTAGCAGCGGGGGAACCCTGCGCGAGAGATGGCTTGCCATGCGGGCCGCGACGCCAACGCCGCAAGCGGCACGTCAGACGCCTCGATAGAGACCATCTGGCAATTGACTGCCGGCCGAAACGGAGCAACCCTAGGGGAGTCCAGGCAGTCCGGCGGCTGATCCCCGACGGGTGGGGCCGCTCGGCACTTTCACCCGCTCCGGCCTATTTCTCTACGCCGCGAGGGTGCGAAAGGTGCAGCAGTGGTCGTAAGCAAAGGGGCAAACGCCAGACGCGGAAGAGCCGTCAGTATCGACCCCAAGGTGGCGGCGGTCGAGAGAGAGTTCTTCCGTACGCACCCGGAAGAGACCCGGCGGCAGGCGCGGGAGGAAAGGGCCAGCGCTGCGTTCAGTAGGCGTCGCCGCACGTTTACCGAGGAACCCACCGCACGCCCACCACCCAGAACACGGACGGGCCGACGCAAGAGGCAAACCACGGCCGTCGAGCGTGGCATGCGTGCCGGTCCTGGCGGATACCCCAACGATTCGCAGCACCGAGCCGAGTTCGCTTCCTTCGTTGCGGCCGTCCTAGACAAGGCGACGAGTTTTTACCGTTCGGTCAAAGAGGCCTACCCTGCACGGAACAACCTTGAGATGGACCTTGCCGCCTGGTCGCCCGAGACGGCTGTCCCCAAGGAAGAGCTGTGGGACATCCTTCCCGGAGCGGCACCCCTCAGAACCCTTCTTCAATATGGCGAGCCACCGACCGGGCCGCCGCGCAAGCTGTGGCCGGCCTACTACGAGTCGGCCGATTTGCTCCCCAATTCGCCACGTCTTCGGGAGGTTGTCCGCGAACGGGGTCGAAAGAGCACAGCAGGCGGAAAACACGACTGGCCAGGAAACGTCTCCATCGAGTTGAAGGTCGCTGGCCACTTGATACAGGAGATACAAGGCTTCGGGATCGAGACTCGAAGCGTGAAACAGGACGTACTAGCCTCCCAATGGCTCGACATACTCTACGGTTCTGGCCGGCGCGCGGGTCCGAGGGAAGCGGCCAAAGCTGTCACCGCGAAGATCGCCGGCCGGTCACGGGCGCAAGTCGAGAAGCTGGCCAACGATGTGCGCGCCCTCGGCGTCGAGATGACGGACGCGCCCCAATAATAGGCGGCCCCTGGTTTTCCCGGCATCTGCGCGCGATCCGCCTGTAGATGTATGGGACAAGAATCAAGAAACGACCTTGCAGAGATGGGGAGGGCGCAACTGCGCCGTCTCATGCGACGCATGACTGTGGCCGACGCAATGACCGCGGTCGGCGTCAGCCGATTTGCGATGGAGCGGGCAGCGGCCCACCCGGACCCAAGGTGACCTATGGCCGCTGATGTGCGAATTCTAAGAAGGCGAGATGTTGAGCTGGCCGTCGGACTACGGTGCCACCGGGCTGGTGGCGATGGGGTGGCAAGCTACTCCGTCCAGCTTGCCCCCAGCGCAGAGCGCGACCTGGCCGCGCTGGACAAGCCCGTGCAGCGCCGGGTGGCAGCCCGGATCGACGCTCTGGCCGAGAACCCTCGGCCGGCAGGTGTGACCAAGCTGCAAGGCGAAGCGAGCGCATGGCGTATCCGAGTCGGCGACTACCGCATCCTGTACACCATCGAGGATCGCCGGCTGGTGGTTCTTGTGATCAAAATCGGCCACCGGCGGGAGGTGTACAGGTGAAAGCCCTTGGTGCCGACCGCCGGTGCACCCCCCAAAGCCAGCCGTCGGGGCTATTGGTATAGCTCCGCACTCGCGAGGGAATACCCGTCGCTGCCGCCATATCCGCCGGCAACCAGCACGGCCCCGTTGTCCAAACGTGTCGCCGTGTGCTGCAGCCTGGACACTGACATCCTGCCAGTGGCGGCGAATGTCCCGGTCGGTGGATCGTACAATTCTGCATTTGCGCAAGCGATGTTGCCGTCGCCTCCGCCGGCAACAAGCACGGTCCCGTCGAGTAGCAGCGTCGCCGTGTGGCCGTGTCTGGACACGGTCATGCTGCCGGTGGGGGTGAATGCCATGATTGCTGGGTCATACAGTTCCGCGCTCGCGAGGCTGCTGCTGGCGCGGTATCCCCCCATGATGAGCGCTGTTCCGTCGGGCAACAGGGTCGCCGCGTGGTCCAACCTTGCCACCGACATGCCGCCAGTGGCGGTGAATGTACCGGCCGTAGGGGCGTACGACTCTGCGTCCGCGACCAGGGGTCGGTCCTTGCCACCGTATCCGCCGGCCAGCAGGACCGTCCCATCGCCGAGCAGTGTTGCTGTGTGGCGCTCCCCGCCCACCGATATATCGCCGACTGCCGTGAATGTGCCGGTTGCCGGGTCGTAGATTTCTGCACTGGTCACAGTGATCCTTCCGGCTCCGCCACCGGCGACGAGCACCGTCCCGTTGGGCAACAGAGTCGCGGTGTGCGCATCTCTTGCCTCAATCATGCTGCCGGTTGCCGTGAACGTTCCGGTGGCTGGGTCGTACAGCTCCGCGCTCGCAAGAATCTCCTCGGCACCGCCCAAAAAGTAGTTTCCACCGGCGATCAGCACCTTGCCGTTGGGCAACAGCGTAGCGGTGTGCAACACCCTTTGCGCGGACATGCCGCCGGTGGCGGCGAAGCCCCCCGTCGCGGGATCGTATATTTCTGCGCTCGCGAGAACCTCGCCGAAATTGGCTCCGCCAGCGATAAGGACCGTCCCGTCGGGCAACAGCGTCGCGGTGTGGTCGTCTCTGGCCACGGTCATGTTGCCGGTCGGCGCGAAACCACCAAAACTGCTGCGAGCACTGCCTCCGCTGCACGCAGCAGCGACGACGAACAGCAGCAGCAGGATCGACTTCACGACGCCGGCGAGCTACTCCTCGATGAAGCTCTTCAGGTGCAAGCTGCGCGACGAGTGGCGCAGCTTGAGCAGGGCCTTGGCCTCAATTTGGCGGATGCGCTCGCGCGTGACATCGAAGTCCTGGCCCACTTCTTCCAGGGTGTGCTCCGACTTCTCGCCGATGCCGAAGCGCATGCGTCGCAACTTTTCTTCTCGCGGCGTCAGCGTGGCCAGCACCTTCCGCGTCTGCACCGC
>PMBY01000252.1 GCA_003153875.1 Myxococcales bacterium | reverse complement strand
TTCGCGGCGTCGACCTCCACCCTTGTTTCGACCACGAAATCCCGATTGCTCAAAGGGAAGGGAACGGTGGCGCGATCGTATTCCACGTAGTGGCGCGCGCTCTCGGTCCGAATCCGTCGCGCCTCGGCCAGCCTATCCATCCACTGGGGCAGGCGCGCGGTATCCAGGAGAACGCTGGCCACGCGCCCGATGGGGGCATCCACGACTGCTTCGCCCCGGATGGCGATGACCGGGCTGCCCGCGACTTCGCGCTTGTAGCTGACAATGTCGTCTTTGCTGCCCACAAGCTCCCACTTTTCACCCTGCGCGCTGGCGGACAGGGCCAAAGGCACGATCAACACGATGACAGCGACTGTGCAGAAGAAGTGAGTCATGGCGGCCAAGTATAGAGCCTGGTACCGGACCGCGAGCCGCAAAAAGGGCGGGGCCTTCCCATGTCAACGCCGTCACCAACCTGGCGACGGCCGTGTCAGATGCCGGTTGCCCACACCAGCTTCGCGCCAGATTTCTGGCGCGGGGATGGACTACGGCCACCGCACGGCCCCTCTCCCCAACCCTCTCCCCGCTTCGCGGTGCTACGCGGGGCGAGGGGGTGGAATACTTGGGCTTCCGCTGGCCGGCCGCTTAACGCCTATGACCGGCACCGTCGCGGCCACGGCCACCCCCTTCGGGGGCTTCGGGACGGACAGCCCACCCTGCCCACCCCTCGCGCTTCGCGCTCGCCCGTCGCGGCCACGGCCACGATCTTCTGCGGATACCGCGGTGACAGGGCGATTCGAGCGCCTAGCGACGGGCCCGGAGCAGACTCGCGACCTCGTCCATTTCCTTGTGCTCCGTCAGCCTCTCGGCCACGCGCATCTCGCTGCGACGCACTTCCAGCACCCGGCGCAGGGCTTCGGCACGGGTGCGCGCGCCCACGAAACACGCGCGCGAAACCCCCAGTTTCTCCTCGGCAGCACGCCTTTCGACTTCTGCCCGCCGCGCGTCCTGTAGCGCCCGGATGTGTGCGAATTCAATGACGGTCCAATCGGCCGCGCTGCCGCTGCAGCGCTCGTCGGTGAGTGCACGCTGGGCTGCTTCGCGTACCGCATTCGCGGTCTGCTGGGCCAGGCGCTGAGCCTCGGCAAGGGTCATGCGCGCACGATCCTCGGCGACTTCTCGCACCCTGACGGCGGCGTCGAGACGGGTTCTTGGGCTCACATTTCCTCTATCGGAACGAACCAGCAAGAACTGAACCCTTAGCGGTGGAAAATTCGGATCGCGCCACGAAAGCGCCTGGCATCGCGCTTGCTTCGTCACCAGGCAAGAGGTACGCAAAGTGGCCGACGGACTATATGTAGGAATGTCTGCTGCGGTGGCGCGGGCTGCCCAGCTCGATTCCATTGCCGACAACCTGGCCAATGCCGAGACGCCGGGCTTCAAGGCCACGCGTCCGGCCTTTCGCGCCTTCTTGCCGCCCGGACCCACCGACAAGGTTCTGGCTGGTGTCGTGTCCACCGGCGTGGATATGCGACCAGGGCCTACCAACACCACGGACAACCCACTCGACGTCTTGCCGGACGGCGATGCCTATCTCGGCGTGCGGCTATCGAGCGGGCAGCTTGCGTACACGCGCAACGGACACCTTGAGCGTGGCCCCAACGGCGAGTTGCTCGCGTCGGGCTTGCCCGTGCTGGGCACTTCAGGTGAGCCGGTGACCGTGCCGGCTGGCGCTGACCCGCGCATCGAGAGCAACGGCAATGTGGTCGTGGGCCGCAACACGGTTGTGGACACACTCGCACTCTTCCAGGCCCAGGGGCCCATGGACAAGATCGCGCCCTGTCTGCTTCAGCCTTCGGCTGGCGCCAGCATGAGCCCGACAGCGGACAGCACCGTGCGCGTGGGTGAGCTGGAGATGGGCAACGTGAGCGCGCTCGATTCCACGGTTCAGATGATCAATGCGCAACGCCAGTTCGACATGGCCATGCAGGCCATCCAGACCTATCGAAAGCTGGACGACCGCGCCACCCAAGTGGGGTTGGTCAAATGAAGGAGATCCACTAGGGGGAATTCATGCTGCGATCGCTTTACACCGCCGCCACCGGAATGGATGCCCAGCAGACCAAGTTGGACGTCATCGCCAACAACCTGGCCAACGCGAGCACCACCGGCTTCAAGAAGACGCGCGCCGATTTTCAGGATCTCTTGTCAGAGACCATTCGCGCAGCCACCCAGCCCAACGCACAAGGGGGCAGCCAGCCCACGGCGCTGCAGGTGGGTCTGGGCGTGCGCACAGCCTCCACATCGCGCTCCTTCGCCCAGGGCGACATGATCGCGACCAAGAACCCGCTCGATTTGGCCATCGAGGGCGGTGGCTTCTTCCGCATCCAGCGGGCCAACGGCGACATTGCCTTCACCCGCGATGGCAGTTTCCGGCTGGATGCCACCGGACGCATTGTCACCCAGTTGGGCGAAGTGCTGGAACCTGGCATCACCGTTCCGACGGATGCAACCAACATCACTGTGACCTCGGACGGGATCGTGCAGGCCAGACTTTCCAATCGTACCGACATGACCAATATCGGCACCATCCAGATAGCCACCTTCGCCAATCCGGGTGGAATGGAAGCCATCGGCAACAACTTGCTTCTCGCCACTCCTTCCAGTGGCGATCCCATCGTGGTCAAGGCCGGGGACCAGGGAACCGGCAGTATCTCGCAAGGCAACCTGGAAGGCTCGAACGTGTCGGCGGTCGAGGAAATGATCAACATGATCACCACCCAGCGCAACTACGAACTGAATTCCAAGATCATCGAGTCAGCCGACGAGATGCTGCAGAAGCTGACCGCCCTTCGCTAGAGACGTCATGACCCCCCATTTTCCCCTCGCTCTCCTCCTTGCGACGGCTGCCGCGTCCCATCCGACCGGCGCCGCCAACCTCCCCCCCGAGGTGAGCGAGGTTCTTTCTCGAGCGCTGGCTGTCCCAGGGGCACGCATCGTGCCGCTGGGCTGGGCGCCGCAACTGCCGGCAGGCTGCGTCCTGCGCCAGGCGGTGCTGGACGGCACGGTCACCGGATCGGGCCGCCTGCCGGTGAAGTTGTACGGGCAAGCTTGCACGGGTTGGGGCTGGGTCCGTTTCGAGGTGTGGGCGCCCGCGGCTCTCACCACGCGGCTAGTGCGCGCGGGCGAGCGATTGCAGCCGGCGCTGGCCGTCGAGGATCGCGAGATCAGAAGCGGGCATGTTGGTTTTGTGCCGCCGGCGGGCGCGCTGGCCGCGAGAAATCTGCCCCGCGGGATGGTGTTGCAACCGTCGGACGTCGCGGGTGCGACGATGGCCTCGGGTGAGACAGTAAAGGTCATCGTCATGAGCGGGCCTCTGGCCATCGAGGTACAAGGCCGGGCAATTTCTTGCGGCGCGGGCCGACTCTGCGCCGTGCTGCCCTCGGGCCGCCACGTGGAGGGCCACCTGCAAGAGGGACGGCTGCTGGTGGATGTGCCATGAGAAGCTCATCAGTCCATACGACTCGCGTGATCCTGTGCGCCCTGATCCTCGCGCCTTTGGCGCTGGCCTGCACCCAGGCCCATATCAGCGAGTACACGCCCAAGCGACGCGAGTACAAGCTTCCCGTGGAAAGCAAGGGCGATGAGACAGCGGCCTCCCCCGGCAGTCTGTGGCACGAAGGCCGGTCGGCCTCGTTGCTCTTCACCGACGCGCGGGCTTTGCGGGTCAACGACCTGGTGGTCGTGAAGATCACCGAACAGGCCAACGCCCAGCACACCACCGACACCAACACCAGCCGGACCAGCAGCAGCGCAGCCAAGATCGATGCCTTCTTGGGGCTGCTCAAGCACATACCGAAACTGGATCCCAATCTGAACATCGGTGGCAGTTCGACCTCCAGCTTGCAGACCTCGGGCGATACCGCGCGCTCCGAGTCGCTCACCGCCACGGTGACCGCTGTGGTCACCAAGGTCTTTTCCAATGGCAACCTCTTCGTCGAGGGCCATCGAGTCATCTTGGTCAACGAGGAGGAGCACCACTTCTATATCTCGGGCGTGGTGCGACCCATCGACATCGACCAGGACAACAGTGTGCAGAGTTACATGGTCGCCGAGGCGCAGATCGAATTCGTCGGTCGCGGCGTGCTTTCCGATAACCAGAAACCAGGCTGGATCTCGCGCGCCCTGGGTTGGTTGTGGCCTTTCTGATCATCATGCGTAAACGAACCCTGTTTCTCACGCTCTTGTTCACGCTGCCCGCGCTGTCCGCGGCCGGCGCCCCGGTCCGCATCAAGGATTTGGTGGATGTGCAAGGAGTGCGTGAAAACGCGCTGTTTGGCTACGGTTTGGTGGTGGGGCTGGCAAACACGGGCGACACCACGCAGGTCACTTTCACCGCGCAATCCATCAGCGGCATGTTGGGACGCATGGGCATCCGGGTGAATCCCACCGACGTGCGCGTGCGCAACACCAGTGCCGTCATGGTCACTGCCGAATTGCCGTCGTTCTCTCGTCCTGGTACCAGAATCGATGTGTCGGTCAGTTCGATGGGCGACGCGCGCTCGCTGTCGGGCGGCGTTCTGCTCATCACGCCGCTCACCGGGTCGGATGGGGCGGTGTATGCGGTGGCGCAGGGGCCGGTGCAGGCAGGAGGGTTCGACGTGATGTCCGCAGGCTCGCGCCTGCAGAAGAACCACCCGACCTCGGGCACGGTGCCCGGGGGCGCGACTGTGGAGCGCACAGTTTCGCCGGATTTGGAGAAAGTGCCCATCGTGCTCGGGCTGCGCCGGCCTGACTTCACCACAGCCCTGCACATCGCCGAAGCGGTGAACAAGTCCCTGGGCGAAGAGTCCGCCAAGGCACTCGACCCAGCTTTGGTACAGATCAAGGTTCCCGAGTCTTGGAAGGGTCGCGTGGTGGCCATGGTGTCACAGCTGGAAGCCATCGAGGTCGATCCCGATCAGAGGGCGCGCATCGTGGTCAGCGAGCGGACTGGCACCGTGGTGGCCGGACAAGGCGTGCGCATCCGGCCGGTGGCCGTGGCTCATGGCGGTCTCTCCATTTCCGTGCGACAGACGCCCTGGGCTTCTCAGCCCGGTCCGTTTTCCAAGCAAGGCAAGACGGTGTCGGGCCAAGTCGCGACCCTGGATGCTCAGGAAGGGCTCAAGCCAGCCGTGGCACTGCCTGCCACCAGCACGGTCGAGGAGCTGGTCAAGGCATTCAACCTGCTTGGCGTGTCGGCACGTGACCTGGTCGCTGTCTTGCAAGCCATGAAGGCAGCCGGCGCGATCGACGCCGACCTGGAGGTGATGTGATGGGTCCTATCCGTGACGCGACTCAGGCTGCGCAGGCGCTCGAAACCTGTCTGCTGCGCCAGCTCATCGACGCCAGCGGGGTCTTCAAAGGCAGCGGCGGG
>PMBY01000455.1:7753-8814 GCA_003153875.1 Myxococcales bacterium | reverse complement strand
AACCAGTCCATGAGGCTGGTCAACCAAACTGCGGTTCCGGCGACGGTCACAACCTCTGACTTCGAGGACTCGACCCAGCGAATCGGTCTGGTGACGGCCAAGGCCACCTTCCGCTTCGACGACCAAGGACGCGTCGAACTGGAGACAGAGGAGCCGTTCCCTCTGCTCGCGCAGGATCAAAGCACGCCGCTCGGCGATCTCCCCGCTGATCTGCAACCGCGCGTTGATGCGTCGATGGAAGTCATTGTACTGGGGCATGCCTATGCCCCGCGCGAGCGTCCGGTGTCTGCGCTGACCGCGGCCCTGACCGTGGGCAAGGTGCGCCGCGAGCTTCTCGTGTTTGGCGACCGATCCTGGGCACCCAATCGCAAAGTCACTTCGCGGCCGGCACCGTTCATCAAGATGCCGCTCACCTACAGCCGCGCCTTTGGCGGGACGGTGCCCATCAACCTGGACCAAGAGTCGGTCTTCGACTTGTGTGACGCCTGCAACAAGCACGGCCTCGGTTTCGATGCCGAGCGCATGGCGCGCGAGCTGGGCGGTCTGCTCAAGGCGCCGCGTGGCTATCCGACCCTGCCCAGCGGATACATCCGCCGTCTGCCCAACCTGGAGGATCCGCGCGCACCGATTGCCCGCTGGCAGGACGCGCCCCTGCCTTGCTGCTGGGCCACGGTTCCCATCGACGTGCCCCTGTGGCCCGCCCGCCAGGCCAGAGACAAACCCAAACCGCCGCCCCCGCCGTCGCTGGCCGAAATCAAGCGAGAACTGCCATCAGTGGCCAATTATCGCGCCCACCCGGACTGGGTCATTCCCGTGCCCACAGTGGCGCCCACAATTCGACTGGAAAATCTTCTCGCGGCAATCCCTGTGTTGGAAATCTCCGTGCCGGACTTCGGCGTGGTGGCTGACTACACCGTGAACGGGCGACTTGGCCGGCGCAGCCTGATGCCACACACGCTGGTGCTGTTGCCGGATCAAGCGCGCTTCTATGTCGTGTACCGACTGCCTTTCAATTTCCAATTCCAACCGGGCGACGAGCGCGAGTTCCGACTGCGCACAGA
>PMBY01000455.1:4458-7733 GCA_003153875.1 Myxococcales bacterium | reverse complement strand
CCATGCTTGGAATCGCCCACTCCCATGATGTGGCCTCCTGGGATGGCGCTGCAGCAGAACAAACTGACCAAGACGGTATTTCACAAAGCGCAGTTCGTCGTCTTGGAAGGCCACGATTGCGGCTACGCAATTCCGCACATCACAATTCCACCAGCCAACACCGAGTTGCCGCTGATCATCGCCTTTTCCAAGCGAGAGGTGATGTTCTCCACGTCCAAGGTCAAAGCCGACGGCGCCCAAATCGGCTGCACTGAACTCGCTGGTCCTCCTGTCCCGCTTCCCATGCTGTGTTGCGCGTCGCCTGCCTCGTTGCCGAATGGCTTTCCCTCCTTTAATGGGCTTCACACGGTCAGCGTGGGACTGAGCAGCGGGGACGTTGCGGCTGGGTTCTTGGCCATTGCCTGCAACGTCCTCGGCAGTCTCGTCTGCCGCCTCGAGGGGTTCAAGGGCGGCTACCAAGATCTCACGAAGGAACTGGTGGGCGCCGCCAACTGGAAAGAGTGGGGCTTCAAGACAGCCCTGGGATGCCTTTCTGGAGCGGCCAAAGTGGCGCTTACCGACGAAGGGAAAGTGTTGCGCGTCGAGATCGGATCGGGATACGCGGGGCTGCGGGTTTCCTTGAAGGAGCTATCCGAGGGCGGTTCCAGGGTCGAGCGTGAATACCAAGTGGGGCCTATGCAAGTTGGCCTCGCCCATACCGGCAGTCCCGATGGAACAACCCGCGAGCAATCGACGTTGAGCGTTGGCTTCCCAGTAGGAACCGACAGCTCCCAGGTCACCGAGACCCATGACCGCAACGGCCTGTCGGCGAAACAGATCACACAAACCACAACCACCCTTGGGGCTGACGGCCAGGCCACATCCACGACTGTGAGCTACGCGGGCGCGTCGTCACCGGCAGGAAGTTGGGGTATGGCGCTGTGACTCGCGTGCCTGCGCGTCCTCAGTACGACGCGGTGGTGGGCCTGGATCCACGGTCGCCGCTGAAGCCAGCGTTTGCCTTTGCTCTCGTGAAGTTGACCTATGAGATCGAAGGCACGGCTGCGGTACCCACTGAGCCTGAAGCGCTGCTCTTCGACCTGTGGTCCGACGAGGAATTGCAGCCGCGCTTTCCGCCTGGGTCAGACTACTGGCTGGACAAGCGAAGTACCGATGTCGTCATTCGAGGCTCTGCCTTTGCGCCGGCGGGGCGGCCCACGCCCTCGATGTTTGTGTCAGCGCAGATCGGTCGCACGACCAAACGAATTGCCGTCTTTGGAAAGCGGCTGGTCGAGTGGAGCCATGGCCAGCCACGCCTCGGCCGGCCCGAGCCCTTCACGGAAATTCCGCTTCTCTATCAAAACGCCTATGGCGGTCTCGACAATCGCGTTCCCATTCCGGCCCACCTTGAAGATGACTACATGCGGACTGTCGCGCTCGGGATGCAATTCGATCACCCCGGCTTCTATCCGCGCAATCCCGTGGGCAAGGGCTATCTCGTACTGCCCGATCCCGTCGACGGGGTCGAGTTGCCCAACCTGGAAGACCCGGCAGACCTGCTCTGCGCAGAACGACTGATCACCCGCAAGCCGGAGCTCTGGTGCCGGCAACCGTTGCCCTGGTGCTTTGATTGGACAGTGGGATTGACCTTCCCGCGATACCTGTTCATGGGCGTCGACGCTTGGTTCTCCCCGCCCGACGACTCGGCGTTGCCGGAGGTGCAGCGAGGCTTCATTCCCGCCGATCTGCGCCGCAAGCTTGAGAAGGACCACGACCTGGCCGCCGGCTACCTACAAGAGGCATCGCTGGGCATGGTCGTGGGCACGCCGCTTTCCGGGCAGCCCATCACCCTAAGCGGCATGCATCCTGAAGAGCCGACCATCAGATTCACAGTCCCGCCCGCGCCGTCGATCGAAATCGAGATCGAAGGCGAGCGGGCCGCGCTGCCGCCGCTGCTCACCAATCTGGTCATTTTCCCTGCCGAAAGGAAACTCACCGTCGTCTACTGTGCCAAGACCAAGGGCCTCGCGCGGGTGTTCATTCCGGCAATCCACAAGAACATCCCCCTCGCCGTCCGCATCAACCGCGACGCTCCCATCCGCTACCAATCGCCGCCCACCATTCACGATCGGCTGCTTGCCGCCAGTGTCACTTCGCAACGGGAAGCGGGCAGCCGCTAGCAAGTCAACGGAGGCTCTTGCCATGTTCTCTCGGAACCCCAAACACGAACTCAGCGAAATCCCTTCCTCCTCCGAGGAAGGAGGCTCTGTGTTCGACAAGCTGCTGGCAGCCGCGTCCAGACCGGCGTGGCCCGAGGGTCACGTGATCGCCACATGTATCGAAGAACGGCACCCCACCCTGACCGGGCGGATCCGGGTGCGCTGCGAAGACGCGCGCGGATGCCTTCATGAAGCGTGGGTGGCCACCTTGCATGGTCTCAGCGTGCGCGTTTCCGACCGCGTGCTGGTGTTGAAGCTGCCCCATCAGCTCGATGCCATCGTGGTGGGCGTGGTCGACGGCTTCAGCCACCGCCCGGAGACTCCTCGGTCAGTCGCGCACATCCTCGAAATGAAGTGCGACGAAGCCCTGCAGGTCAACGCCGAGAACGGCCAGCCCCTGCTGCAAATTGCCCGCAACCAGGAAGGTCCAGTGATTCGGCTGTTGCAGGCCGACACCCAGATCGAGCTTCCTGGCAGGCTCCGCATTACCGCCGGTGCCATAGAGATGCGTGCCCGCGCCGGGGCCGTGCGCATCGACGCATCCGACGATGTGGAGATCGTCGGGGAAGCCATTCATCTCAACTAGTCCGGACTTCCTGCAGACCGGAAAGCGAGCTCTTTCACCACAGAGAGCAGCAGGAGCTAAAGCCCACCCCCTTTCCCTGTCCGGCTCCGTGATCTCTGTGCCCTCTCTGGCAAGAAAGCCAACTGCGTTCAGCAGTGGTAGTCTTCACTCGTGTCGCCTGAGAATCGGGCCCTAGCCGCCAGCGCCTCCACCAGCGGGGACGGCGGTGGCGCTCTGCTTTCACACAGCCTGTTGCTGGGCGAGCGGCTCTACTTCTTCTCGCGACTCCGATTCCTGGCGGCGGCCGGCATCCTGACCGGCGGTCTCTTTGCCATTCACGTGGTGGGCATCGAGGGGCTCAACCTCGGCGCACTGGCCGGCACCGCCGTCTTTCTCGCCCTGTACAACCTGGCGGTGTACTTCACGGTTCGGCCCTATCGCCGGCCCGAGCGTGCCGTCACTGCGAGCCGCCTCCTGATCTGGACCGCCAGCGCCACCATCCTGCTCGACTA
>PMBY01000455.1:0-4445 GCA_003153875.1 Myxococcales bacterium | reverse complement strand
CGGCTGGCTGCCCCGGCACCGTCCTCTGGGTGCGGTGTTCGGCGGACCCGAGGACGACTTCCGCGTGGTGTGGACACTGCTCTTCCTCTACGGCTTGCTGACCGCCGCAACCACCTACCTGGCCACCGGAATCGCCGCGCGCCTGCGTGAAAACGAACGCCGTCTGCGCGAAGCGGTCCTGAGCCTGGAGCGCTTGGCTGACCTGCGGCGCGCCTTCCTGCACGTGGTGGTTCACGATCTGCGCAGCCCGCTCGGGGCAGTGACCACCCTGCTCGACAATCTGTCGAGCGAGCTGGGCGGCCCGCTCGCAGCCCAACAGCGCCAGTGGGTCGAGCGCGCGGATCACCGTCTGCGCGGGGCGCTCGAACTGCTGCGCGGACTGCAGGTTCTGGCGGATCTCGAAACCGAGTCTCTGGCAAACCTGATGGTGTCCGTCGACCTGGAGGCCATCGCGCGGGAGGTGGTGGAGGAGTACGCCGACCTGGCCCAACAGCGCCGTCAGTCCCTCACCGCCGAGCTGCCCGAGAGTCTGCCGCCGGTGCGTGGCATCGCACGCCTTCTGCGCGAGGCGCTGGTCAACTACGTCACCAACGCCATCAAGTATTCAGGCGACGGCCGTACCATCGTGCTCCGCGTGCGCGCCCAAGACGACCATGTGCGGGTCGAGGTCCAGGACGATGGCCCCGGGATCCCCATCGACAAACAAACGCACCTGTTCCAGGAATTTGTGCGTGTGTCCAAGGGCAAGGGCGCGGAAGCCGGCACGGGTCTGGGCCTTTCCATCGTCCGCCGCATAGCCGAGGCCCACGGTGGCGAGGTTGGGCTTGAAAGTGCGCCCGGCCAAGGCAGCTGTTTCTTCCTGACCTTGCCCATCTTCAAGTCCGAGGAAGAACACGGAGGGACAGCGGGCGCAGCGTCGTGATATGGTTCACCCCGCTGGATGCGAGTCCTCATCGTTGTGCCCGCGCTGAATGAAGAGAGCGGTCTGCCGCCGCTGCTCTCCGAGCTGCGCGCCGTGGCCGAGCGCGACGGTTTCTCGGCGGAAATCGTGGTCATCGACGATGCCTCGACCGACCGGACTGCTGAGGTCGCGCGCGAACACGGCGCCCGCGTGGTGCGGCTGTGCCGCAACCTTGGCATCGGCGGCGCGGTGCAGACCGGATTGCGGCTGGCCTTGCGCGAGGGCTTCGATTGCGCTGTGCAAATGGACGGCGACGGCCAGCATCCGCCTTCTGAACTGAGAAAACTCGTCGCTGCCATGCAGGCGCCGCTTGCTCCCGACATCGTGGTGGGGAGTCGCTACCTGCACGGCGAGGGATTCCAGTCCACCCTGCCCCGCCGGATGGGCAGCGGCTGGCTGGGCTGGGTGCTCCGGTTGGTGACCGGGCAGAAGACGACCGACCCGACTTCTGGCTATCGCGCATACGGACGCCGCGCGCTCAAGCTCTTCAATTGGTCATATCCGCATGACTACCCAGAGCCCGAGGCTTTGGTTCTGGCCAAGGTCGCCGGGCTGCGCGTGGTCGAGATCCCGGTGGTGATGAAAGAGCGACAGGGTGGCGCCAGCAGCATTTCCATCGTGCATGCGCCCTACTACATGCTCAAGGTGACCGCCGCGATCCTGCTGGCCTACGCGCGCAGCTGGCACCGAATCGAACCCCGCACTTTGTAGGACCATGCAACAAGCCGAACAGTACTGGCTATTCGCCGCCTTCTGCTGCGTGGTNNTGGGTCTTCTTCTCGCTGGCAGCCCTGGTGGTGCTGGCGGTGGTGCCCAACCTCACCACCCGTTTGGCCCACGCCATGGGCTTCACCCTGCCTTCCAACTTCTTTTTCGCGATTGCCACCGGCGCGCTGGCCCTACTCCACGTCCACACGCTGGTCACCCTGTCGCGCACCGAGGCTCGCTCGATCACGCTCACACAGGAACTTGGGATCCTGCGAGAGAAACTCGACCAGATCGAAAGCGCCCGGGCTCGACAGGCCCCGGGCGGAACCCCGGCGCTACCGCCACCCAGAAAAGCAGACGCTCCTCGCGAGCGAACATGAAGCTCGCGATCGTCGTCGTCACCTACCAGGCCGAGCGCTACCTCGACGGCCTGTTCTCGACGCTCAGGCAGCACACCCAACTGGACGACGTCGCGCTGGTGGTGGTCGACAACGCCTCATCGGACGGAACCTTGGCCGAACTGTCTCGCATCAGTGCAGGCTGGCCCGGCCTGCACGTGCTGCCGCAGACGAGAAATACCGGCTTTGCGGAAGGGAACAACATCGGCCTGCGCTGGGCGCGCGAGCGCGGGGCCGCGTTCGCGCTGCTGCTCAATCAAGACCTCGAGGTCACGCCGAATTGGCTCCAGCCGCTGCTTTCTGTCATGGATCGCCGACCGGAAGTCGCCGCGGCGCAGCCGCTGGTCGTGCTCCACAGTGAACCCCATCTCGTCAACACCGCGGGCAACCAGTTGCACTTCTGCGGGTTCGGCTATTGCGGCAGCTACCGCCAAGCTATCGCCAGCCTCCCCTCCGACACGGAGCCGCGCTCGGTGGCCTTTGCCTCGGGAGCGGCCCTCTTGCTGCGCATGGATGCTCTCGCGCAATCGGGAGATTTCGACGAGAAGCTCTTTCTCTATCACGAGGACTGCGATCTGCAGATTCGCCTGCGCCAGCTTGGCTACGATTGCGTGCTGGTGCCGACGTCGCGGGTTCTGCACAAGTTCACGGCGCGGTTCTCGGCGCGCAAGTATGCGCTGCTCGACCGCAACCGATGGCTGGTTCTACTCAAGGACTGGCCCCTGGCACGACTGGCCGTCGCGGCGCCAGCCCTGGCCGGGGCTGAGCTGGCCGTGTTGGTGTTCGCGGCCCGCCAGGGTTGGCTGCGCGAAAAGCTGGCCAGCTACGGGGAGATTGTGCGTCTCTTGCCGGCAGTGGTGCGTGACCGCCGCCAGGTGCAGAAGAACCGCTCGCCCAAGGCGACTGACGGCGCCTTCTTGACCGGCAACATGTGCTTCCCTGGGCTCGACCACCCGATCATCACAAAGGTGGCCAACCCACTTCTCTCGGCCTATTGGTGGTTTGCGCGCAAAGTCCTGCACGTGCCGTGATTGGCTTGCCACGATGGATCAGGTCGATGTTGCAATAGTTGGCGCGGGCGTGGTGGGGTTGGCCGTGGCGCGGGCCCTGGCCTGCTCGGGCCGGGAAGTCGTGGTGCTCGAGAAAGAACCCGGCATCGGCCGCCACACCAGCTCGCGCAACTCGGAGGTGATTCACGCCGGGATCTATTATCCGCCCGGATCGTGGAAGGCGCGGCTGTGTGTGTTGGGACGGCAAGCGCTGTACCAATACTGCGAAGAGAACGGGATCGCGCACCGACGCCTGGGCAAGCTGCTGGTGGCCACGCGGGAAGAAGAGATCCCGTTGCTGGTGAAACTGCGTTCTCAGGCCGCGCAGAATGCGGTCGACGATCTGACCTGGCTCGACGGCGCCGAGCTGCGCGCGCTGGAGCCGGCGCTGGTGGGAGTGTGCGCGCTCCATTCACCCTCCACCGGNNACCGGCGGGAACGGCGTCTCGACCCTGCTCGCGTCCTTGGTGGTGAACGCGGCCGGACCGTGGGCGTCCGCGGTCGCGCGATCCATCAAAGGTGTGCCCGCCGCAGCCATCCCCACCGCTTACTTCGCCAAGGGCCACTACGCTGTCCTGCGCGGCCGCGCCCCTTTCTCCCGCCTGGTCTACCCGGTTCCTGTGCCCGGAAGTCTGGGCGTGCACTTCACGCTGGACTTGGCCGGTCAGGCCCGCTTCGGGCCTGATGTCACCTGGGTGGACGGCGTGGACTACACTTTCGACGACAGTCGCGTCGCTGCGTTCTACCGGACCATCCGGCGCTACTATCCGGCGCTGTCCGACGGCGATCTGGCCCCCGGCTACGTCGGAGTCCGTCCCAAGATCGTTCCTGCCGGCGCCCCTGATGCCGACTTCGTCATCCAAGGTCCGGCCGTTCACGGCGTCCCCGGTTTGGTCAACCTCTTCGGCATCGAGTCGCCGGGCCTGACCGCGAGTTTGGCGTTGGCAGACGAGGTCCGCTTGGTTCTAGGTTCGGCCGGCAAGAGCAGTTGAAGAGGGGAGGTTCCCGATGGGCTTCCGCGCTCGAAGCCTACGCTCAGACTTTCCAGTTCTCGACGGTGAGACCGGGGATTTTGCCCAGCTGCGCACCGGAACATTCTGGAGATCTGGCGTCGCAACTGCAACAAGCGCGAAACTGCAGAAGGAATCCGCCCTGCCCTGACTTGCCCCAAGGCCCGCACAACGATCAACCTTGACGCATGCCAGCCTCACCCTGCCGTCGTGTCTATGACCACCGCATGCGCGACCTCGTCTGCGAGGAATGCGACCCCACACTCTTCCGTGACCTCGGTGTTCCGCGCTCTACCGCCGCAAGTTGGATCCGTCGCGG
>PMBY01000493.1 GCA_003153875.1 Myxococcales bacterium | reverse complement strand
CTGGCGGCTGTGCGCAAGCAAGCCGAAGCGAACAAGCCCAAGGGATCCATGCTCGACGGCGTGGTCGGGGGCAAGGAATCCGACCGCGACGAGAACGACAACGTGATGGACCGGATCACAGGCAAGGAAATCCTCAAGCCCGGTGACCGGCGCGCAGCGCAGCAGAACATCACCGTGCCGTCCGCTGGCGCACCCCCTGCTGGCGGCGGTGCTGACGATATCCCGCATCGGTAATCGTGGCCCCGAACGCTGTGTTGCTTGACAGCGGCGGGTCGGCTACGCAGAATGCGACCCTTTCCAAATGGCCAACATCAAGTCAGCGCAGAAGAAGAATCGACAGCGCATCACGCACCAGGCGCGCAACGCGGCCCACAAGTCGGCGATGCGCACTGCAGTCAAGAAGTTGCGAGCCGCGGTTGCGGCCAAGGACGCAAAGCAGGCGGGTGAGTTGCTCAAGTCGGCGACCACGCTCATCAGCCGGCTCGGCGGGCGGGGCGTGATTAAGAAGCGGACCAGCTCACGCCATGTATCGCGGCTGACGGTCGCGGTCAACGCGCTGGCCAAGTAGTCGGGCGGCAGGCTCGGATGTCCGGGCGACCGGCCTTCGAGTCCAGCGCAGATCGGCAAGCGTGAGCGTGAGCGGTAGCGACCAGCGAATGGCGACCTGCGTGGGCGGCCTGGGTGAGCGCGACGGGCGAGCGCGAAGCGCGAGGGGTGGGCAGGGTGGGTTGTCCGTCCCGAAGCCCCCTTGTGGGGTGAGCGGCCCGCGACCCGCTCTCCGTCTTCCCGCAACACGCCCACGAACTCGCTCACGCCCTCGCTCACGCGAGAGCCGCGACCCGCCATCCGCGGGCCGGCCTTTCGGCCGGCCCGGAATCTTGTCTAGTTTCCAGTCACCAGCTTGAACTCGGTCCGCCGGTTCGTTGCCTTGCCGGCCTTGGTCTTGTTGTCCGCGATGGGCTTCTCCGGGCCGTAGCCGATCGCGGTTAGCCGCTCGGTCCTGATGCCCTTGTTGACGAAGTACTCTTTGACCGCATCGGCGCGCTTCTGCGACAGCTCCTTGTTGTACTCATCCTTGCCGACGTTATCGGTATGACCGCTTATCTCGATCCTGGTGTCTGGGTAGTCGCTGAG
Source organism: Myxococcales bacterium (assembly GCA_003153875.1). The sequence goes on along the minus strand of PMBY01000493.1, from coordinate 9,936 downwards.
GACTTGGACAGCCCTGTCGAGCACGTCGTAGGACTTCTTGGTGAGGTTGGCGGAATTGGTCTTGAAGGTGATCCCTTCGATGACGCCGGTGAACTTCTTCAACGCGGCGGGCACCTCGTCCGGACAGCCATCCTCATCCTGGTAGCCGTTGAAGGTTTCGGGCTCGTTCGGGCATTTGTCGATGTTGTCGGGGATGCCGTCGCCGTCGGTGTCCTTGGGCGGCGGGCAGCCGTTCTTGGCAGGATCATCGTTCTTGGGGCCCGGCTCGTTCGGACAGGCATCGTTGACGTCGAGGATGCCGTCGCCGTCGGTGTCCTTGGGCAGGGGACAGCCATTCTTCTGAGGATCGCTGCTCCTGGGACCCGGCTCGGTCGGGCAGGCGTCGCTTGAGTCGGGGATGCCGTCGCCGTCGGTGTCCTTGGGCGGCGGCGGAGGCGCTGGAGCCGGGGCAGGCGGCGGCAAGGGCCGAGTCCCACCGAACGCCAGGTATGCGGACAGCAGGAGCTCCCAGTCGGGGCCATGGTAGTACCTCTCGCCNNCGGGCCGGGGGAATGCTTGGGTAACTCCGATAGGGCGCCCCACCCGACGAGGGCGAAGGGCCGAACGTAGCCGGTGTGGATGAAGTTCCCGATCACCTGGCCACGGTAGCCAAGAATGATCTGGCGCGTGCCCCCGTTGGCATCGTTGAAGCGCGTGTGAGTGGGCGAGATCATGGCTTCGAGTTCGACGCCCACCCAGGGAATGATGTTGTAGGTGAGGCGCAGACCGAAAGCCCCGCCCAAATCAGGCGAATAGCCTTCGAGAGAGCCCTGGTAGCGGCCGAGTCCGCTCTGCTTGTCGTAGAAATGAAGGCCACCAAAGATCCCGATCTCGTACGGCTGATCTATGGGCGTTTCGTCGGCGGCTGCTTGGCTTGGCGGGCTGGCCTCGGCGGCCAGCGCCCGCGGGGATGCGACCCCGGCCAAGGCTGCCAGCAACCCTGCGGTCAGGACACTCGACTTCAGCAACACCGTGTTTGCTCGACTCTTCATGCGATTCCCTCCTTTTCAAGAACGCGATTGTCTGGATCCCGCGCGGCCCTCGCTTCGGCACACGACGCGGAAGCCTCATGTTTCTCTAATCGCCGAACCGTACGATGCGCCACGATCGATTGCGCGTCAACGGTGCGATGTGTTTTCCCTTTCAAGCACTTCCTGCGCGCCGCGGGGCTGCTTCCTCTGCCAGTTGGCGCACCAGGCGTGTCAACTGGATTTCAGGATCCGCGCGCGACGACTTGAGGGCGCGGTCGGCCTGGTACAGGCGTTCAAAGCTGCGGCGAAGGGCGGCCACCGACATGCGCCGCGCGGGAACCAGCACGTCGTCGAGAAAGAAGGGCGGCAGTCCCACCGCGGCGGCCATTTCGGCACGGGGAACATTGGCGGCGGCCAATTCCTTGGCGCGCCAGGTTTGGCGAAGTTGGCGTAACAACATAGCTTGGATGCGCAACGGGGGCTCGCGGTTACGGAGCATGTTGGTTACCAGATCGAGTGCTCGCCGGGCGTCGCCTGTGCCGATGGCCTTGGTCAGCTCGAACACATTCCGCTCGCGCGATTCCGGCACCAGATCTTCGACCTGGGCTCGGGTGATGCGACCGCCCTTGCCGGCGTATATTTCCAGTTGTTCCAGCGCCTGCATCAGGCGGCCCAGATCGGGGCCGGCCGAGCTGGCCAGGGCCTCAGCCGCGTCGTTGTCGATGGCCATGGCGCGGGTCTTGGCTTCGCGGATGATGAACGCGCCCAGCTCGCGATCCTTGAGCCGCGCAAACTCGTGCAGAAATCCGGCCCGACGCAACGCCAGAAAGGCGCGCAGTCGGCCGTCGACCTTTTCGGCCAGGAGCACCAAGCAGGTGCTGGGATTGGGATGGGCGGCATACGCGGTCAGCGGTTCCAGTGCGTCGGCTTTCACCTGCTCCAGGCCGCGCGCGATCACCAGACGTTGCTTGGCGAACATGGGCAGGGTTCGGGCTGCGGCCAGAACCTCGATGAGCGCGACCTCCTTCAGGTCGAAGAGTTCACAGTTGAGCCCCGAAGTGTCTCCCGCCGTTGCGCCCAGGATCTTGCTGCGCAAGGCCGCCACACAGCGGTCGATGAGAAAGCGCTCGGGACCGTGCAGACAGTACAGGGGCGCAATCTCACCGCGCTCGATGGCGCGCAGCAGATCGGGATCTTCCCGCGCAGGCACGAGTCGGATCTACCACAGAGCCGCTACTTCAACACACGGATGCTGTCGCCGTCGACGAAGTAGATGAGAGGCGGATCGATGCGGCTGTGGTCAGGACCGAAACGGATGTCGCCGGTCATCCCCTCGAAGCGTCCGCTTCCCACCAGGCGCAGGACATCGGCACGGGTGCGCGCGCCGCGATCAACCGCGCCGCGCAGGATGGACAAGCCGTCGTACCCATAGGCGTCAGCCGCTGTGGGGTTGGTGCCATAGGCTTCGCGGAAGCGGGTCACGAAGTTTCCGCTGCGCGCATCCTCGGCCGGGTAGTAGCCAGGACAAAGCATGGCGCCCTGCACGTAGCGTTCGGCATTGCGGAGCAGCTTTGGGGAAAGGCTCAACGCCGTGGACAGCAGGAGCACTTCTCGCCGGCCGGCGGTCGGTGCGTTCGTCGAGGAAGGCGCAGCCAGCAGGCGCGGCCGACGGGGCCAGATGTCAGCCACGGCCAAGGCGGGCCCGATGAGCTCCAGGCGAGAGGCCTCGTCGGGCACGAACAGGGCATCGAAGCCGATCCTGCGCAGCTCATTCACCTGCGCGGAGAACGACGTGGCGCCTGCGACGTAGGTGATGTGCGCGACCAGCGTGCCACCGCCGGCCGTCAGGGCATTCTTGAAAGCGCCGGCCAGACGCTTGCCCGAGGCGCTGTCTGGCCCCAGCACCACGAAGCGGCGCGCGCCCAGGGCCAGCCCCCGCTGTGCCAGCGCAATGGCGCGCGACTCGGGCGCGTGGATAAGTTGGAACGCCGTGGTGCGGGCGCCCGGCGCGTGCTCGTCGAGCAGTAGGAAGGGCACGCCGTCGCGCGCGGCCAGTTCGATGCCACGCGGATCAGGCGCGCCCAGCAGGCCTATGACCGACTCCTCACGCGCAAGCGACCAGGCCGCGCCGCCTACGCCCGCGCTTCCCGCGCGCTCGGCAGGGGCAGCGGAATCGCGGACGCTGAGCTGAAACGAAGACGGGTCGCCCGAGGCCGTGGGCTCAGCCATCACCAGCATCGCCCCGCGCAGCACCACCTCGCCGAGACGGGCTTGCGCTCCTGACTGGGGAACCGCCAGGCCCAGTCGCAGCGGATCACCTGTTGCCGCCGCTTGCAGGCCCGGGTCAAGACCCAGGTTGCGCCGAGTGAGGCCGACGTCTTGTTCCAGCCGGACGGCGCCGGCTTCGTCTCCGCGCGCGCGCAACGCGGCCACGGCGTGCGCCCCGAGCATGGCGCGCACGAACGGGGCGCGAGGAACGCTCAGGGCGGACGCGGCGGCCTCGCCGGGAATTTTTTCGGCCACCTCCTCGGCACGGCGGCGCGCATAGGCGCGTTCGTGCTCGCGGGCTTCGTCGACGCTGCGATACTGATCCCACTGTTCGATGGCAGCCACCGGATCTCCGGTCTCGGCCAGGGCCTCGGCCGCGGCGGCGCGCAAGAGCAGCGGGGCATCGGCGTCGGTCAAGCCTCCGATGCGGGGCGGTCCCGACGTGAAAAACGGACGCAAGAGCGTCACGGCCAGCACGTGGTTGCCCAGTAGATTGTCGGCGATTCCGAGGAGGAAGTCGAAGTCGGGCGTTCTTGCGCCGGAGTCGGCCTTTTCCAGCGTGGCCTTGGCCCCCGCCGCGTCGCCGGACGCGATCTGTACGCGCGCTAGAAGGGCGAAAGCAGCCAGACGCTGACGATGGTCTGGATGGTTGGCCAGAAAGGCTTCCAGGGCGGTGCGCGCAGTGGCTGGATCCGCCGCGAAAGCCTTGCTGGCTGCTGCCCGAAAATCCGCGTCGCCCCCGCGATCCTCGCGCGGCATGCGCACCTCGGCTGCGCCCGAGTCGGGCACTCGCTCGCCGGACAACGGAACTTCATCCTGGCGCGCCTGCACCTGCCCGGTGGCGCAGCCAGCGAGCAGGAAGGCGGCGAGCACTCCGATGCGCATGGGCTGGGTTTTACGACAGTCGTCGCAATCGGCAAGCAACGGCTCGTCCGGGCCGCCCGCAGAGCCGGCCAGCGGCTCGCGTGGGCGAGGGCGTGAGCGTGTTCGTGTGGGGCGCGCGGGATGCGGGGCGCGTGGGCGAGGGCGTGAGCGGTCCGGGTGCCGCGTGCCGCTCACACCGAGCGCACACGCTGGCCGCAAACCGCGTTCCGTTGGCCGCTCACGCTCACGCTACCGCTCACGCAGGCCGACCTGCGGTCGCCCCAGAGGCGTTCTCGCGCTTGCGTGTGTCGTCGACCGCGTGAGACAGTGCGTCCATGGCTATTCTTCGGTCACGCTGCTTGCCCATCTTGATAGGCCTCGCGTCCGCGTTGCTGTCCTCTCAGCCAGGGTTTGCCCAGACGGTCAGCAAGCGGCTGGCGGTGCTGGAGTTTCGCGGGAAGATCGACAACGACGTTCTCGACACCTTTGCCGATGCGGTCCGAGGTGGTGCGGTCGAGGGGCTGGCCGGGCGCGAGGTCGAGGTTATTACCCGAGAGAACATGATGGTGTTGCTCAGGGCGATGGGGAAGAAGGACTGCTCGGAAGGCGATTGCGAAGTGGAGACCGGCCGCAACATCGGCGCGGACTTCGTGATGTCAGGCACGGTGGCGCGAGTTGATGATGCCTTTGTGGTGACTCTGAAGCTGCACGAGACCAAGCGTGGCAGCTTGCTGGCCACCAACCAGATCGATGCCAAGACGCAACTCGATGTCTTGCGCCAACTGCGTGAGCTGGGACGGAAGCTGGTGGCTAGCAACATCGGCGCTCGCCCAGCGCCGTCTGTCGCGCAGGTGCAACCCGCCGCCGTCGCGGAGCCACCGACTCCGGCGCCGCCGTCCCAGTCTTCAGCGAATCCTGAAGCGTCGCCCGGCGAAGTCGCAGCGCTTGCCAGGAAGGGTCCACATTTCGGCTGGGAGGTTGGCGGCGGGCTCTGGGGCGGCAAGAATATCGGCTACTACGGCAGCGCTGGACCGTTCTTGGACTTCGGACTCAGCCCGTGGGTCGAACTTCGAGCAGGCCTTCGTTTCCACTACGGGACGATAGATCGTGGACGAGGCATGCTTGTCGGGATTCCCGTGTCATGTCGGCTCGACATCGGATCGGTGTACGCGATCGTGTTGGGGGTGAATATGGGCCTTCGCGCGAGGGACCAGATCCCCGGCGGCAGCTCCGGGACGACCATCGAGGAATTTGGCTTCTTCTTTGGCCCTGAGTTTTCTTTGCTCAGCTTCCGTTTCGGAAAGAAACGAGACTTCGAGCTGGCCGCGATCCAGGGCTACGCAGCCTCAGTTTCGAATTCCATGGGCGTCGGCATCTACTACAACACTTTCATGTTCTCAAAGCTCTGGTAGGGATCGCCAGCCGCGAACGAGTGCGCTGGCGGGGCCACCGCTTGGATCTCCACCCCGCGCCCCCGCGCGATCCGCAGACCGCGCGGGGGCTGGCCGCCCATGGTGCATGGGCTAAAGCGGGCTTGGCTCTCGTAAGCCCGCTGCGGGGAGGTGCAGAACCCGTCCTGGGTTCCACACCAAATCTCAATTATCCGGCTGTCGGCTAGTTTTGCCGGGTCGGACGTCGGGTCCGCACTCTTGCCTCTTCTTCGGATAGACCCTCGGTTGCCATCACCGCGCGAAGCTTCTTCACTTCTTCGGGGCTGAGGCGGGCCAAGTTTGCTTCCCCTCCCTCGTTGGTTGCGTCGTTCCAGTCAACGGTTCCCGGACGGATGTGCCGTAGCTGCATCGTCTCCCTCCCTCATTCTCTTTCGGTGGCGCCTTTGATCAGGTTCGCGACCTCGCATTTCCAACCTTCGTGGACCAGAAGGTATTCCCGAAACTCACGATGGAATTCTCCCAGATCTGCCTGGGCTGCAACAGAAAAAATCGCGTAACGCGGCAAGACCCGAACCTGCGACATCTGCCGCGGTTTGCCCCACGTGTGTTATGAAACTCGGCGCGATGAGAATCTCAAAGACCCTGATCCCGACGCTGAAAGAGGCTCCTGCCGAGGCTGAGGTGCCCTCCCACATTCTGATGGTGCGCGGCGGTTACTTGCGCAAACTCGCTGCCGGCATCTATTCTTTCTTGCCGCTCGGCTGGCGCGTTGTGCAGAAGATTTCGCGCATTATTCGCGAGGAGATGAACCGCGCTGGGGCGCAGGAGGTGTTTCTGCCCGCGGTCATTCCGGGCGAGCTGTGGCAGGAATCTGGGCGCTGGGATCACTACGGCGACCAACTGCTTCGCTTCAAGGATCGCAAGGGCGCGGACTTCGTCATCGGGCCCACCCACGAAGAAGTGATCGTGGATCTGGTCCGCCACGACGTGCGCAGCTATCGGCAATTGCCGCTCACCCTATTCCAGATCCAGACCAAGTTTCGCGACGAGCTGCGCGCGCGCGCCGGCCTGATGCGCGGGCGCGAGTTCATCATGAAGGACGCCTACTCGTTCCACACCAGCGAGGAAGATGCCTTGCGCGAGTACAAGAACATGTACGACGCCTACACGCGCATCTTCACCCGCTGCGGACTGGCCTTTCGCGCGGTCGAGGCTGACACCGGCGCCATCGGCGGCTCGCAGTCGCACGAGTTCCAGGTGCTGACCGAGACCGGCGAGGATGCCATTCTGGCCTGCGACAAGTGCGACTACGCCGCCAATGTCGAAGAGGCCAAGGCGCGCTCGGTTGCTGCAGCGCCGGCTGCGGCTACGCCGGCTCCTGCAGTCGAGAAGGTGGCCACGCCAGGCAAGCGCACCATCGAGGAGGTTTCGACCTTCCTTGCTTGCAAACCGCAGGATCTGGTGAAGACGCTGATCTACCTGGCCGACGGAAAGCCGGTGGCCGTGCTGGTGCGCGGGGATCGATCCGCGAACGACGTCAAGGTGAAGCGTGTCCTGGGTTGCGCCGAGCTGGTGCTGGCAGCGGACAAAGCTGTGGAAGAAGTCACAGCAGCCCCGGTTGGTTTTGCCGGTCCGGTGGGGCTGCGCATTCCCATCTACTGCGACCACGAGGTGTGCGCGCTGCCGTCGTTCGTGTGTGGCGGGAACGCCGCGGATCTGCACCTGCGCAACGTCGTCTGCAAACGTGATTTTTCGCCCACCGAGTGCGGCGACTTCCGCCAGGCAGCCCTGGGCGACGCGTGCCCGCGCTGTGATGGTGGCCATTTCGTCGGCTACCGTGGCATCGAAGTGGGACAGGTGTTCTTCCTGGGCACCAAGTATTCGGCGCCCATGAAGTGCAACTTCCTCGACACCGACGGCAAAGAGAAGCCGATGGTGATGGGGTGCTACGGCATTGGCGTGACCCGCATCGCGGCCGCGGCCATCGAGCAGAACCACGACGCCGACGGCATCATCTGGCCCGTGCCCATCGCGCCCTTCGAGGTCAGCCTGCTTTCGTTGCAGGTCGGCGACGCGCAGGTGACCGCAGTGGCCGAACGCATGCACGATGAATTGCAGAAGGCGGGCATCGACGTGTTGTACGACGATCGCGACGAGCGACCGGGCGTGAAGTTCAAGGACGCGGATCTCATTGGGATGCCGTACCGGATCACCGTGGGCAAGAAGGGCGTGGCAGAAGGCGTGGTCGAGCTCAAAGCCCGGCGTGCGCCCGAAGTGTTGAAGGTGAAGATCGAGGACGTCGTGCGCGTGGTGGTGGAGAAGGTCGAGCGCGAGCGGGCAGGGGGGCTGGCGTGAGCGCAGGCGCGATTCCCGCGCGCGAGCGCGTGATCGTCGCGCTGGACGTGCCTGATCTAAAGGCGGCCGGGGACTTTCTCGACCGGCTGGAGGGTCAGCCTGCGTTCTACAAGGTGGGGCTAGAACTCTTCGTGGCCGAGGGCGTGCGGGCCATCGAGGCGGTGCGCAGCCGCGGCGGCAAGGTCTTTCTCGACCTCAAGCTGCACGACATCCCTGAAACCGTGGCGCGCGCGGTGTCCTCGGCCATGGCCCTGGGTGCCGAGCTGCTGACCCTGCACACTGCGGGCGGTCTGGCCATGATGAAGCGGGCGGCGCAGGCGGCGCAGGGACGGGCCAAACTACTGGGTGTGACAGTTCTTACGAGTTTGGCCGAAGACGACCTACGCGCCGACGGCATTGCCGGAAGTATGCGCGAGGCCGTGGTGCGGCGGGCGCATCTGGCCGTGCAGGCTGGGATCGCCGGAGTGGTGTGCTCGCCGCAGGAAGTGGCTGACGTGCGCCAGGCGTGTCCGTCGCTGCTGTTGGTGGTGCCCGGAGTGCGGCCGGCTGGCGCTGACGTCGGCGACCAGAAGCGCGTGGCAACCCCAGCCTCGGCCATCGCGGCTGGCGCAGATTACCTGGTCGTGGGCCGGCCCATCCGCGACGCCGCGAATCCGGCCGCTGCCTTTACTGGCTTGGTCGCCGAAGTCGCGGCGGCCGGGAAATAGGCACGTGGCCGAAGATCGATCATCGCGGGCGGTGTTCGGCATCCGGCCGGTCGAAGAGCTGTGCCGGGCGCGGCCGCGCGATGTGGCGGTGGTGTACTTGGCCGAGGGCCATCGTTCGCGTGAGATCGACGTAGCGGTGGCCGCGGCCAAGGATCGGGGCATTGCCGTCGAGATCCGGCCCCGCGCCCTGGTGGCTGGGCTGGCCGGCGCGCCGGCTCATCAGGGCATCGTGGCCATCGTCGGCGAATACCGCTACGCCCTCATCGCGGACATGCTGGCCGCTGCGCAGGCGGCGTCCGAGGCGCCGCTGCTCTTGCTGCTCGATTGCATCACCGATCCGCAGAACTTTGGCGCGTTGGTGCGCAGCGCGGAGGTGCTGGGCGCGCACGGGGTGGTCATTCCTGACAAGCACGCAGCGCCGGTGACTGGATCGGTGGTCAAGGCCTCGGCAGGCGCCAGCGAGCGCATGCGCATCGCGCGGGTTCACAACCTACTCGGGACGATCGATTGGCTGGGATCGCAGGGCGTGCGCGTGTGGGGCGCGGCAGCCGAGCGGGGCGTGCCTCTGGCCCAGGCGGAGCTGGTCGGCTCCACGGGACTGGTTGTGGGCGCAGAGGGCCGCGGTCTGCGCGAGGCGGTGGCTCGTCGCTGCGCCGGAGTCGTGCAGATTCCCCAGCGCGGGCAGGTGTCGTCGCTCAATGCCTCGGCGGCCGGGGCGATCCTGCTCTACGAGGCCATGCGCCAGCGGACGATCACGCAGCCGTAGGTCAGGGGCTAGTCACGTCGTAGGAGAAAAGCGGCACGGGGAACACGAAGGCGCAGCCGTTGTCCATGTCATGGGTGGTCAGCGCGCTTCCATTTCGGCCGCTGCCAGCAAAATGGCGCACAACCCGTGGGCGGTGTTCGAGCCCTGGCTCTGGCCGACATAGCCGGCGTAGTTATTCTGTACGCCCATGCCCGGGACAGCCCCGGTGATGGTCGGCGACCCAGAGGAGTCAGTGGTGACCTTGGTTTGCAGCCCCGCCCAGCCTTTGTCGGCTACCGCGGAATAGCTGGAATCGATGTATCCGCGGTTGACCGCGACCTTTAGCGCGTAGACGAACATCCCGCTGCCTGAGCTTTCGACCCAGTTGTCACTCTTGCTCCCCTGGTCCACGACCTGGTACCAAAGCCCGGTCTTCGCATCCTGGTTGGCCTTGAGCCCGGCTGCCAAGCTGGTGAGAATGGTCAGCATGTCACTGCGGCCCGTCTGATTGGCAGGCAGATCACCCAAGGTGTCCACCAGGGCCATCGCATACCAGCCCAAGGCCCGGCTCCAAACGCAGCATGAATTTCCGGTGG
>PMBY01000205.1 GCA_003153875.1 Myxococcales bacterium | reverse complement strand
AACCGACAGGCCGTTCTGGTGGCTGGTGCCGGCTGTTCGGAGCTGGCCCAACTTCCTGGCTGGGCCGCTCTCGGCCAGTGCTTCCTCGAATGGGTGGCCGACGACGCGGACAAGGCCGCACTTTCCGATCTTCTGCAGCAGGGNNACCGTGGCCCACGCGCCCTGGCGGGGCCTCATCACCACCACCTTCGACGCCCTTTGGGCCACCGCCCTGGCCGACGACCCCGAGGTCGTAGGCCGGACCGCGTTTGCGGCCAACGCCAGCTCACTGGCAGACGGCCATGGCCGCTTTCTCCTGCAGATCTTCGGTCGCGCCGATGTGCCTGCCTCGCTCTGCCTGGCCCCGGCCGAGATCCCGGCGAAGATCGGTGCCACCGGCGCAGCCAGCTTCGTCGCCGGCTTGTACGACAAGTGGTCGTTCGTTTTCGTGGGTTATCGGCCCGACGATCCGGACCTGAACATGCTCGTCCAGCGGGTACTCGGTGTCAGCGAGACGCGGGTGCCGCACTTCCTGCTGGCGCCGCAACTCTCGAACAGCGACGCGCGCCGGGTGCGCAGCGAGCTGGGCCTGGTTCCGGTTTCCCTGGAGTTTACCCTGGAAGAGACGCTCGACGTGCTGGCTGAGATCTGTGCCCAGCCCGGCCACAAGCCGGCTGACGACGATGTGGAAGCATGGTTGGAGCTGGTCACGGCCGATCCCGACGATCGGGAGGCGCGTGAGGGCCTCGATCGAGGCCTGGCCCACCTGAGCGAACGCAAGGAATGGGAGCGCATGGTCGGCATCATGATCAGCCGCGTGGAGGTCATTCATGAGCCGGCTGCACAAGCGGCGGCCTTGCGCGAGGTGGCTTTGTTGTTGGAACACGAGATGGCTGACACCGATCGCGCCTATTCCGTGATGATGGCTGCCTTGCGACTGCGGCCACGCGAGGCGGATCTGCTGGCCGATGCCAAGCGCTTGGCCGAGAAGGCGGGCCAGTGGGATGACTTCGCCAAGGAGGTCGCTCAGCTCGAACACCAGGGGGCAGACGCCGCGGATTCGACCCAGATCGCGCTGGGCGTGGCGCGCGTGTGCGCCCGGGACACCGGCCGGGTCGACGAGGCCATCGCGGCCTTCCACAAGGTGCTCGACCGGGATCCGCAGAACCCCGAGGCGTTGGCCGAATTGGAGAACCTCTACCGTCAGGCCGAACGCTGGGAGCCGCTGCGTGCGCTCTACGAAAAGATGCTGGCCCGCGATCCCAACAGCAACGCAGCCTTCGCTAAACTCGAGGCGCTGCTGCGCCAGACCGAGCAGTGGGCGCCGCTGACGTCGCTGCTGGAAAAGGAGCTGGCGCGCAATCCGGCTGACCCGGCGGCTTTTGCCAAGCTGGAGGAGTTGTATCGCAAGACCGAGCAGTGGAAGGCGTTGACCGATCTGCTGCGCAAGGGGCTGGCGCGCAACCCCAACGACGGGGCCACCTTCGCCAAGCTGGAACAGCTCTACCGGAACACCGAGCAGTGGAAGCCACTGGTCGAGATGCTGGAGGCGCTCACCGCTCGCGATCCCGCCAACGGCGAGGCTTTGGCCAAACTGGAAGAGCTGTATCGCAAGACCGAGCAGTGGACGCTGCTGTGCGACCTGCTCGAGATGCGCGCGCAACGCAAGGGCGACGCCGAGCTGGCGCGCGGACTGCGCATGGAACGGGCCAGTCTGCTGCTCGACAAGCTGAGGGACGTGCAGAGCGCGCTGGTGGTGGCCCAGGGTTTCGCGGCCGAAGATCCGGCTGCGGCCGAGGCGTTGTACTTGCGGGCGCTCGACAGCGATCCCGAAAACGCGGTGGCTCTGGCGGCGCTGGCTGAGCTATGCAGCCGTAAGGGTGAGTTCGAGCGCGCGGCTAAGTTCGCGCTCGAGGGCGCGGACAAGACTAAGAACCCGATGGAGAAGGGGCGCTTGCTAGCCCAGGCGGGACTGTTGGTTCTCGACCATCTCGACGACCTGGATAGCGGGCGGGATCTTCTCGAGCGGGCCCTGGCGGCCGATCCAGAACAGGTGAGCGCGGCCGAACGTCTGGCCCAGTTGCGCGAGGCACGCCAGGAATGGGTGGCGCTTGAGCCGGTCCTCGACATGCTCTTGCGCCGGGCAGCGGCCCATGACGATGCCGCCCGCGCGGCCTTGCACGAACGGGTCGCCCGTTGCGCGAAGCAATTGGGAAAGATGGACAAGGCGCTGGCCAACTTCGAGGCGGCCACCCGTCTGTCGCCGCACTCACTGTCGCTGGCGCAGGCCTCGGCCGACTTGCACTTCGAGCGCGCGGCGTGGGCCGAGGCGGGCGCGGCCTACGAACGCGTCTATGCGTTGGGCCTGACCAGCATGAGCGCCCCGCAACGGGCAGCCCTTTGTGTGCGCATGGCCACCTGTGCGGAGCGGCTCGCCGACAGCGAGGCCGTGCTGCACTTTCGTGAAGAGGCGGCGGCCCTGGAGCCGCACCAGCGCAGCCACCTGGACGCGCTGATTGGGCTGCGCACCGCCCGCCAGGATTGGCGCGAAGTGGCCGATCTGCGGCGCAAGCAACTCGCGCTGGTCAGCGAAGAGGAAGAGCGGGCGCAACTCTGGGACGAGTTGGGCGATATCCTGCGCGACAAGCTGGATGATTCCGTCGACGCTGTGGCCTGCTACACCAAGGCGTTGGCGGTGCAGCCGGACCGGCGCCAGACCCTGTACAAGATGCTCGACTACTACAGCGTCGGCAAGCAATGGAACAAGGCGGTCGAGACGCTGGAGACGCTGTCCGGGCTGGAAACCGAGCCCAAGATTCGCGCGCGCTGCCGCTACACCCTGGCCGCCATCTATCGCGACGAGATGAAGGACAACGCCAAGGCCGTGGCGGTGTTCACCCAGGTGCTCGAGGACGACCCGATGTTCGTGCGCGCCTTCGATGCCATCGAGCGCATCCTGACCGAAGGTCACAACTGGAAGGAACTGGCGCGCGCCTACCGCCGCCAGTTGAAGCGCCTGCCTGCCGAGGCGCCCGTCGAAATCAAACTGCGCCTGTGGGACGCGCTTTCCGCGGTGGCTCTCACGCACCTCAAGAACCGCGAGAGCGCCGTGCTGGCCCTGGAGGTCGCCGCCTCGCTCGACCGGGACAATTACGCGCGCCAGGAGCAGCTGGCCCAGATGTACCACGAGGCCGGTCCCTCGGCGGTGAACAAGACCATCGCGCAGCACCAGCTGCTGATCAGCAAGAAGCCCGATCGCGTCGCTTCCTATCAAGCGCTGGCGCCGCTCTTCTATCAGACCGGGGCCCACGACCGAATGTGGTGCGTGGC
>PMBY01000274.1:10647-13475 GCA_003153875.1 Myxococcales bacterium | reverse complement strand
GTTTGTCCGTAGATTTGGTGAATGAAACAAGCAAGCGCACTGGAACGTCAAAGGACCGGATTTCATTGCCCAGCTACCAGCCAAGACATTTTGGAGTTGCTTCATGATGGTTTTTCTATTCCGTGCGTTTGACCTGGAACGGAATGGGCGCGCCCTGCCCTTCTGACCAGTCCTCGAGCACGCCCGCCACCCGAGCCCCGAGTGGACCGCGGCGCAGGTAGGCGAGAAACAAGCTCAGCTTCGGCTCCGCGCCCTCGGCCAGCACCTCGACGGTGCCATCCACGCGGTTGCGCACCCAGCCCGCGAGACCCAGACGCCGGGCTTCGTCAAAGGTGGTGGCGCGAAAGCCCACACCCTGTACCGAACCGCGCACCACAGCGTGTAGGCGGCGATTCTTGGTAGGCTGGCTCTCGCTCATCTGCGTGTCGCAGCGCAGGCCATTTCAGAGCGCCCCTTCGGTCACGGTGATCCCCACCAGGTTGTTGGGCACGAGCGGCAACTCGGCGAAGCGCGCCAGCAACTGACCGGCCCCACCCCTCACCTCCACCTTGGCCAAAACCACATACTCGACCGGCCCCGTGACGGGCGCGCAAGCNNTGATTGGCCATGGGGCGCAAATCTCCCAGGCTGGCCGCTCCTCGTCAACCCGGGGCGCCCCCGATTTTCCTGTAACGCCTGCCATCGCTTGCAGAACCCGCCCGAATCCCGCGACCGGTAGTAAGATAGCGCCGTGACCCTCCGCGTTGGTTTCGTTCTTTGCGCCGCTGCTCTCGTCGGCTGCGCCGGCAATGAGCCACACCCACGCATCGACGCCGTCGACCCGGCACAAGCCTACACGGATCGCAGCCTCTGGCTGACCCTGATCGGCTCAGACTTCATCCCGTCGTTCCGCATCGACCCTGAGTCAGGCGTACGGGTGGCCACGATGGAGGGCTTTTCCGGCCGCATCGGTGGCGAGCCGAACTGGGAATCGCTCATCGATTTCGGGTGGATCGGCCCCACGCAGATTTCGGTCGGCCTGGCCAAAGAGCATGTAGGGGATCTGCCCGTCGGTCCCTGCGACGTGGAGATCACAGATCCACGAGGCCGCGTGGCGAAGCTGAGCGCTGGCTTCTTCGCTCTGGGCTTCGAGCCGCCCCCGTTTGTGAAGGTCACGAGTCCGGTCATCGGCCCGAACTACGTCCCGGGAGGCACCATCCACGCAGTCGTGACCGCCACCAGCCCGCCGCCCGGACACCTGACGGCGCTGACCTGGATCTACACTGAACCCAAAGCCACCGACGGAACGCAACGCGCTCCCGTGACCGCCTCGTGTCCATCCCCGCCGGGCGCCACCTCCATCGACTGCATCTTCGACGTGACCATCAGCTCGAACTTGAGCGCGGGCATGACGGTGAACCTGGTTATCACTGCCTCCAACGACGCCCCACAGCCCAACAACCAGACCGTCGAGCCCCTCCCCATCAGGTTGACCCCGCGCCCCACGGTGTCCTCGGTCAAACCGCCAGCCGGAGGCGTGGCCGGTGGAACCAATGTGGTGATCCAAGGATCGGGTTTTGAGACTGGCAGTCGCGCCTATTTCGGCACCAGCCTGCTCATCCCCAATGGCGGCATCGTGGTCAACGGTGAGACCATCAGCGGCTACGCCCCGGCTCACGTCGCAGGCGCGGTTCCCGTGACGGTGCAATCGCGCCTGGGCTTCGCCTCCTGGGACCAAAAGTTTGAGTATAAACTTCGGCCGCAGATTCTGTCGATCAGTCCCGCGTTTGCTCTGGAAGGCGAGGACAAGCTGGTTCAGGTCACCGGCGCCAACTTCACCAACACGACGATCATCTACCTGGGTCACGCCCTGGCGAGTGCGGCGCCCCTGGATGGCGCGTGGTTTGTGAGCGACAGTGAGATCGACGGCGTAGTACGTCATGGAAGCGGGCAAGCCACGGTCTGGGCCTTCGACGCCGACAACGGCTGGACCAGCCTGCCCAACGGCTTTTCCTGGATTGCCCCATGAAGCTGCTGCCCAAATTTGCGCTCCTCTCCATCGGCGTGGCCGCCGTGCCGCTCGCCATCGCCGGCTACTCGTCGATTCGGGTCAGCCAGGCGGCCTTGCGCGAGGCCATCTACGACCACGAAGTTCTGCTGGCGCGCCAGATTTCGGAGTACGTCAGCAGCCAGCTTTCCAACCTGCAGTCCACCCTGTCGGTCGAGACGCGCATTCTCGACTTGACCCGCGTGGGAGGCGCGTTGCCGACCGCGCAGGCCCTGCGTAAGTTTCTCCAGTTGGTCTACCACCAGAGCGACGATTTCAGCGTGGTGGCTTTGCTCGACACCGAGGGACAGCCGGTGGTTCAGGCTGCTTTCCAGTCGGTCGCACCTAGAAACGATTCCTTCGGAACCCATGAGATTGTTTCGACCGAGGACGTGGCCCACCTCCCCGGGCATGTTTCCGTCGAGGCGGTTCTGCGCGATGGCAGCGCGGTGGGTACGATCTTCTTGGCCGGCAGCGCGCATGTGCCGCATGTGGTGCTGGCAGTCCGCTACCAGGGGGTGGCCGACGAGGATCCCCGCATCATCGTAGCCGCTGTGTCCCTGCGCCGTATCGCCGATCATCTGGCTTCGCTTTCGTCGATCGACACCGACATGTTGCTTCTCGATCGCGAGAGCCGCACGGTGGCTTCCGGCAGGGCTCTGGGTGCGGCCCGGCCCGAACCCAAGCGCTTGCCGCAGGGCAAACCAGGCTCGCTGCCGCCCGAGTGGTTCGTAGCCGAGTACCCCAGCCACGGCCACTCGGTCATCGGGGCCTACGTGCCGGCGCTCACCTTTGGCCTGGG
>PMBY01000274.1:0-10611 GCA_003153875.1 Myxococcales bacterium | reverse complement strand
AACGACGAGCTGGGTGAGCTGGCCAAAGGGTTCAACTCCATGGCCAGCTCGCTCTCGGCGGCGCGCAGCGAGATCCTGCTGCGCAACGAGGAGATCCAGGGTTGGAACGTCACCCTGGAAAAGCGGGTCGATGACAAGACCAAGGAACTGCGCGACGCCCAGGATCTCTTGTTGCGCTCGCGCTCTCTGGCGGCTATCGGTTCGCTGGGCGCCGGGGTCGCGCACGAAATCAACAATCCGCTGACCGGCGTGCTGGGCCTGGCGCAGATCCTGCTAGCCGATCTGCCCGAGGGCCATCCGGTCCGACCTTTGATCAGGGACATCGAGGAGCAGGCCACGCGCATTCAGGGCATCGTGGCCAATTTGCTGCGCTTCTCGCAAAAGCAGTCAGGCGAGCACTTCCGTCCCTTCGATCTTTCCGAGGTCGTTCACGACGCGCTCGAGCTGTGCGGGGCCAAGGCCCTGGCCGACGCGGGCATTGCCGTGGTCAAGCACATCCCCAGTCCCAGTCCGCTCATCCGCGGCAGTGCCTTGCAGGTGCAAGCCGCGCTCATTCAGCTCATCCAGAACGCCAGGGCGGCCATGGACTCGGGCGGCACCCTGACCATGGAAACCACGCGGCCAGACGACAAACTGCTCCGGTTGCGCGTGAGCGATACCGGACACGGCATCAAGCCCGAGCAACTGTCGCGCATCTTCGATCCCTTCTTCACCACCAAGGCGCAGCGAACCGACACCGGCATAGGCCTCTCCATGGTGCACAAGATCATCGAGGATCATGGGGCCAGCATCCGTGTGGAAAGCCAGATCGGCCTGGGCACGACCTTCTGGCTGACTTTCCCCATTGCCGAAGGAGCCAGTCTCCTCGCATGAAACTCCGAGGCAGGCGGCTCATGTCTCCGTTCCAGGTGGCGGTCATCGTTCTGGTGGTCGTCATTCTGGTGGGGGCCACGCTGCTCTCGCGTTTCTTCTTCGAGCGGCGGCGGACCGAAATGCCGGCCGGCTTGCCCTCGCCGGCGCCCCGCATGCCGCTGGCCGAGCCCGCCCAGTTTCGGGTCAGCGCTTTGGCAGGGACAGTGGAGGCATTCCAGAACGGCCAGTGGTACGTGGCGCGCGCCGGCCACCTGCTCTCGTCCAAAGATGTCGTCCGCACCCATGGTGGCTCCCACGCTCTTCTGCGGCGGGGCAGCGTCGAGATCGACGTGCGCGACAACATGGACCTGCGTCTCGACAAACTGGAAGAGACCACGACCAAACTGGGCCTGCTGCGCGAGGGGAGAGTTTCCGCCAATGTGGGCAAGGACGGCGAGAAACTGGAGATTGAGGCCCTGGACACCCGCACCACCAACCTGGGCGCCGCAAGCTTCGCGGTATCGCTGGCGCCCAGCGGAAAGGTCAGTGTGACGGCCGCCGAGGGTGCAGCCCGCTTCGAAGCCCACGGCAAGCAGGTTGTGGTGCGCAAGGGAAACGAGAGCACGGCGTTCCCCGGGGGAGTGCCCAGCGATCCCGAGCCCATCCCCGAACAACTCTTGCTCTCGGTGGTTTGGCCCGAGGACGACAAGGCCGAGGCCGTCTCCAAGATCCGCGGTCGCGCCAGCCCCTCGTCGCGCGTGCGTGTGAACGGCGAGGAGACGCCGGTGGCGTCTGACGGGACTTTTCTGGCGCGCGTGCAGGTAGCAGAGCCCAAGACCCGCGTCCATGTGGAAGCCGAGGACATCACCGGGCGACAAAAAACTGTGGACAAGGTTCTGCGTCCGGCTCCGCGCGCTCCCTCGCTGCAAACCTCGGGTGACGAGCTTTGGAAGGAATGACCACAGCCGGACCGTTGGCTCGCGTACCGACCCAGGTGGCCGCCGGGCTGGCCCTGGTTCTACTCTTGGGTGCGCGAGTCGAGGCGGGCCAGAGTCCGCCAGACGCCGCGGTCGCCCCTGATTCCGCCCCGGCCGCCGCCGGGCACGGGGCCGCGTCCGCCGATGGTGGGACGACACAAGCCGAGGCGGCGTTGCCTGAGAAAGTCACGCCCCCGCGGACGACAGACGCCGGTGCCAGCGAGGCCAAGATCTCAGAGAGTCGAGCCCCGGCCGGCCCGCCCCAGGTTCCGGCCACGGTCGCAGCAAGCCCGCCCGCAATGCCGCCTGCGCCCGCGATGCGCGCCGAGCAGCCCGCGTCGGCAGCACGGGTGCTCCTGTCGCTGGCGGTATCGTCCCCAGTGCTTGGCATCGAAGACGAAACCGAGCTTCGCATCATCGTGATGGGTGCTTTCACATCGCCCCTGCGCTTTCCGCGAATCCTGTGCAGCGCGGGCCGGGTGGAGGACATGGTGCGAGAGGGACCGACCAGTTTCTCGGCCCGCTTTCTCCTGCCCGCGGGCCGCTTTCCCCAGCCGGCCATTGTGGTCGCTGATTTCTCGCACGATTCACTGATTCTGCGCGGGGCTCTGGCGGTGCGACTGCGTGCCGCTGCCAGTCCGGCCTTCCACACCGACCCGGGTGCCAAGGTCACGGTGAAAGTCGGAGACAAAGAGTTCGGGCCCATGGTCGCGCCCGCGGACGGCAACGTCCACGTGCCTGTGGTGGTATCTCCGGGTATCAATTTCGCAATCGCCCGCTCGGTCAACCGCGCGGGCAAGGCCAGTCAGCAGATCTTGGATCTCAAGATTCCGCCCGCACCGCGCGCGTTGGTGGTGGCCCCGGAGAAGCTGCCCGCCGACAGCGCCGCCGAGGTCGCGGTGCTGGCGGTGGAACCATCGGGGCGCCTGGTCGACGCATCCACCATCACCCTGGCGTCCACCGGGCCACGGCCCCAGCCGCTGGGCAGCCTCGCGCAAGGAGAGGCCAGATTCCTGGTGCGCGCACCAGCCTCCCTGCAAGACCCGACTCTTCACCTCATGGCGTCGCTGCGCGGACAGCCAGAGGTAAGCGCGGAAGCGGACGTGGTGTTGGGCTCGGCCGCGACGGACCAGGTTCTGCTGCAGCCGGAGGCAACCCGTCCCGACGGCGTTCCTCTGCGCAGCCTGCGCGTGTTTCTCACTTCACAAGATGCCTTTGGCAATCCCACCGATGCGGGCGAAGCGGCGGTGCTGGTCGACGGCCAGCCGGCTTCCTCCCAGGCCACCGAAGATGGCCGCGTGATGCTGGTGGTGCGACCGCCCGCGCTGCTGGCGGTTCGCGAATCCATGGACGTGGAGGCCGTGCTGGACAATGGGCACGCCACCGAACGCATCCCGCTCGATCTCTTCAAGCGCCGGGTACCGCCTGATCCGGTGCAGGCTCCGCGCTACACGCTCACGCCGCGCCTGGGCTTCCTGTGGAATTTCCAGCAAGCACCGGGCCTCGCTCTCTTTGTCGAGGCGATGGCCTCGCTCCACCCCAGCCTCACTGGTTTCGCACTCGGCGCGACTGTCGGTTACCTACACAGTAGCATCTTCTCCTCGAACAACGCCGGGGAAGGCGACCTCGTGCTTGACCAGTTTCCCCTGCTGGCCCAGGCCCGCTATCGCCGCCGCTTCAATCGACTCGGCTTGTCTGTTGGTGCGGGCGCCGGAATTGTACTGGGGCAAGCGCGCCTTCACGCTTTTGACAGAGAGATTCCCGGATACAGCTTGGCCTTTGCCGCCGAAGGCTCCACTGAGGCCGCCTTCCTATTGCACCGGTCCCAGGTGGTCTTCGGCTTACGCTACCTGGCCATGTCTTTGGGCAAGCTATCGAGTGGCGACGTGATTGTGGGCAACACCGGCGGCTTCGTGGTCGACGCCGGGTACCGGATCGGGTGGAAGTGAGATCAGTGCAGGCCCAGCAACGGCCCGACAAATCCCAACAACGCGCCCGCCATCGCAACGCCGATGAGCAAGACAGTCACTGAATGCGCCACGGTTTTGACTCGACTGATCTGCTTCAATAGATCGGCGTCGCCTGCCTCGGCGTGCTTCAGCAGCATCTCACCCAGCGTTCCGCGCCGCTCGGCCGCTTGCATGGCGTTGATCTCGGCACGCGAAACCAAACCCACTTCGGCGAGCGCTGTTGGTAAGTCGCGACCCTTGCTCAGCCTGTCCATGGCCAGCAATACAGCCCCGCGCACGGCCACGTTTCCCGCGGTCATCGCCGCGCTTTCCATCGCATTCAGCACCGGGATTCCGGCTGCCACCAGCACCCCAGTGGTGCGGGTGAAGTGAGCCAGAGCCTTGGCCCGCCACAGTGAACCAATAATGGGTGCCTGCAGAAGCATCCCATCCCGCAGAAGCTGACCCTTTTCTCCGCGCAGAAGAAAGCGCAGGCCCGCATAGGCGAGAGCCGCCGCAACCAGCACGACCGGCAAGATCGATCGCGCACCATGCGACACGAGAATCGCCCAATGCGTAGCCACCGGCCATTCTCGCTCGGGCAGGCCGCGCAGAAATGGCTCGACAGCGGAAGCCGCAACCGCCAGGCCGACAAGGACCACGAGCAACCCGGCCCCCAGGATGACCACCGGGCGCGCGGTCGCGCTGCCAAGCTCGCGCGCAATCTTCGCCGTGGTGTTGAGGTACGCTGACAGACGCTGCAACTCGGTAGGCAAACGTCTGCTCTTCTCGCCGGCGCCCAGTACAGCCACGCTGATTTCGTCAAACACCTCCGGGTATTCACGCAGGGCTTCGCCCAAGGAACGCCCCTGGTCCACGCTGGCCTTCACGCCCTTGCACGCTGCCACCAGACGCGGATGCTTGAACTCGACCGACAAGGCATAGAGCCCCTGACCCACCGACAAGCCCGCCTTCAGCTTGGCCGCAAGAAGGCCCGCCCAACGACTCAACTCCTCTGGCTTGACCCGCTGGTAGTTCGACCTCTGCACGGACTGACCTGGAAGTGATATCACCTGCTGCACGAGCTTGTCCCCCGAATCTTGCTATCCCGGACGTCGATTGTGCACCAGGACCGCGACGGCGTCATGAAAGTGCGGGCGCACCGGGCGCAACCCGGCGAAATTGTTTGGCAAAAAACCTTCAAACGCCAGACGGGCGACCGCGGGTCGCCCCTTCCGAACACCAGATGCGGGCGACCGCAGGTCTCCCCTACGAAACGGGTCCCGTCACACAGTAAACGCCTCCACGCGCTTGCGCAGGGCCTCGGCCTCGGTGGCCAACTCGCGCACCGCCAGGTTGATGCCTTCCACCACCTGCAGGTTCTGTCGTGCCACGTCCGCAATCGAGTCGGTCGCCTTGACCACGGTTTCGCCGCCACGCTTCTGTTCGATGGTGGCGTCCGATGAGGAATGCGAATAGCTCCTGCACGGCGCTATCCCGTGTTGCGCATTTTGATGACGGGTCCGCCGGTTTCTCGCTCGGGGCTCGATCGCCGTAGGAATTCGTTTTCCAGCGCCAGCCCGAGCTGGAAAGCGGCCAGCTCGAAGATCTCGAGGTCTCCCACCGGCCGGTCACGCGCGCCGTTGTCGAGATAGATGACAGCGATCACGCGCTCGCTGCCGGGCACCGGCAACACGACAATCTCTCCCGACACCGGACGATCGACCGCCTCGCAAAAGGCCTGTGGCAATCCAGCGTTGTCGTAGCTCACGCGGCGGGTGTGACTGTCGCGCAAACACTCGAAGAAGACACCGCTGGCGCCCACCGGGAAGGCGAGCGTCTGCGTCCTAATCAGCAGTTCCTCACCCCGCGCGGTCTGGCCAAACGCACCCAACGCCACCAACTGGTCGCGGTCGGGCACGAGCAAGACGCCGCGATCGAGCGACTCGGCTACCACGTTGAGCAGATTGAGCGACACCGAGGTGGCCAGCAGCCCCGAGCGCAGATCGGCGATGATCCGTCGCAAACGCGCGAAGCTGGCGCGCACGCCTTCAGCAATGGCGCGTTCATCGGAAAGGTACTTGCGCTGGCGTGCCACGCTGCCCACACAGGCGACCACGGTCTCGGGCGCCGCCGAGGTGATGGACAGCACGCCCGCTTGGTACAGCTCGCGCAAAGGGGCGCGCCCCACGAAGAGTGCGATGACCGAGGCCCGCGGTCGCGCTCGGCAAAGCGCGGTGAGCGTGTCCACGGCGTGGGTTTGGTAGCGCAGGTCCACCACCACGATGGGCGGTGGCTCGCCCAGCAACGAGGCCCCGGCGTCACGCAATCCCACTGCCGACATCCGGTCGCCGGTTTCGGCCAGCACGTGATTGATCTGCGCCAACAACTCTGCGTCGGGAGACACAATCTGAAAGCGCGGGCGCTCGGGCACTTCGTTCTTGGTGGTAATCGCGGTATCGGTGTCAGCGGGCTCGGGCACTGCGGCGGCTTCGACCTCGGGCTGCCTGCGGCCGCCCTTGGTCAGCACCTGAACGAATTCCTGGACGGGCTCCAACCCTTCCGGCGCCACTTCAATCGGGGTCGGCGGATGGCAGGCGGCGCGGTTGGAATCCTCCTCCATGCCCTGCAGCACCTCCAAGATGACCTGCTGCGTGTCCAGGTCGACCTTGGGTGCGCCGGAGAAACGCGACACCTCCACCAGAGGCGTCAGGTCGTCGAGCGCAAAATCGAAGGTGCCTGCGGGCCAGGCCAGCACCTCCTTGACCACACGTTCAATCTCTTGCCCCACCACCTGTCGGATGACATCCGGCGTGGCGGAGCCTTGACGGACCAGAACCTGCCCGATGGTGCGCCGAGGCCGCTCGCTCTCTTGCGCCTCTAGTGCCCGCTGCAAGGCGGGATCGTCGAGCATGCCCGCCGCCAGCAGCATTTCGCCCAGCCGCAGCGAGCGTGAACTCCACGCGCTGACCAGGCGACCGCGTTCGAACCCAATGAGCGCCTCCTCTTCGCCGGCCTGAATCGACAAGGTGCCTGAATGCCCGCCCAGCCGGATGAGCTGCATCACATCGGTTACCGCGACATCCTCGATGCGCCCCTGGAAGCTCATGGGCGGGACCGCCGGCTATGATTGATGGTTCCGATCACGTCATCCTTTGTTGACCAAGCGGATCAGGCTCTCGATGAGAACTTTCTTGACCGCGTTCACGCGTTCCTCCCCCTGGAGCTCGGCTCCCCTTTTGCGTTGTGGCGTTCTTGGCGTGCCATGGGGACGCTCTCCCGGCTCGGCGTGCGAGCCCGCAGACCTCGGCTTACAAAGGAGAATTTCGTCTGTTCTGTCGCCCAGCTTGAGCGCGCGTCCCCGCGCTGGAGGCGGATCAAGCGGTGCTGGCGCAGGGGTTACTTCTACCCATCGCAAGACCGGAGCATAATGGCGGGACGTGCCTGCCTCCCCCATCAGCCCTGCCCTGTCCGCTTTCGTCGACGAGCTGGACGTGCTCATCCGCGCGCGCTACCCGCTCATCTACCTGGTGACCTGGGAAGAGCAGCGTGTCGACGCACTCCTCGCCAGCTTGGCCGAATCGCACGGCAAGGCGCTGTACACGTGGTCGATCACGCAGGGCCTGTGCCTCCTGGACAATGGCAGGACCGTAAACAAGGCCGTCGGCCCCACGGATCCTGGCGCTGCGCTCGCGGCCGTCGAAAAGCTCACCGAGCCGGCGCTGGTGGTGTTCAGGGATTTTCATCCCTTCCTGAACGATCCGGCGGTGATCCGACGCACGCGCGAGTTGGCCCGCACCCTGAAGAGCACCTTCACCACCATGGTGTTGGTCTCGCCGGTGCTCAACATTCCCGTCGAGCTCGAGAAGGAAATCTCGGTACTGGACGTGCCCCTGCCCACCATCGAGGACCTGCTCAAGTTGCTGCGCGAGATCGTGGCGGTGGTACGCGAGGGCAAGAAGGCGGTCATCGATCTGCGCAACGAAGAAGTCGAGCCCTTGCTCAAAGCCGCCTTGGGCCTGACGCTGTCCGAGGCAGAAAACGCCTTTGCCAAGGCCATCGCCAAAGACCAGCGTCTGGACGCGACGGACATTCCGCTTGTGCTCGCGGAGAAGCGCCAACTCATCCGCAAGAGTGGCCTCTTGGAGTACTACGCCAGCGCAGAAAGCTTCGCCAGTATCGGCGGCCTGCAAAACCTCAAGGCCTGGCTGGGCCAGCGCACCGCTGCCTTCACCGAGCGCGCGCGCCAGTTCGGGCTGCCCGCACCCAAGGGCCTGCTGCTGCTCGGCGTACAAGGGTGCGGTAAGAGCCTGACCGCAAAGGCGGTGGCGTCGCAGTGGAATCTGCCGCTGCTTCGCCTGGATATGGGGCGCATCTTCAGCGGCCTGGTGGGCTCGTCCGAGGAGAACATGCGCAAGGCCATGCGCATTGCCGAGAGCATCGCCCCGGCCGTGCTGTGGGTTGACGAACTGGAGAAGAGCCTGGCCGGCATCGGCTCGTCCGGGACGAGCGACAGCGGTGTCACCGCGCGCGTGTTCGGCACCTTCCTCACCTGGTTGCAGGAAAAGACCGCGCCGGTGTTCGTGGTGGCCACCGCCAATCGCATCGACAGCCTGCCCCCCGAACTGCTGCGCAAGGGACGCTTCGACGAAATCTTCTTCATCGATCTGCCCACGGCCATCGAGCGGGCTCAGATCTTCACCATTCACCTGCAGCGTTTCCGTCGCAACCCCGACAGTTTCAACGTCGAAGAACTGGCCCGTCGGGCTGAGCACTATAGCGGCGCCGAAATCGAGCAAGTGGTGGTGAGCGGGCTGTACGCAGCCTTTGCCGAGGGTGTGGAACTGCAACAGCAACACCTGCTCGCCACGCTGAGCGAGACCATGCCCTTGGCCGTGACCATGCGCGAAGACATCGCGCGCCTGCGCGAATGGGCGCGCACGCGCACCCGCCCGGCCTCCACGCCCGAACCGGAACGGCCAGGCAAGATCGGAATCATCTAGCGCACAGATCGGCAAGTCATGGACGACGAGACCCGCGACCGCTTCCGCCAGCTCGAAGGGCCGCGCAGCGACGACCCCGACGAGCCGGACCACACGCCCACCGACCAACGCTTCGATGTGTTGCTGGCACCAGGGGAGAAGCCGCCCGCTTCTCGCCCCTCCAGCGCGTTCCGGGCGCCCGCCCAGGTGCAAGCATCCGTCGGCGTGGACGCAGAAGGCTTCCAGGCCGTGCCTCGCAACGATTGCCCCCGCTGTGAACGGCCCAACAATCTCTTTGACCGGAAATGTGTCAACTGCGGAGCGCGGCTCGACACCGTCGAGGGACGCGCCCACAACGAAAAGCTCTGGCGAGCCGGTCTGCCCGAAGTCGAGTGGTCACCACCCGTACCTGGAGTTCCCGCCCCGGAGCAGGAGGCGCTTTCGCCGCAGCATGAGGCAGCCAGACGCGCCGCCTTGGAGAAACTGGCCGCGCGCGAGATGAGCCGCCGTCCACGCAGGGCCGGCGAGCAGATCTCCCTGTGGCGTTCCATGACAGGCCGTGGCCTGAACCCCTTCGACGAAGATCCCACTCAGCCCCGGTCGGGCGGCAACCTGCCGGTTATCACGGCAGTAGTGCTGGCGCTTTTCCTTCTGAGCACTCTGCTGGTGTATGGTCCGCGCCTGTGGCACCTGCCCGTGGTGATAGGCGTGGGACTGCTACTGGTGCGGCGGAAGATCTAGAAATGTCCGGGCAAACGGCGGGTTTTCATCGGCGGGCGTTCGATCTCCACCACCGCTAGGGCCAGCAGCTGGCCAATTCGGCTGCGGGGTGGCCATATCACGCGCGCGTGAGTGCTGGCCCACGCCTTGCAAAACCCATGGCCGTGCCCCGCGCCCTGGTTCTCACCGCTTCGATCCTTCTTTCGCTCACGGCCTCGCAGGCCTTCGCGCAGGAAACCACGATCGAGAAGGCCGAAGTCTTCCCGCGCCTGCGGCTGGGCGGCTCGGCGGGACTCGGCTATGGGACCATGGGAATGACCGGAGCGGCGAGTGCGCGAGCTGGCATCCAGATCAAGTCCTCATGGGCTGTGAGCTACCAGTTCTCAGCCGTGAAGACCAAAGACGCGCTATGGGAAACCAAGAGCGACGTATGGAAGAGTCACGCGTTGCTGGTTGAGTTCACCGTACCAGACACCCTGATCACCTTGGGCGGCGGACCGTCGATAGTCTCGGGCCACATCGATCAGCCTTGCGGGTTGTCGTGCACCGCCCCGCCTTCAAACTACACGGGCGTCGGCCTCGACTTCCGTGCCGCACTCACCTTCGGCGCAAAGCGCCCCAACTGGCGCGGCGGGTTTACGGTTGAGCTAGCCGTGCACTCCTCGATTCACGACACAGTCGTCGTGTTGGGGATCGGCGCAGACCTTTTCTGAGCGTTCTAATTCTCGCTACGCCCGCCCACGCCCTTGGTATCAGCCGAGATAGCTCTGGCCGCCTCTTTGGGGCGCAACGCGCGCGTGGCCTTGCCGGCACGCCACATTTCGCTGCTGCCCATTTCGGCCAGTTCCTTGCCGAGCAGCTCCTGGTAGTTGGGACCGCCCGTGGACTCGAGCACGCGCGCGGTTTCCTTGCCCGAGGCCACGCGGTCATAGAGCCAGTGGAACACCGGCAGCACCGCGGACTTGAAGCGCGGGCGCCAGTCGAGCGCGCCCCGCTGCGCGGTGGCCGAGCAGTTCGAGTACATCCAGTCCATGCCGTTCTCGTCGACCAGGCGGATGAGGCTCTGGGTCAGCTCCTCGACCGTCTCGTTGCAGGCCTCGCTCGGGCTGTGGCCGTTGGCGCGCAGGACCT
>PMBY01000469.1:13569-22766 GCA_003153875.1 Myxococcales bacterium | reverse complement strand
CCGCCACCGTTGCCCACGAGAAAAACCGGCAGATTGTGCAGGCAAACGTCGTTGCGGATCTGCTCGAAGGCCCGCGCATAGATGAAGGGCGCGATGCTGTAGACCCAGGGCCGCAGGCCCGCGTGGGCCAGACCGGCGGCAACTGACACCATATTCTGCTCGGCAACTCCGGCATTGATGAATCGCTCTTTGGCGACGTCACGCAACGGCTCCAGCACCATGAAGCCCAGATCGCCGGTGAGAAAGACGAAATCCGCCTCCTGGGCATGGGCAACCAGGGTCTTGCTGAGGATGGCCCTCACAGGCGGCTCGCTTCCTCGATGGCCATTTGGTACTGCTCGGCGGTCATCGGCAGATAGTGCCACTCCATTCTGTTCTCCATGAAGGAGACGCCGTGGCCCTTGATGGTCTTTGCCACCACGGCCAGCGGGCGATCCGTGGGAGGCGCGCGCAACGCTTGCTCGATGGCGTAGGGTTCGTGTCCGTCGATCTCGCGAACCTCGAGGCCAAACTCCCTCAGCTTGTTGGCCAACGAGCCGAGGTTGGCCACTTGCACGGTGGAGCCGAAGCCTTGCAGACCGTTGAGGTCCACCAGCAGGACGACTTCGCGCAGGTTGCGATGGGCGATGAAGGTCAACGACTCCCAGTTGGAGCCCTCATTCCATTCGCCGTCCGACAGCAGGCAGAACACCCGCCCCGGCTGCCCGCGCAGCCGCTTGCCCAAGGCCAGGCCCGCGGCCAGACCGAGCCCATGCCCGAGACTGCCAATGGCAAAGGGGATGTCAGGGATAGCGTGGGGCACGGGATGGCCACCCAGCTTGGTGTGATCCTTGTGAAAGGTCGCCAGTTGTTCCTCGGACAGACGGCCCAGCGACCACAGCGTGATGTACAGAGCACCGGCCGCATGTCCCTTGGAAAGGATGAACTGGTCGTCCACGCCCATAACCCGGTGGTGCAGGGTCAGCAGCAGCTCGAGCGACGAGAGGTTGCCTCCAATGTGACCCACCCCACTCTCGAAATGCATCTTGAGCAGCCGCAGCCTTGCTTTTCGCACGAGATCCTTCAAAGCGATTCTCCCTTACCAGCCCGGCTCGCCCAATAGGTTGCAGGTCTTGCAGATATCCGGTGGGTCACGCCCAGGATCGAGGAGCTGTTCGCGCATGGCTACCAACGTGGGATGATTGAAGACAGAGTCGGGGTTGCTGTCAAACAGATTGCTGTCAGGGCCCTGCAACGCCACGTCAGTGCCGCAACAGATCGCCATGTTGCCCGCAACGTCACAGCCGACACGCTGCCAGACCTGTGGGCAACGCTTCTGGAATGGCGCTTTCTGAATGGCGGCCGGCCAAAGGCAGAAGCCGGGCAAAGCTTGGTCCATTGTCCGGCGGAATTCCAGATAGGCAGGAAGAGCATCGTCGATGATTTCATGTACACGCGAATCCGCGCCCAGGGGACGATACATCCAAAAGCGAAGGCTCAGGCATCCGGCAGCGCGGAGGAAACACGCGGTCCTGAGCAGCTCGTCCGGATCGCTCTCTACGTTGCTGCGCAGGAGCACGATGCTCGCGTGAACGGGAAAGACACGATTGATCTGCGACAGACCGCGCTCGATGAGTTCCCGATTCGCGTCGTACAGAGAAACATTGATTCTTGAAATGCCGGCGCGTTTTAGTCCGGCAATGCGTTCAGCCAACAGCAGTCCGTTGGTGGAGGTGTTGACGATGTGCCCGCGTCTCACCAGGTAAGAGACGATGGCCTCCAGATCGTCGACCAGCAGAGGCTCGCCGCCCTGCAGATCGACCAACAGGCAATTATCAAACAATGGGTTGGAGAAGATACGCCGGATCTTGTCAAGGGTGGCCTCGTCCTCGCGCCATGCCGCCCCTTGCCTATTGACGATATTCCTGAGGAAACAGTACTCGCAATTGAGGTTGCAGCGCTTGGTAACCAGCACAGAAGCGATCTGTGGCGTGTACCTGCGAATTGATGTCTGAACCGCTTTCGCCAGCGAACGATACTTGACGTAGTTCCAGACCTTGGGGGCCGCGTGCAAGGGGCGGACCTTGCAGCCCATCTCGAAGTAGTAGGACAGCTTGGACTTCAAGCGTCCGCCTTTGCGCCCGGCAGCGCGGAAGCCTTCCTGGAGGTCCTTTTCCTCCAGAACGGTGGGATCAGGAAACACCCGACGAATACCAGGAGCGAGGCGCTAGACACAGAGAATCCAGCCAGCACGCTTGCAGGGCGGAAACGGAATCTGACCTGATGCTCGCCAGCGGGAAGAACCACCGCCCGTTGCGTGACATTCGCGCGATAGATCGTTGTTGGGCTCCCGTCAATCGTCGCGAGCCAACCAGGGTAGTACGAATCGGAGAAGACCAGAATGGCATCGCGCGAGGCCTGGACCTTCATCTCGGCCTCATTGGTTGTGTAGCGCACGACCTCCACAGTCCCGGCCGCGCCTTGACTTGGGCGATAGTTGGGCGGCACGGCCTCGAGCATGACCGAGCGCTCTGGAGCAAATGCGTCCGAGGTCAGCACCCTAAGCGCAATGGCGTCGTCGGCCACGGGCAGAACGTCGCTGACCAGATACGCCCGTGGCAGAAAGTCGTCATTCTGATAGAGGTAGGCGCCGCCGTAGATGCCGAGCGGACGGAGGCTGGGCGCGGGAGCAAAAGGCCAGAACGAGGTGAGATACTTCACGTTGCACATGCGCATCAACTTCCAAAACGTGGGCGTCGGCTGAAAACTGTCGCCCTGGTTGGACGCGGTCCGTGTAATGATGCCGGGGCGGTTCTGATCACCCCAGATGTCGACCAAATAGTTGGGCGTGAGGTTGGCATAGCCGTTGGGCGAAGAAATGCCGTGGAGGACGTTGCTACTCGGCTGAAGGAACTCGCGCTGGTCGACGAAAGGCTGTAGATCGCCCTCCCAACCTCGTGCCTGTTCAAAGGCTTTCCTGTGAGCGCGATTTCCGCCTACACAGAATATGCGGAAGAGAGACGGATCCTGCTTGAGAATGTCGGCCGTCTTGGGAGGAGCCATCCATCTTGAGGAATCCACAATGGGATTCTGCCGAAGCTGGAAGTACAACAGATCAGCAACAACGAAGAGCAGGAACATCCCCTGGACCGCCAGGGAACGACGAGAGCGGCTGGGAGCTGGCCTAGGCGCGCGGCCGAGGAGCTGTTGCACAATCCTGGTTAATCCCAGCGCAGCAAGCGCGGCGAGACAACCATCGGTGATGAAGAGAAGCCTGGTTGGAAAGCGAAAGTACCTCATGCCAGGGACATAGTCGAAAACAAACCTATACACAGGCGTCGCTGGGCCAAGCACCAGCAAGTACGAAACCACGGCGCTTGTCGAGAGGAATCTCACGTGCCAGTTTCGCCACCAGCGCAAAGAGGCAAAGAGGGCGAGAAACAGCGTCACAACTCCAACGTATCCGTAGTCCTCCCAGAAAATGCCCCTGCCGGTGTATGTGAGATCGCCAATGTCGCCGTTGAGGTAGGGATAGAAGAAAGTCCAGAAGTCCTTGGGGTCGTAGGCGTAGCTGGAAGCGTACTGAAAGGTCACCCCGCCCGAGCGCCCGGAGAGAGATACCATCTCGTAGGTGGGGATGAGCTGAATAGCCGCGAGCAGCGATCCCAGGATGAGGACTCCGGCGAAACACCAGGTTAGCTTGCTCTTGAACAGCTTGAGCAGGGAACTCAAGACGGTCGGCTTGGGCGAGCCAGCCGGGATGTCCCGCTGATTGTTGAGGAGTCGAAAAGGGAAATAGAAGAAATAGAGGACGCCGGAGTAATACGCCGTCTGTGCATTGCCAGAGAGATGCTGCAGCCCGAAGACAATTCCGAACCAGAGAAGAAAGCGGTAGTGACTGCGCCTCACAGCGCGCTCAAGCAGGGTGAGCGCGAGCGGCAGCCAGCAGGCCGCGTTGACGAGGCTAGGATGCTTCAGGTGCGAGACCAGGTACCCGCTGAAGCAGAACGCGATTCCTCCGATGACGCTGGCAAAGTGACTGCTGCCGAGCTCGCGCGCGTAGAAATACATCCCGACGCCCGCGGTCACAATGGTGAGCAAGATTGTGAGGTTGAGCGCGACGTACGGCGAGAAGAGACCGAAGAGGAGAAGGTTGAAGGGGTAGCAGACGCCGGCGTCCGCCCGCGCCAGCAGGGGAAAGCCGCCGTAGATTTCACGGATCCAAAGCGGCAGATGGCCCGACTGCAAAGCATCCCCCAACGAAAAGCGGTAGGGGAAGTTCTCGTTCATGAGGTCGCTCGCGAAGATATCGTCGGTGATGAGCAGCCCCTTCATCAACGTCAGTTTCCAGAACGCGGCCAGAACGAAGAACACGATGAAGGCGACCGCAGCTCGCGTCTGGAACTTGGCGTCCTTCTCGATGCTCGTCGGAGGGAGACGGGATCTCATGTGCGCGGGCCTAGGGTGAGGTTAGCGGGGAGGGCAGGGTGGCGCAAGCCGCTGTGCGGGGTGTGTGCGGGGTGGATAGCTGTCTCACCACAGAGAGCACAGAGAACACATCGCAGCCTGGCGGCCGCAACCAAAGGGATCACTCCGGCCACGGCCACGGCCACGACCACGACCACGGCCACGACGTCTTGTGAATTTCGCGGCGCCGTGGANNCGACCACGTCTACGACCACGACCTTCCGCGGCTATCGCGGGATTACGGCGGCTCTGTGCCCTCGGTGCCCTCTGGGGTGAAACAGCTAACTGCTAGTTTTCCGCCCGGCCGGTGTCTCGATATGGGGAGCCGGTTTGGTACAACGCGATCTGCGCCTGCACGCGCTTGGCCAGCGCGGTCCTGTTCTGCGCAGTGGCCGACTCCAGCGCCCGTCTGGCCGTCTCTATGGCTCGGGGGAACTGTCCGGCTTGCGCATAGGCGGCTGCCAGCGTTGCGACAAGCATGGGATTGCTGTCGCCGGAAACCCGTAGAGCCTCTTGCGCCAGCTCGACCGCCCGGGCGCCGTCCCGGAGCGAAGCCTCCGGGCTGGTCGCGAACACCCAGGCCAGACTGCCGCGCGCCGCTGCCAAGTCGGGCTGGATTTCTAGCGCCTTCTGGTAGTGAGCGATGGCTTCCTGGACCTGTCCCTCTTGCTGGAGAAGCTTGCCGAAATTGTGGTGGGCCAGTGCATAGTCGGGGCGCAGTTCCAGTGCCTTGTGGTAGTGTTCGATGGCTTCGCCAACCCGCCTCTGTTGCCAGAGAACGCCCGCGAGGTTGTTGTGGTCCTCGGCTCCGTCGGGACGTATCTCCAGCGCCCTTTGTAGATGGATGATGGCCTCGTCCATCTCTCCCTTGCGAAGAAGTGTGGCGCCGAGGGCCTTGTGGGCGTCGGCATAGTCAGGGCGAATTTCTACTGCCCTTCTGAAATGCGCGATTGCTTCGTCCAGTCGCCCCTCTTGTCGAAGAATCTCGCCGAGATTGTAGTGGGCCATCGAATACGCGGGCTGGATCTCCAACGCCCGCTGGAAATGAATCGCGGCCTGGTCCAGCTGGCCCTTTTCGCGCAGAATCCCGGCAAGGTTGTAGTGGGCTCTGGCATAGTCGGGTTGGATTTCCAGGGCCCGCTGGAAATGGGCGATGGCCTCATCCACCTGACCCTGCTCGAAGATCGCGCTGCCGAGATTATTGTGGGCCAACCAGGCGTCTGGGTTCGCGGTGATCGCGGCCCGCCAGAAGGTTGCGGGATCGGCATAGATCGCACTTTGCCGCCAGGTCAACACGCCCAGCGCCAGCAACAAGGCCCCGCCCATCGCGACAGCCGGAGACCGACGCTCTGGCCGCGGCGATCTCGCGAGCATGGCTATCGCTGCGGCTGCCAGTGAAATCGGGCCAATGATCGCAAAATACTGCCAGTGGTCGGCCACCAGCGACATGGCCATGAAGCCGATGTCGAAAAACCCCAGGACCGGCAAGAGCATCACGACGAAGTAACCCAAGCCCAGAAGCGGGCCTTTGCCCCAGCTTCGCCGGTAGCGTCCGCATGTTACCAGGACTGCCAACACGAGAAGCCCTGGCAGATAGGACCACCATTGTCCCCCATCGATCTGCCAGCGGGGATAAATGGTGCTCAGACCGACCGGCAGCGCTGCTTTGTATAGATAGAACCAAACGGCCCAGCCTGCGCCTGCCAGCCGCGCCCAGAAGCTATCGGTGCGCACGATGTCGGTGCCGATGGCCCGATGAGCCTGGAACCAGAAAGAGATCAACCCCACGCCGACTGCTGCGGCAAAGAAGGGCAGGCTGCGCCACAGATCTCTGCGCTCCACCCGACCCCGGCGCCACCAGGCCAGCCCGAGCAGCAGCAGCGGCATGGGCGCAACCACCGTCTTGCTCAACAAGGCCAGGAGGAAGGCGGCCAGCGAGAGCCAGTACCAGCGGCGCTGAACGCCGGGGTCTTGGGGCGCACCATCACTGGCCACGGGGACGGGATCAAAGCGCAGGGTGCACAACAAACTCAGCAGAAAGAAGACCATCGCGAGCGCGTTCTTGCGCTCGGCGATCCAGGCGACGGATTCCACGTTGACCGGGTGTACGGCGAAGATCGCCGCTGCCAGCCAGGCCCCGGGTAGCTTCACTCCCCGCAACACCCGCCACAGCACCACGGCACTGAGCGCGTGCAAGAGCACGTTGACCACGTGGTAGCCCAGCGGATTGGCGCCCCACAGTCGCCATTCCACCCACAACATGGTCGAGGTCACGGGGTAGTAGTCCACGGGTTGGGTGCTGAACCAGAATTGGTACAGACCGTCCGCCCGGTGGATGAGCGGATTGTCTATGACGAAGCTGCGATCATCCCAGATGAGACCAGCGTGCCATACCGGCAAATAGGCGATAATAGTGCCGCCAACCAGCAGAAGGGCCAACAGCCAAGCTCGATCGGGCAGTGTGCGCAACAGTCCCGCGATCTGTTCGGCCAACCGACGCTTCGGACTTCTGGCGGCCTGTGCCCCGGCTCCCGCAGGCTTGGCAGCCTGGCGATTTCTTGGCCGCTTCATTCATAGCAAGCCTACCTAGCCCTCTGATGAAGATCAACGATGGTGGCTGGTGCTGCGGAGCAGGGGGCCGCGACGGGGACGGAGGCGTATCGGGTGCGGCTGGCACCGGTGGAGGGTCTGGTTCACGCAGTCCAAGCTCAAGACCCTTTGTCCCCGGCAAACTCCAGTTGACAATTTCCGGGCGTCGTGTGAGTCGTGTGAATGGAATCGAGTGTGAGAGGTTTAGTCGCGGCCGTCGCCGTCATTTGCCGGTGAATTGACCACGACCTGATTGGCGAAGGAAAAGGAGTTTCGGATGAACGTCTGCAAGAGTCGGGTTTGGCGTGCAAGTTTGGTCCTGTTGGCTCTGGGAGTGGTGGGGGGATGCGGCCAAGCGGTCATGTCGTCTAAGTTGAAAGACTTCGACAAGGCGTTCGATGACAGCTTGGTGTTGTCGACAGGATCGCTGGCTCAGGCCCAGGTGGGGAAGCCATACGCCGTGGCTCTGGCCGCGCGCGGCGCACCCGGGCCCTTTCGCTGGCGGGTGGTCGCGGGAAGTCTGCCGCCTGGGCTGCAGCTCGATGCGCGCGGGGCACTGCGCGGCGTCCCCACAGCCGCGGGAGAGGCGGCCTTCGTGGTGGAGGTAGCTTGCGAACAGGCACCCAAAGTCGACGAGGACTCGCGCTCGCCCTACATCGCCGCTCGCGTGCGTCGTTTCAAACTCCTGGTACAAGAAGGCGGAGCAAGCGGGCTAGCCCCGGCTCTTCCGGGCCGGCCAGTGGAAGCGGCCTCGGGCGGTCTCACGCCGGCGACGGCCCCCGTTCCCGCGGGAGCCAATGCGCCAGCCTCCACCCCTTCCTCCACCCGCTGAGTTTCCCCAGAGGAGATCATCGTCATGAGAACCATTCGAAGCATCTTGGCATTCTCGCACATCGCCGCTTCCGCATTCCTGATTGCGGGTTGCGGATCGTCAACCATCCACCTCTCATACCAACCGTTGGGCCGCCGTATCCAGGCCCCTCCTGCCCGCGTGGGAGTTTACTACTTGGAAGACAGAAGACCTGGTTGGCCCGCCAACTCGCCGGCCCGAACTGTCGCCATGGTGACGGCCGAGCTCCCGATCGCTTTCAATCACCAATGGGAGGGCGACAAACACGTCAGCGCCTTTGTCGCCGAGGCATTGCGAAGCGACCTTTCTGCAGGGGGCATGAAGGTGGCCGCCACTGCCGAATTCGATCGGGCAATCGGTCCATCGGGATTGGCCGGCGTGCGCGCCGCGAACGTCGATCGGGTCGTGGTGGGGCGAATCAATTACTTCGGTTGGGTGCAACCTGGCTTTGCCGGGCTTGCCTTCCAAAGCAGCATGCCAACGGGCAAGGTCTTCATTGACATCGATCTGTTGGTCTTTGAGCCGCGCACCGGCGCGATCCGCTGGGCCTCCTTCGTCCGGGAAAAATACGATAGTCAGGGCTCGTTCGGCAAGTCAGCAGGGGAGATTGCACCGCTCTTGAGCCAAACCCTTGGTGCTGCACTGGCGCAGGTCACATCTCGCAAAGACTTCTGGACAGCGGTTGGCGCCGACCCTCCGGCCCCCACCAGCCCTGCTCTAGGACCCTCGGCAGCGAATGCTGGAGGAAACTGATCTTCTCTGTGTGAGAGTATCTGCTTGGTTTCCATCCTCGGATGCTCCGGGTGTGGGGACGCAGCTAACGGGGCCGCCCGGACGGAGACACGGTTGGGTCCGCCGAAGATCGCCGTCGGCGCGCGGACAAGGCGCAAGAATCACGCCGGAGAAATCAGCGCACGCTGCGCTCGTCTGCGAATCAATTCCAGCTGTCCCTCGGCGTGGTAGCTGGAACGCACCAGTGGCCCGGACTCGACATGGGCAAAGCCCAGATCCAGGGCCTCCTGTTTGAGCTGGGCGAACTCTTCGGGCGGGACGTGGCGGGACACCGGCAGGTGCTGGCGCGAAGGGCGCAGGTATTGACCCAGAGTCAGAATCTCCACCCCGATGGCTCGCACTTCGCGCAGAACCGCGCGCACCTCGTCCAGAGTTTCTCCCAGTCCCAGCATCAGTCCGGTCTTGCAAAGCAGGCCGCGCCGGCTGGCATGGGCCAGCACCGCATAAGAGCGGGGATAGCTGGCCTGCACGCGGACCTCGCTCGCCAGCCGCGGCACGGTTTCCAAATTGTGGGCGAATA
>PMBY01000469.1:0-13555 GCA_003153875.1 Myxococcales bacterium | reverse complement strand
GCATGGCGCAGGCCCAGGCCCGCCAGCACGCTGCCCACCCGGTCAGGTTCGGCAGGGTCGGGCGGCTCGGGGCGACCGGTGGGAACGTCGCAAAACCGGCAGGAACGGGTACACACGCCACCCAGGATCATTATGGTCAACGATCGCTGGCTCCAGCATTCGCCGATGTTGGGGCAGGACGCGCTTTCGCACACGGTGTGCAGCCCCTGCGCATGTACCTGCGCGCGCAGGTCGAAGTAGGCCGCGCCGTTGGGAAGCTTCATGCGAATCCACGGCGGATGCCGGGGCAACATGTCCCCGGCCGCGCTTGGCGAGTGCTGCGCGCGCAAACGGCGGGATCGCGTGTCCACGGCGCGACTCATGCGGAGAATCTGGTCGAATCCCGCGCGGCCTGCAAGTGGTTGCTTCGCACTTGCTTGTCGAGCCGTTTCCATGGCCTATGATGAAGGTGTCCCATGCAACGAACCATCATCGTCGGTGACGTGCACGGCTGCCTGGACGAGCTGCAGGCTCTCCTGCGCCAGTGCGGCGTGGTGAGTGGCGACCGCGTGGTGCTGGCCGGCGACCTAGTGGCCAAGGGGCCGGACTCGCGCGGCGTCGTACAACTGGTGCGCGAAATGGGCGCGCTGGCCGTGCTCGGCAACCACGATGACTTCTGCATCGACGTGTGGCGCAGACGCCATCAGGCAGAGGCCCGGCGTCCTCGCCGCTGGTTGCTCGACACACTGGACGAGTCGGATTGGGCCTTCCTTGAGAGCCTGCCGCTCTTCCTGCGGCTGGGCGCGGAACGCGAGGGAGGGCCAGAAGTCGCCGTGGTGCATGCCGGCGCGGTGCCGGGCGTTCCCCTGGAAGAGCAGGAACGCGAAAACCTGCTCAGTCTGCGCAGCTTGGTCGGGGGTAGCGCCCCCAGCAGACGGTTGCTGATGCGCTGGCCCTGGGCCGCCGCCTGGCGTGGCCCCGAGCACATCGTGTTCGGGCACGACGCCGTTCGTGGTCTGCAGCAATACCCGCTGGCCACCGGCCTGGACACGGGCTGCGTGTACGGCCGCGAACTCACGGCGCTAGAGCTTCCCTCGCGGCACATCTACAAGGTGCCGGCCCGGCGGCGCTACGTAGGCGTGTGACACTGGATCTGCATGCTAGAGTTCACGTCAGCATGATGGTCGAGCTGAAAAANNTGCGCGCGCGTGCATGGACACAGCTACCGCGTGGAGGTGGGTTTGCGCGGGCCGGTCGATGGGCAGACGGGCTGGCTGTTGGATTTTTCGCTCATCGACGACGCCTGGTCGGTGCTGCACCGGCGTTTCGACCATCACATGCTGAACGAGGTGGAAGGGCTGGACAATCCCACTTGCGAAAATCTGTGCGGCTACATCTGGGCGGCGTTGAGGCCGCGCATCCCCCAGCTTTGCGCTGTGACGGTCTGGGAAACTGTGGATTCCTGCTGTACCTACCGGGGAGAGATGGGGTAACTAGCAACCCACCATGCTTTCTCTTCGTTGCCTGACCCTGAACCTGTGGGGATCCGAGCCACCCCTCGAGCGTCGAATGGAATTGGTGGCCGCTGCTTTGCGCGAGCTCCAGCCCGACGTGGTGGGCTTGCAAGAGGTGCGTGAGGTGCCGGGCGAGCTTCCCAACCAAGCGAAGACTCTGGCGACGGCCGCTGGCTACCACCACGCCTTCGTGCCCGCCATGCCTTTTGCTGGCGGTCAGGAAGGCCTGGCCATCCTGTCCCGCGAACCCATCCTGGAGCACGTGGCCTTCGGTCTGCCCCATGCGGAGCCCAAAGAGCGACGTATCTTGCTGTCGGCGCGCGTGTCGTTCGAGGGCCTTTCGGTTTGGGTTCACACCACGCACCTCAACTACCGCTTGGCGCACGGCAAGCAACGAGAGGATCAGGTTCAGGCCATCGATTCCATCGTGGCGGCCCGCACGGGCGACGCGCCGTCGGTACTGATGGGCGATTTCAACGCGCGGCCCGAGGCCGATGAGATNNATCGCCTGCACCCCGACGAGCGCGGCTGGACCTGGGCCCGGGCCAACCCCTACACCAAGCCGTTGGCTTTTCTTGAGCCTGACCGCCGCATCGACTACATCTTCGTCACGCCCATGCGGCGCGACGGCCGCGCGACCATCCGGTCGTGTCGCATCGTCTTGGACCAGCCGGCCGCTGACGGCACATTCGCCTCCGACCATTTTGGGTTGTTGGCCGAAATTCAGATGGACGCATGTGAGGTCTGATGTTCCGACTGGCCCACGTCACCGACCTGCACGTCCGTAACTTTGCGGGGGCGCGGCTGCGCGATTTTTTCGGCAAGCGGGCCATCGGCGCTCTCAACCTGGCGCTGATTCGCCGGCGCAAGCACCGCCCTGAGTTGCTAGAGGCGCTGGGCGACGATTTGCGGGCGCGGCCGCACGATCATCTGGTGGTCAGCGGCGATCTGGGCAACGTCTCATTGCCGTCCGAGTGGCGTGCGGCCCGCAGCTGGATCGAGCGCACGGGAGCCACAGCCGAGAACACCACAGTCATCCCTGGCAACCACGACGCGTACGTGGGCGAGGTCGTGGTCAGCGGCGCTTTCGAGCAACTTTTCGCCACCTACCAGAGTGCGGATCTGCGTCTTGAAGCAGATATCTATCCCTTCGCGCGCTTGCGCGGGGAGATCGCCCTGGTGTGCGCCAATAGCTGCGTGCCCACCGGGGATCTGGGCGCGTGGGGCCGCCTGGGCGACGCGCAGTTGCGGCGGCTCGAGGCCCTGCTGGCAGCGTCCGAAGTGCGCGCGCGATTTCGCGTGTTGGTGGTCCATCACCCACCGGTCATGCACCGGCCCCCGGAGAATCGCAATCTGTGCGACCGCGCGAAGCTGGTCGAGGTGCTGGCGCGCGTCGGGGCCGAACTGGTTTTGCACGGCCACGACCATCGCGACGAATTCGCCGAGCTGGCCGGGCCCGACGGCCGCCGCATCCCGGTGGTGGGCGCCGGCTCGGCTTCCTACGCCGGAGCGGCCGAGCGGTGTTCTCGCTACAACATCTATCAGATCGACGGCTCGCGCGTGGACCTAGTCACCTACGCGCACGACAGCGCGAGCGGCGGTTTCCGCGAGTTCCGTCGTCGTCCCCTGTGAAGTCAGCGGGCGAGTCCATGACTCGCGTCGGTGCACTAGTACTGCTTCTTGGAAACTGGTTCGACTTGCCGGTTCCGGGACCGGTAGCCGGATCCGGTTCCGGTACCGGCCGTCGGATCCGGCATCCGGCTCCGACGCCGTCGAACTGGCCGCTCGACCAGCCACGAACCCAGAAAAGGCGGCCCTAGGGCGACGTGTACAGCTCCGCGCTAGCAAGCCAGCTGCTGCCGACGAGTCCGCCGACGATGAGCACCTGTCCACTCGGCAACAACGTCGCGGTGTGGTATTCCCTGGCTGTGACCATGCTGCCGGCAGGCGCCCATGTCGCGACCGCAGGGTCGTATAGCTCCGCGCTGGCGTAGGCCACGCCGGTGCCATAGCCGCCAGCGATGAGCACCTTCCCGTTGGGCAGCAGCGTTGCCGTGTGGCTGTCCCTGCCCACCGTCATGCTCGTCGCAGTGAACATCCCGGTGCCTGGGTCGTACAGCTCGGCGGTCGAGAGAAGTCCGCCAGCTGCACCACCCCATCCGCCGGTGATGAACACCTTCCCACTCGGAAGCAGGGTCGCCGTGTGGGTCTGTCTTTGCACGGTCATGTTGCCCGCGGACGCAAACGCTCCAGCGACGGGGTCATAGATCTCAGCGCTGGCGAGATACCTAGCGCCATCTGAGCCGCCGGTGACCAGCACTTTTCCGCTCGAACCCGACAGCAAAGTCGCCGCGTGGCTCGAGCGACCGACATTCAAGCTGCCCGTGATGGTGAACATCCCAGTGCCTGGGTCGTACAGTTCCGCGCTCGCGACAGTGCCCGTCTGGTTGAACCCACCGGCGACGAGCACTTTCCCGCTCGGCAGCAGCGTGGCCGAGTGTACGAACCTGGCCACGTTCATCGTGCCCGTCGGTGTGAACGTCCCACTGGCAAGATCGTACACGTCTGCGCTTGTGAGGTACGGGGTGGCGCCTTCACCGCCAGTGATCAGCACCTTGCCGGCACTCAAGGGGGTGGCCGCGTGGCCTAGCCTTATCGAACTCATGTTGCCGGTCGCGGTGAAGGTCCCGGTGCTTGGGTTGTACAGTTCGGCACTGGCGAGATCCCGGCCGTTCGTATCGTTGCCACCAGCGATGAGCACATAACCGATTGGGCCGGGCACTAGCGCTGCCGTGTGCTGCTGTCTTGCCGTGATCAGACTGCCGGTTGCGGTGAAGCCTCCTTGCACCTTCACCTGCACCTGCGCGGTCAGAGAGCCATTCAGCGTGAGGGTGTAGGTCGTCGTCAGCGCGGGGAAAACATCCTGGGAGGTCTTCCCCAGAACTGAACCGATCCCTTGATCGAGGGTGAGGGTGGTCGCGCCGGTCACCACCCAAGTAAGCGTGCAGGTCTGACGTGTGGCCACTGTCTGGGCTGAGGCAGTGAAACTCGTGATGGCAGGAGTCGGGACGGTGGCTGTGCTGCCCGCGGCACCGGACGTGCCTGCCGCGCTGGTCGTGCCCGCGCCGGACGTGCCTGCCGCGCTGGTCGTGCCCGCGCCGGACGTGCCTGCCGCGCTGGTCGTGCCCGCGGCGCCAGTCTTGCCTGCTGTGCCTGAGGTGCCTGCCGCGACGATCGACCCGCCCGCGCCAGTCGTGCCGCCTGGTCCAATCATGCCGCCGGTGCCGTGGGATCCGCCGCCACCACTGGACACACCGCCGGTCTTGCTAACCGCGCTGCTGGTTCCGCCTGCGCCGCCGCTGCCCATCGCGCCACCCGTGCTTCCGCCTGCGCCGCCAGCCGCGCCACCCGCAGGAGCATCCAGGCGAGAAGCAGGGGCATCCGCCACTCCGGCACCCGCGGCGTCTACCAGGGCACCACTGCCGACGTCTGCCGCTGCAACGCTTGGGCCGTCGGCAAGAGCAGAAACCAATTCTGCGGCGCCCGCGTCACGGCCAGCGTTTCCCCCGCTGCCACCCGCAGGAATCGTGTCTGTGGGAGCGTCGCCACCGCGGCTCGCGCTCAGTCCCGGATACAAACAGCCGGTCGCTGTCGCGGCGATCAGCAGAAAGAAGACTCGTGATTGCGTACCCATTGCGTTCTCTATTCTCGCCCGTGGTATCGGTTCAGGATAAGGCCGCGCGGGAGGTTGGTCTAGCACCACCTCTCGCAAGTTCGTAGCTGTTTGCGGGGCCGGCGTGACGGCGGCGGCGAGGGTGCGCGCAAAGCGCGCAGGGCGGGGACGGTGGGTGGCGGGTTCCGAAGTCCCCGAAGGGGGGGCGGTGGCCGGTGGCCGAGACCGGATCCGGCTACCGGTCCCGGCCTCGGAAGCGGCCATCCCAGCCAGTCACAAATTTCCAAGAACTGGTACTAGAGTGCGTAGGCGCCCAGTCCGATGCCCTGGTCTTTGAGCGCCTTGACGATGATCTGGGCGATTTGCTTGGCCCCGGCTAGCTGGAAGTGCGTGTGGTCCTGGCAGAAGAACTGACCCACCTTGCTTGTGGTCGAGGTATAGTCAGCACTGTTCGGGCAGAGGCCAAGGCTGTTGTATAGGGCCACGCTGAGCGCGCCCAAATCAATGACCGGTACGTTGTTTGCGGTGCCCGCGTCGTTGGTGGCAGTCGTGAAGTAGGCGCTGCGAATGTTGATGGCTGTGCTGCCGTCGGTGCTACAGCCGATGGCGCCAACCGGGGGCATGAGGATGGGTTCCACTCCCAGGTCCTTGGCGGCCTTTGCCATAAGGTTGAGGTAGCCAAGGTACTTGGCTTGGCCCACGTGCTTGGGACAGGAGTTGTCGCCGTCGTTTATTCCAAACGAAATGATCAGGTAGTCGCCGGCCTTCATCGCGTTCGTCCCACTGAGCATGTTGGTCCAGCGCGACTGGAAGGCAGTGTTGGTGACCGCACACTCGCCGTTGGCATCCGCGGTCGAGCTGACGCCCTGATAGAGCCAGGTTTGAATGGTCAGACCGCCGACCGCATTGTTCACGACGGTCACGTTGCTGTTGAACAGAGGATCGAGCTGAGTTCCGTAGCCGCACGGGCAGCCGGAGGCGGAGCAACCTGCGCCGTCGGCCATGGTGGAGTCGCCCGCCAACCAGACCTTGATGGGGGTCTTGCCGTCGCTGCTGCCCAGACCACCCCCGGTTGCGCCTCCGCCGGTTGCGGTGGCGCCGCCCGTGGCGATTCCACCGGATGCGGTCCCGCCGGTTGTCGTCTTGCCGCCTGTGGCTGCGCCGCCCGTGGTGCTGGTGGTGCCGCCAGCAGTGGTCTTGCCGCCCGTGGCCGCGCCGCCCGTCGTGGCGGTGGTGCCGCCAACTGTGGTCTTGCCACCGGTTGCTGCGCCGCCAGTCGCGCTGGTCGCGCCGCCGGTTTCGCCACCCGTGACCGCGCCGCCCGTCGCTGCGCCGCCGGTCGCTGCGCCGCCGGTCGTGACTTTTCCGCCGGTGGCGCTGCTGCCGGCCACGCTGCCGCCGGTCTCGCTGCCACCGACCGTGGAACCGCCCTGCGCCACCGAGCCGGCTGGCGACTGGGTCTGCCCACCACTCTGAAGTGTGCCGCCGTTGTTGGTCGCACCTGCCGAACTTGTCGCGCTCGTCGATGCGCCCGAAGTGCCACCGGCGCCCACGCCGCCGGTGGCCGTGGTCGTGCCACCTGGGCTACCTGCTGAACCTGCCGGCGTGCCCCCGCCTCCAGAGCTGCAGCCCAGGAGAGTGAGGCCAGCGAAAGCAATGGCGCCGACGAAAATTCGGGTGAAACAGGCGTTCATGGCGGAACCTCCAATAACTCGACGGGAATTCTGCTAGTTGGCCAGGTAGGCCGCCAGCCCAATCCCCTGATCCTTGAGCGCTTTGCCGACCATCTGCGCGATCTGAAGAGCGCCGGCCTTTTCGAAGTGCGTGGTGTCGTTGCAGAAGAAGGCGCCCGACACGCCCGAGGTCACGCCGCTGCTCGGACATAGGCCAAGGCTGGTGTACAGCGCTGCCGAGAGCACGGTCGCATCAATGACCGGCACGTTGTCCGCCGCTCCCGCGGCCTTGGTTTCGGGCCCGAAGGCGCGGTTGGGCTGGGCCGTGCTGCCGGAACACTGCAGACCGCTCATCGACGTCAGGAAAATGGGTTGCGCGCCCATGTCCTTGGCAGCTTGCGCCATAGTGGTGAGGTAGGTTTGGAAAAGCGCGCTGCCGACGTGGCGAGTCTTTCCGGTCTCGCAGGTGGTCGTGGCGTCGTTGATGCCGAACTCGATGAACAAGTAGTCGCCGGGCTTCATCCCGG
Source organism: Myxococcales bacterium (assembly GCA_003153875.1). The sequence continues at coordinate 6,189 of PMBY01000469.1, read as the reverse complement.
TGGTCGGGTTGGTCATGGCGGTCCAGCGCGGGTTGTAGGTTTTCGGATTGACAGTGCACTCACCGTCGGCGCCCATCGCGCCCACGTTGGGATCATAGAGCCACGTCTGGATGCTCCGACCGGCCACTGAACTGTTGACCACAGTCACGTTCTTGTTGAACACAGAAGCGAACTGGCTTCCCCAGCCGCCGCCATCGCAACCCGAGCCCGACATGGTGGAGTCCCCTGCCATCCAGACCTTGATGGGGGTCGTGCCGTTACTGCTGCCCAGGCTGCCACCAATCGGGGGCGCCGTTGTGCCGCCGGTTGTCGTGCCACCCGAGCCAGTTCCACCCATTGTCGTCTTGCCGCCCGTAGTGGCGCCGCCAGATGCACTGGTGGAGCCGCCGACCGTGGTCTTGCCACCGGTGGCTTCCCCGCCGGACGCACTTATGGAGCCGCCGGCAGTCGTCTTGCCGCCTGTGGCAGCGCCGCCGGAGGCACTGGTGGATCCGCCGTTTGTCGACTTGCCGCCGGTGGCTACGCCGCCAGTCAATTCGCCGCCGGTGGTGACTTCTCCGCCCGTCGCACTGCCACCTGCCACGCTGCCGCCGGTCTCGCTGCCACCGACCGTGGAACCGCCTTGAGCCAGCGAACCGGCTGGCGACTGGGTCTGCCCGCCAGTCTGGAGGGTGCCGCCGTTGTTGGTAGCACCAGCCGAACTTGCCGCGCTCGTCGAGGCGGCCGTGGTGCCGCCGGCGCTCACCCCGCCAGTGGCCGTGGTCGCGCCAGCTTGGCTTCCTCCAGAAGAACCAACCGGATTGCCGCCGCCTCCGGAGCTGCAGCCCAGGAGCGAAGTGAATGCGAAAATGCCGACGGAGATCTGGAAGAGAAACGCTTTCATGGCCAAGAAACCTCCACAGCCTCGGTGGTTTGAGGCGAATCTTGCTAGTTGAGAAGGTAGGCCGCCAGCCCAATCCCCTGGTCTTTGAGAGCCTTGCCAACCATTTGACTGATCTGAAGGGCACCGGCCTTTTCGAAATGCGTGTGATCGCCGCAGAAGAACAGGCCCACCTTGCTGGTGGTTGACGTGTAGTCAGCGCTGTTCGGGCAAAGGCCAGCGCTGGTGTACAGCGCAGCCGAGAGCGTGGTCACGTCGATGACCGGCACGCCAGCCGCAGCGCCTGCGGCTATGGTTGCAGCCGGGTATTGACCACGCGTGTTGGTCTGGGCCGTGCTTCCGGTGCAGCCAATCGCATTTGTTGGCGTCAAGAAGATTGCTTGCGCGCCTCGGTCACTGGCCGCCTTCGCCATGGTGGTGAGGTAGGTCTTGAAAAGTTCAATGCCGACGTGACGACCTTTGCTGCAGTCGCTGCCGTCGTTGATGCCAAACTCGACGATGAGGTAGTCGCCCTTCTTCATGCCCGCGTTCGCATCGAGCATGGCGTTCCAGTTGGCCGAGTAGTTCGTGTTGGTCAGAGTGCACTCGCCGCTGGCGTCCGCCTGGGTGCTCACGTTTGCGTAGAGCCAAGATTTGATGCTCGTCCCGGACACCGCACGGTCGATGACTTTCACATTGCTATTGAACACAGTGGAGAACTGAGCCCCCCAGCCGCATGGGCAGGAGCCACAGGCAGTCGTGTCAATGGTATCGCCTTGCATGGTGGAATCGCCCGACATCCACACCGTGATGGGGGTCGTGCCGTCGCTGCTGCCCAGGCCGCCACCGAGTGGGACGCTTCCCGTCGTGGTCACGCCACCAGTTGGAGTTCCACCGGTGGCCTTGGTCGTCCCGCCTGCGGCGGTCTTGCCGCCGGTCGCGCCGGTCTTGCCGCCGGTCGCGCTGGTCTTGCCACCGGTCGATTCGCCTCCAGTGTTGACTTCTCCGCCTGTTACACTGCCACCTATTACGCTGCCGCCGGTGTCGCTGCCACCAGCTTCACTGCCACCTGTGTCGTTCCCGCCAGTAGCCACGCCACCCTGAACCGCCGAGCCACCTGGTGACTGAGTCTGCCCACCCGTCTCAGGTGTACCGCCCTGGCTCGTGGTGCCTCCCGAACTTGGCGCACTCGTCGACGCGCCGCCACCGGCGCTCACGCCGCCGGAAGCTGTGACTGCGCCAGCTTGGCTTCCTCCGCCTGACGGGGAATTGTTTCCGGAGCCGCAGCCCAGCAGCGAAAAGGCCGCGACGGCGAAAACGCTTGTGAAAATTCGGGAGGGGAAATTCTTCATGGCGGAGGAACCTCCAAGGCGATGTGATCGCTAGTTGACGAGGTAGGACGCCAGCGGGATGTTCTGGTCTTTGAGCGCCTGGGCGGCGGTCTTGGCGACCTGAAGGGCGCCGGCTGCCTCGAAATGCGTGTGATCGTTGCAGAAGAACAAGCCCACCTTGCTTGTGGTTGAACTGTAGTCATTGCTGTTCGGGCACAGGCCGGCGCTGGTGTATAGGGCAGCCGTGAGCACGGTCATATCGATGACCGGAACGTTGTCGGCTGTGCCGGTGGCTTTGGTCTGTGGCCCGAATCCGCGGTTGGCCTGGGCGGTGGAGCCGTTGCAGGCGACGGCGCTGGTTGACGTGAGGAAGATCGGGTGCGCGCCTCGGTCAGTGGCCGCCTTTGCCATGGTGGTGAGGTAGGTTTGAAAGAGGGTGGTGCCGACGTGCCGCGGACAGGTGCCGTCGCCGTCATTGATTCCGAACTCGATGAACAGCCAATCGCCCGCCTTCATGCCGGTGCTCGCGTCGAGCATGGCGGTCCAGTTGGCCGAATAGGTGGTGGCGGTCAGGGCGCACTCGCCGTTGGTCATCGTGCTGCTCACGTTCTTTTCATAGAGCCAGGTTTGAATGCTCCGGCCGGCCACCGACTTGTTCTGGACGGTCACATTGCTGTTGAAACACGAACCGAACTGGTCCCCCCAGCCGCCGCCGGTGCAGCCCGAGCCCGACATGGTGGAGTCGCCTGACATCCAGATGGTAATCTTGCCGGTGCCGCCACCCGTGGTTCCACCGGTTGTACTTCCGCCGGTGGTAGTCCCGCCCGTCGAAGTCTTTCCGGCCGTGGCTGAGCCACCCGTGGGACCCGTGGAGCCGCCGGTTGAGGTCTTGCCGGCAGTTCCCGCGCCTCCAGTGGAAGCTCCACCGGTGCTCGTCGTGCCCCCGGTGACTCCTCCACCTGTTGCGCTGCCGCCAGCCACGCTGCCGCCGGCCACGCTGCCAGCCGCGGCGCTGCCGCCGGTCTCGCTGCCAGCCGCGGCGCTGCCGCCAGCCGTGGCCCCACCAGTTGCGGACTTGCCGCCCGCGGCGCTGCCGCCAGTCGCGGCCCCACCAGTCGCGGACTTGCCGCCCGCGGCGCTGCCGCCGGTCACGCTGCCGCCCGCCACGCTGCCACCTACTGTCGTTTGCCCAGCGGCACTGGTCACAGCGCCACCCGTGTTCGATCCGCCCTGAGCAACCGAGCCGGCCTGCGACTCCCCACCTGATGCAGATGTGCCACCGCTGGGCAGAGCACCTCCCGTGTTGGTCGCGTTTGCGGTTGTGCCGCCTGCGCTTACCCCTCCGGTGGACGTGACCTCACCGCCGCTGCTTCCTCCAGCGCCGGGCGGAGAATTGGTGGAGCTGCAGCCCAGCAGGGAAAAGGCAGCGAGTACGAAAACGCCAGCGAAGACTCGGGTGAGACGGGTTTGCATGGTGGGAAGACTCCTGTGCGATGCGGTATCGTGATTCTCAAAGTTTCGGGAGTGGGCCGCATCCTTGCCCGAAACAGCGTTCCGAAATGACCCGTTTGGGCGGGACGCTGCCCCTTTAAACAATTACCCCCAAAGCAGTGCCTGTGGGAAGTCCGACGGCTCAAGAAGTTCGCAGCGCCTCGCGCTATCGCGCGAGCCCTGGTTCCCTGGGGACGGACAGCGCACCCCGCGCGCTTCGCACGCGCCCTAGTCCCCAAAGGGGACGTCGGGACGGACAGCCCACCCCACCTGACCCCGCGCGCTTCGCGCGCGCCCTAGTATCGGGCGAAGAGGGCCGGCAGGTAGGCGAGCTTGCCGTCTGCCGCAACCACTGGCATGACCGACAGGGCGAAACGCTGGTTGTCGGTATCGAGTTCGCTGTGGCCGCGAGCATGTCCGCCCTCGAGAAATCCCACCACGCAGCCCAGAACGGCTCCTGAAAGCATGCCGATGGATGCGCCGAACAAAATGTGCTCGGCCTTCTTGGTCGAAATCGCGGCGAGCCCGCCCGCGATTGCTCCCACGGTGGCGCCAAAGCCCACGCCATAGGCCATGTCGCGCAAGACATAGTGGGCGCGGCCCGGCTTGTCCCGCGTGACGTCGATGATACCCAGGGTCAGTCCGATCCCGCTCCCCACCAGCGCCCCGATGCCGACGCCGTAGACCATGGGCTTCCAGTCCGAGGAATGCAGGCCGCCTTCGCGAGCGACCAGGTAGCCCGCGGCCAGTCCGGTTCCACCCCCCACCACCAGACCCTGGTAGGCGTAGGTGAAGACGCCGGGCCGCTCGTCCTCGGCCCGAGCCGTCGCTGTCAGTCCGCAGATCACGAACGTGGCGACTAGAAAAGTCGCGTGGGGAGCCCGCCGGCTTCGCCAGCGCTGCGCGTGGCGTACCATCGTGGGAAGGTATGGCGAGGCCGAGCGCGAGGGCGCGAGCGTAGCGAGCGGGTGTGGCGGGGAAGGTGCAGGTCCCGAAGTCCCCGAAGGGGGAAGCGAGCGGGGGGTGGTGGCGGGTGGGGGGCCGAAGGGCAGAGCGAACCCTTTCAGGGTTCCCATATGAGATCGTCCGATGTTCTTCATGTTTGCACCAAACTTGTGACCGCGCGGACAACTGCGTCCGCGTCCAATCCGAACTTCTTCATCAAGACCCCGCCTGGGCCTGACGCTCCGAAGCGATCGATGCCGATGGCGACACCCTCGCTGCCCAGCCAGCGCTGCCAGCCCAGCGTGACGCCCGCCTCGATCGACACCCGCGCCTTGAGGGCGCGCGGGATGACCGAGTCTTGGTACTCGGGGCTTTGCGCCGCGAAAATCTCCCACGAGGGCAACGATATCACGCGCGCCCGAATGCCCTGGGCCAGCAGCTTCTCCTGCGCGGCCAGCGCGACCGCGACCTCACTGCCGGTAGCCATGATCACGGCTTGCGGCGCCGGTGCGTCGCACAGCACATAGCCGCCTTTCTGCACGCCCTCGGCCGAGGCCAGCTTGCTGCGATCGAAGGTCGGGGTTTTCTGCCGGGTCAGAATGACAGCGACGGGACCGTTGCTGCGTTTCATCGCGATCTTGTAGGCCTCNNGTGGGCCCGTCTTCGCCCACGCCGATGGAATCGTGGGTGAACACGAAGGTCACGGGCAAGCGACTGATGGCCGCCATGCGCAGGGCCGGCCGTTCGTAGTCAGAGAACACGAAGAAGGTGGCGGTGAAGGGGTGCACGCCACCGTGGTAGGCGAGGCCGTTGGCGATGGCGCCCATGGCGTGTTCGCGCACGCCGAAGTGAATGTTGCGGCCCAGCCCGGTCTGGCCGTCGAAATCACCCTGGCCAGTGAGCGTGGTGAGCGTCGAACACGACAGGTCCGCGTCGCCGCCCACGAGCCAGGGCACCTTGCCGGCGATGGCGGCCAGGACCTTGCCGCCTGACTGGCGCGTGGCCAACTCATCCTTGGGCGAAAAAGCAGGCAGGCCAGAATCCCAGCCCGAGGGCAGCTCGCCCTGCAAGGCCATGTGCCACTCACGGGCCAGATCGGGATTGGCCGCGGCCCAGGCGTCGAATCGTTTCTGCCAGTCGGCTTCGGCCTGGGCGCCGCGCTCCACGGCCGTACGGAAATGGGCCAGGGCCTCGTCGGGAAGGAAGAACTGCTTCTCGGGATCCCAGCCCAGATTCTTCTTGGTCGCCTTCACTTCCTCTACGCCGAGCGGCGAGCCGTGAGCCTCGCTGCTGCCTGCCTTGTGGGGCGAGCCGAAGCCGATGGTGGTGTGAACCATGATGANNATGTCGGTGTCGCCATGTTCGACGCGCAAGACCTGCCAACCATACGCTTCGAAGCGCTTGCCCACGTCTTCGGTGAACGCCAGCGAGGTGGGGCCGTCGAGCGACACCTTGTTGTCGTCGTAGAGCCAGACCAGCTTGCCCAGTCGAAGATGGCCCGCGAGAGAAGCCGCCTCGTGGGTGATGCCTTCCATCATGTCGCCGTCGCCCACCAGGGCGTAG
>PMBY01000141.1:4269-9937 GCA_003153875.1 Myxococcales bacterium | reverse complement strand
CATTTCTACTTGGGCCTGACATTTGCATGATGCGATTTGGTGAAGGCAAAATGGCGTTTGTTCCGCCTATGCTCTGGCCAAGAGTCCACCATACTGAGTTTCCATACGACGCTGCTTCACCACGGGATGGTGATTGTGGGACTGCCGTATACGTTCCAGGGTCAGATGCGCCTGGATGAGATCACAGGCGGGTCGCCGTATGGGGCGTCCACAATCGCTGGGGGCAAAGGCGAGCGTATGGCAAGCGAGAACGAGCTTGCGGCCGCGCGATTNNGGCCGGCACGTGGCCCAGATCGCGCATAAGTTGTCCGCCTAGCCATCGTCCTTGCGCGTGAGCTTTTTGCGGCTTCTGTAGTCCGAGACGAAGATCCTGATCACGAGCCAGAAACCGCCGGCAGCGGCCGCGAGGAAGCAAAGGATGGCCAGCCCGGGAAAACCGAAGAGCTGGAAAGAAGTCACCACGCGCATGAGCAGTGATGCCCCCACAATCAGGCCGGCCAGTACGATGCCCATGGTAATGCGGTTTGCGAGCGTTTGCAGGCCGTCAATGACCATCTTGGCATCGGTGGCCTTCACCTTCACCTCCAGATCGGAGCTGGCGACCACGTCCATGAGCCGGTTGAGCCTTGCGGGAAGTCCCACCGTGAAGTCCTTCATCTCCAACAGAGTGCTGTACAGGTTGCCCTGCGTGATCTCTTTGCGCATGCTCTGGGCCATCAGCGCGGCGACATTGCGCTGGATGGAGGCGTTGGGCTCAAACTTCGGATCGAGGATGCGCCCGACCTGATCCAGTTGCAGCATGGTCTTCCCGAGCAAGACCAGTTCGGCGGGCATAATGAGGCCGTCTTCGTCGGCGATACTGCTCAGTTCGAGAAGGGAGCGTCCGACATTGAGCTGCTCCAACCCCTGGTCCCGCCTCAGCTCCACCAGTTGAGTGATGCGCCGGCGAAACTCGGATGCGGCAAAGTCCTCCAGCTTCTTGCTCATTTGGATGGCGAGCTCTGCCGCAGCCTCGCCGTTTCCTTCGCTCAGGGCCATCAGCATCTTCAGTAGACTCTCCCGCATGGCAGGCGCCGTATGGCCCACCATCCCCAGGTCAATGAGCGCGATGCGTCCGTCGTTCGTGACGAAGACGTTGCCGGGATGAGGGTCGGCGTGAAACAACCCGTCCACCAGCACCTGCTTCAGGTAGGCCTTGAACAACTCCTCGGCCAATGGCGCGCCCTTGAGTTCGAGCAGGGCCAGGGGACCAAGCGCAGTAATCTTCTTTCCCTGCACTTCCTCCATGGTCAGAACAGACCGGGTGCAATAGTCNNAGGTTGTGCGCCTCGCGCTCGTAGTTGAGCTCCTGCTGAATCGTCAGGCGGAACTCTTGCAGAATGGCCAAAAAGCGGTGGCGACGGCCGAAAGCGGTGTGGCGGTCGAGGAAGCCGGCGATTTGCTCTAACACCTCGAAGTCGTCCGCAACTTGTTGCCGGATGTTCGGGCGCTGCACCTTCACCACCACCGGCCGGCCATCCCGCAGCGCCGCGCGGTGCACTTGCCCCAGCGAAGCCGCGGCCATCGGCTCAGTGTCGAAACGCGAAAACGCCTTGGAAATCCTGACGCCCAGCTCGGCCATCACGACTTGCTCAACCTCGGCGTAGGGGAATGGCTTCACCCTGTCCTGCAGTCGCGCAAGCGCCTTCAAATAGGCATCGGGCAGCAAGTCCGGCCGGCCCGCCAGAACCTGTCCCAGCTTGACGTAGGTCGGTCCCATCGCCTCCAGATCATCCGCCAGTTGCTCGGGCAAAGCCTGTCCGGCAGCGGGCGTCGATGACTGGTCCGCTTCAACGCCAAAGCCATCCTCCGAGGCCATCTTCCGGGCCAAATCGGAGCGCCCGTATTTCCACAGGAGCGAGGCGATTTGCGAGTAACGCTTGAGATGGGAGGCGGAGGGGTTCACTGCGTATCTTGGATGCGCGAACTCGACAAGATGGTCCAAGAGACATGCCACCGCGACTGGTTGGACGGAGAACCAGGGGCTGTTGTCGCTTCCTCCTAGAGAGGCACCCTGGCCGAATCCTTCCGCTTGTTCGGCCTGTCAAATTGACAGTGAGCGCACGTCATACTGATTGAGCAGATGAGGAATCCTGGGTATAGGGGATAGTTTGGGGCAGATGGGCATGTAGGTTTCTGTAGTTTACAGAAGATCCTTATATCGGACATTTCTATTCAGTGAAGGCAAAAGGGCGCTTCTTTCGCCTATGCTCAGCACGGGCAGCTCTTGCCGCGTGGGTCGGATGCGCAGGCCGCGTACCTTGGCCCACCCAAACAAGAGTGGAAAGGCGAGCAGGCAGCGCATGGCCGCGAGCGCGAAGGGCGGAAAGCCAGCGCCCGGTCGAACAGCCACCCGAATAGCCAGATAGGTACTGCTCCAAACAACATAGACGACGAAAAGATGCATGAGCCCGCGCCAAGAAACCGCGGGCTTGGATTGCGAAGACATTGCGGCGCGAAAGGTAGCAGATCAGCGGTAGCCTTCAGCTTGTGAAGCGAAGAAAGGTCGCCGAAACATGCGAGGCGACAATTCGTGGCATTCCGGCCAAGGACCGACGTGCGAAATCCTTCCACGCCATCGGTTTGCCTCGCGACCACAAACTCGGAGCCTATTGCTCCTATGCTCAGGTCAGCAGGTGTTGCTGGAACACCTTCCACCCGAGGCCACAGACCGCATCAGGTCGGTGACGTGCGCGACGCCACCGACCTGGCCGCCCTACGCGTGATCTGCGCGGGCGTGGCCCTGGCACGGTAGCTGTCGGACCAGGAACACCCGTCTGCTGCTGCGGACTGTCGCGCGCCCAGGGCTCATTGCACTGGCTCCGTTCCGTGAGGTTGCAGCACCCGGACTACTGTAGCTGCCCCCGGACGGGCAAGAACGCGGTGTTGTGGGTTCCATCTCCCAGATTGCCGTAGTAATTGTAGCCCCAGCAGTAGACGTCGAGGTTGGCGCTGAGCCCGCAGGTGGACTCTGATACTGCGCTGCTCGCAAGGTAAGTGAGAGTGACACCGCTCAACTTGACTGACTGGATCACCGTCGAGTTGGTATTGGTTCCGTCGCCCAAGTCTCCGTTCGGGTTGAAGCCCCAGCAGACGGTGTCCCCAATGGATGTCAAGGCGCAGTTGCTGTTCCCGTCTGAAACCACCTGCTTGGCTGAAAGTCCCAAAACCTGTGTTGGGGTCAGCCGGCTGTTTGTTGTGCCGTCTCCAATCTGGCCGTCATAGCCCATACCCCAGCAAAACACATCACCGTTGGTCGCAAGGGCACAGGCATGGCCATATCCTGCAGAAATGGACTGCGAAGGCTGAGTCGTCTGGACAGATGTCGGATACAGCTGGTTGGTCGTGGTCCCGTTTCCAATCTGACCGTAGGAATTAAAGCCCCACGCACAAGCCTGGCCATTCGTGTCAACCAGGTACGACGAAAACTCCCCGACCGACAACGACTTCACCGTTGACGAGTAGGACCACACCGGGGTTTGGCTATTCGTGGTCGTACCATTGCCCAACTGTCCGTAGCCGTTGTTGCCCCAGCAGTACACGCCTGCTCCGTTGCTTCCGCTTCCCAAAGCACAAACGTGATACCCACCCGAAGCGATCAGGCTGGCGTTCGAGATCCCTGTAGCCTGCACGGGTGTGGCCGCCGCGGCAAACAGGGGGACTCCAGATCCGAGCTCGCCATAGTAGCTTGTGCCCCAGCACCAGATTGTGCCGTCAGCCCGAAGCGCGCAAGCACCATAGAGCGTCGGTGCGATCGCAACCACGGCATTCCCTGGCACCGAGCTGGAGTCGAAGGCAGAGAAGCTGGCGCGCGTGAACACCGAAGCACCGTTGATCTTTCCCGTCTGCAATATCCCTGAGTCTGTCACTATGTAGGATGACGAGTATCCCACGGCGATGGATTTCACATTGTTCACGAAATTCGCGCTCACCGTGACTGGGCTGTTCTTGCGAAAGGTCAAGGTGGCGGTGGTGGCAATACCGGCGTGTACCGTCACCTGGACTGGATCCGCGATCCAGTTTCCGGAACCGCTGATGCTGGTGCAGGCCACGTTGAAAGCATCCGCGCTCAGGGTGTAGTTCCCAGGCGAGAGCACACCCAGTGAAAGGTTCGTTGAGGACGCCCCGGCCGTCACGCTAAAGGTCTTCACTGTCGCCGCACCCGAGCCGGGAGTGGCTGTGATGCGAATACACAAGGCTGATGCCGGCACCGAGGTGAGGCCGATGGTTACCGATTCCACAGGCGCGCCCCCTTGGTCCAGCCTGGCCTCTTCCCGTGATTCACACCCAACCAGGCCGCTTGTGCTGACAATCAGGGCAGCCAAGAGTGTCCAGCCCCGAGTACCGTTCGTCTGTCTGTTCTCCATGTTCGTTGTTCCTTTCAGCGAGCGGTCCTATCACGGTTCCTGACGCGCCTCAATGAACCATTGCGGTCCAGACAACCGCGCCCCGGCTGCCTCAGGGTAGCCCGGAAGGGGGTGGAGGCCCCCCGTTCACCACCATGGTCGCCCCCTGGGCATCGCCAATCTCGAAGAAGTCGATCGCGACGTAGTTGGGCGCGTGCCCAAACTGGGCGGCACACTGTTGCAGCCGAGTCAGAACTGTCGAGCGCGCGTTGGCCTCGGCCGCACGCACGATGCTGGGCGGGCTCGCCCCCGCGCCATCGGATGGTTCCACCAGATCATGGTGGACGAGGTAGAGCGGACGGGAGGAGTTGCCGACCGCGGGATTGCAAGTCATGGCCGCCAGGCTGGTCCACTCGCGGCCGGTTTCCCAAAGGAAAGCCTGGCGCGATAGCAGCCAGGCCGGGCCACCTTCCGATGATGAGGACAGCACCACCAGGCGATGGCCCGCCGTGATCATGTCACCGAGCATGGGCCAGGATGCCTGCACCGCCTGTGTGTGGGCCAGGGCATCGAGCTTCTTGGCGGCAAACTCGGAAGCCAGTTGGATCGCCGGCACGGTCGTGTCGATGAGCAAGGTCACGACCTCGCGAGGATTCACGTCGAGAAAGCCCTTCACCGTGTCGAGGACCAGCGCGAGGGGAGTGTTGCCCTCCGCACAGTCTTCCTGGCACACGGATACCACGGATTGATATTCAGCCACCGTCAGCGTCAAGACGCGGATGCTGTTGTCGAGCTGAGCGCGCAAGGATCGATCCTGGGCAGGAGCCATCCAGTAAACAGCGGAGTCGGCCGCAGAATCATGGGTGGCTACTTGGCAAAGCTCGTCGTAGCGTTTTTCGCAGTAGCTCGGCGATCCATTGCAGGGCAGTGGCAACATAGGCGCGTCCCAGGGCAACTCCACGCCGGCACCGGTGTCGTTCGGAGATCCCTCGGATGTGCTCGGCGCATCCTCCACGCTCGCGCTGGCGTCATTCGTGGCCTCGATCGCGGGAGATTGGGCGTCGGGGGCAGAGCCACGTGCCGTGCAGGCAGCAAGCAGCAGACCGGCGAGCATTGACATCTCTGTGGCAATCAACGACTTCAAGATACAAGCCATTCTGGTGGCCGCACTCTACACCATTGCTCAACCTTTGATGCGTGCCCACTCAATACACGGGCTTGCCGGGAAAGCGCTCGGCCAGGGCTTGCACGCCGGCGGCGCACCCGAACGACACCACGGCCTG
>PMBY01000141.1:0-4236 GCA_003153875.1 Myxococcales bacterium | reverse complement strand
ACCCATCGCCCGGCGATGCGTTTATTGTGGCATCCGGCGTCCACCCTCGTTCGTGAGTAGATCGACGTTGTTAAGAAAAGGTGATCAATTCTGCGGTCGCCGCTGAGGGGAGTGTGGCGTGAGCCGCAGTTTCGTCGGTACAGGGACCGGGGCGCTGGGGTGTTGGTGTCGGTCGTCCCGTCGACACGGAAGCCGTCTTGAAAGCCGTGACTTTCCCGTGGACGCCATACTTCCATGATGCCTATGCTCTGGCCAGCGCGTAGGGCATCGGCACCATCACGCCATCGCTGCGTACTTCGAGGTCGCAAAGCTCGCGTTCGCGCGCATCGCACAGTGTGGCCTTTCGAATGCGACGGCTGGGGCAGGACAGGCGCACCTCGACCGCGGCGGGGCCGCCAGGCCAATGCCGCTTTTTCCGTCGCGCAGGTGCACGAACGAACGCGCCGGCCAGAAAGTGGGATGATACAGCTTGTGCGCTGGGCCATCCGGCAGGTGCGTAGGTGGACGTAGTTTGCGTAATCGGTTATCAGCCATCTTGCAAATGCGATTCTGTGAAGGCAAAATGCCGCCTGTTCCAACTATGCACAGCCATCTTGCCGATGCGATTCGGTGAAGGGGAGATGGCCCTTGAACCGACTTCTGGGCTTTGACCAATAGAAGAAGGAAAAATGGACAATGCTAACTGGACCCAATGCAATCCTAACCTCCCTGACACTCATCATCCTTTCAGGCTGTTCAGGGGGCAATGGCGGAACCGACAGCGGTACCTCGGGTGGCACTTCTGAAAATGGAGGCTCTGATGCCTCTGCACCGGCCAGCGGAACCGGGACCGATACCCTCCCATATGGGTGGGAAGCTCCTCCGGTTATGCCCCAAGTGCAAGTAATTGTACGAGGCGCCCGAGCCAGTTCCCTTGCGCTAGATTCCACCTACATCTACTGGACAGACAGCGAGCCCGACAACAGTGCCTCCATTATGAGAGCTCCCAAGACAGGTCTTGCCAGCGCAACGATAATGGCGTCCAACCTGGGGTATATTTCCGTGTCCAACGCTGGCTACAACCAGAATGTCGTGAATCGAATCGGAGGAATCGCTGTTGGCTCGAGCAATGTTTATTGGACCAATTTGAGCGAGCATGCCTCTATCATGAGCATTCCTGTCTCGGTAACATCTACCATCGTCTTCAATGGTTATAATGGTGGAGCCAACATTAGCGGAGACCAACTTGCAACATGGAATGTTGGCTCGTATCAACCTGAGGCGTTGTCGAGTCTTGTCACATCAGGTGGGGCCCTATATTGGATTGAGAACGATGACATTTCTGATTACGAGGCCAAGACGAGTATTGTCGAAATGCAAACTACGAGTCCATACACACAGAGGACCTACAGCTCCGACTCTTCCAGCCTCACCGAAACTGTCGGTCTAGGTGGTTACTCGAACATGAACAATTTTGCCAATTTTGCCGTGGACTCTTTGTCTGGATTCTTGTTTTGGATAAACCCTGGCCCATCGAGCTGGTTCCAGTGCTATGGATGCGGTCAGATTGTGAAGCTCGCTATGACTTACCTAGGCACATCTGCTACGACTGATTCCTTGCCAACAGTCGTTACTGCTTCCTCCATCAGGAGTTTCGTCATCGATTCTGCTTCAGGAACTCTCTATGGCATAACTCCAGTAGATCCAACTTCGGGATATGCTTCCGTAATGGCAATCTCAGAGGTCGGCGGAGCCGCGACGGTCCTAGCTACTACCACCCAAGAGCCGGCGGGAATTGCAATCGATGCGACTGACGTTTATTGGACTCAAGCTGATGGCGTGATGACAGTCCCCAAAACTGGAGGCTCTGTGGCAGTTGTATCAGACGGGGCGGCCTCCGTGATAGTTGCCGACTCCACGGGAGTATACTGGAATAGTTTCGGCTATGGCATTGGGAAATTGGCGAAACACTGAAGCGATCACTGAGAGCGAGCCGTGATGACGTGTGGAGTTCCCGCCTGGCTGCCTGAACGATCATGATCGCGCATGCCAGGTTGACGAGCGCGCCGTGGTGCTCCGCCTTGCGCTCTGCGCATGAGCGAATCGATGGGGGCATTTCCGATCCGAGAACCCCTTTCTCCCCGCACCGGCGCACCCTCGCGCGTGCCTGGACGGCCCGGCAGGGCCCTTTTCGGCCCTCGATCTGCACGCTGAGAATTCTGCCTGAACCACGAGGCGCAGTGTACCCCATTTGCGGCGTCGCCAAGGCTGCCGTCAGTTGAGCCAGTCGTCATTGGCCCGATCTTTGCCACCCGCCACGCCGGGCGAGGGAGGCGGTGCAGGATGCAACTGACCGCAAGAAATCCACAGCAAACCGCTTCGCTCTGGGCGTCGAGGAACCAGCGAGAAGCCGCCTGAGCCTCGGCGACAACTTTCCGGACACCAAGGGTGAGCGCCCCCGGCGACCCGATCCACACGGGAAATTGCGGAGGAATCTGGGATAGCAGGCGGCAACCCCTTTCCTCCTTTCCTCTTGCGTCTTCGACCACGCCGGCCTTACCTTGATGGCAGACAGAAAGGAATACGGTCCATGAGCAAAGGAGTGGACAAGACGGTAACAGCGTGGTGTTGGGACGCCGGCGCAACACTGAAGTCGTTCGACGGACTGCCTGGGAAGATCATGGCAGAGATGAGAGCAAGTATCGAACGACGTCTTCTCAAGAAGGGCATTGCGGTACGCTGGAACAATCAGGAAGTGGGTTCTGAATTGCTTATCCGCGTTGTCGCGATCGATGGGGGTAACCAGTTCTTGCGGTGGTTGCTGCCCTTCATTTCGCCAGCGATTCTGGAAGTTGAAGTCCAAGTTGGAATAGGTGGCTCCACGGCACAACAGTTCCACTACACCCAGCGATCACACTTCGGACTGTTCGGCGGATCAGCGCAGACGATGCTTACGCTTAACGCGCAGCGAGTGGCAAACAAGATCGCAGGTGATGTGTTGCGAGCTGTGGGGCGATGACGACTTCATCTTGAAGAGACTTGTGGCTCGCTGCGGCTCGCCACCCTATACTCGAACCACTTGTGCGTGCTACTTTCACATCGATGGAGTCGCGCGGATGATGACTAGGCTTGCATTTCAGCGACTTCGATGTCGCGGTCTGGCTGGCCGGCTGGGTATAGGGGATAGTTTGGGGCAGCTGGGCATGTAGGTTTCTGTGGTTTACAGAAGATCCTTATATCGGACATTTCTATTCAGTGAAGGCAAAAGGGCGCTTCTTTCGCCTATGCTCACGACTCGTCAGGTTCGACGATCTTGCCTGCCACCGCGACCGCTAACTCATTCACGACCCGGTCTGCATCTGGAACACTCGGTTCGCCGGGCCCCAGGGTGGCGAGTCCGAGACCTTGTCCGCCAGTCTCGAAGAGCCGACAGGATAGGACGATGCGGTTGGTGTCCCTCACCCGGACGGAATCCACGTCAGCCAGGGGCAACAGGATGCGTGTCCGCGCCACCATCTCACTGGCAATGGCGGTGAAGGCCGCCATCCCTTCCTGCGGCATCGGTTCGCCGGCACTGGCAATGAGGAAACCCTGCGTGTCGGCCAGCACGGCGCTGCGAGCCCCGTCGGGTTGAACCAGGGCGCGCAGGCTCGCTTCCATGTCGGTCCCCACGCTGTGCAACACCGGCGCACTCGCTGTGGCAGGCTGGTCGTCTTGGCTCGCGGAACCGCTGGCATAAAGTTGCGCCTCCAGATCCTTCTCTCGCCGGCGCAGGTAGGCCACTTCTTCGCCCAGCGCCTGCAGGTCCTGGGCTCGCGCGCGCAAATCCGCCAGTTCCGCCTGATCTTGCAGCAGCTCGTGCAGCCGGCGGGCCATTAACTCGGCGTCCAAGCGCAGGCGTTTGTGCTCGGCCGTGAGTCGCTCCAGTTCGACCGAGGCTTCGCCGTGCAGGCGCAGGTCCGCGACCTCGTCGCGCAGCGTGCGGTTTTCTTCGAGAAGCCGCTCCAGGTCGGACAGCTTGGCTTGCGCGGCGGCCAGTTGCACCCACGCCTCGCGCGCGTCGCCCTCGCGGGTGGCCAGCTCACGCGCCGAAGCCTCGGCGTGGACCTTCTCCTCGCGCAAGATCGCATTCTCTTGGCGTAGCTGGTCCAGCTCCAGCAATCGGCCCTGGGCCTCTTGCCACTGCTCGTGCGTCGTTGCCGCGCTCGATCCCATTGCGCTGAGGGCCTCGTTGACCACGCGATGCTTGGTCAGCAA
>PMBY01000314.1 GCA_003153875.1 Myxococcales bacterium | reverse complement strand
TAGCAGGGCTTGCCCAGGTTGGGATCGCTCTCGTCGATGAGGCCGTTGCAGTCGTTGTCGCGCCCGTCACAAACCTCCTGGCTGGGCTGTCCTGCGCCTACGCAAATGGGTGCGCCGGCGATGCAGCTCAGGACACCCGGCTGGCACCCATTTCCGCCGCAAGGTCGACCCACGTCCGTCGCGTTGTCGTCGATGATGCCATTGCAGTCGTTGTCGATGCCGTCGCAGATCTCGATGCCGTGGTTGCTCGGCGTGCAGGCATACTCACACCCGTTCTCCGGCTTGCCGTCGACATCGAAGTAGCCAGGCAGGCAGTTGACCCCGCACCTCCCCTGCTGGCAGCGCCCGCTGGAGTGGGCGGCGCTGCACACATGGCCGCATTGGCCGCAGTTGATCGGGTCGGTCTGCAGGTCGAAGCCTTCGTCAATGGTGCCATCGCAGTTGTTGTCCGCGCCGTCGCAGATCTCGACGCCGCCGTTGCTTTTCACGCATTCGCAGCCGTTTCCTGCTTGGCCATCAAGGTCGACGTAGCCGGGATCGCAGCTTCCCACCCCGCACTGGCCCGACAGGCAAGCCGCCTGGGCGTGCGGAATTTCGCAAATCTTCCCGCACACGCCGCAGTTCTCTGGGTCAGTTTGAAGGTTGGCCCCACGGCAGAGCCCCCCTTCAGGCGAGGTCCCGGACTTGGTATCGGCAGACTTCCCGCCATCCCCTGCATCTCCCGGGTTGTGCAAGAAGCCTTCCCCGGCGTCTGTGCCGACCGACCCGATGATTTGCTCAACATTGGCCCGACGCTGCTGGCAGGCGCCCAGAGCCAAGGCGAATGCCAAGGTGGTGCCGAACACTGCGACCACCTGCCATCCCATACGCGTTGAGCGGCGGTACTTGCCCCGGAAGAGATCGGGTAGACCACCCTCTCCCTTTGGGAGAGGGCTGGGGAGAGGGTAGTGCATTGCACGTCGAATCCTGCCGCGGGCACAGTCGCAACACCGTCGTGACCTCAGATTCCGGCTCAGAGAAAGCCTTGCCCTCACCCCCAATCCCCTCTCCCGGTGGGAGAGGGGTGACCGATTGGAAGATTTGTGTCGTCGAATCACGAATTGCCCTCTAATCTGGCCGTTGACACGCCGAACGCTGCGACCACCTGCCATCCTCCGACCTCTCGCCTACGCGCCTCGTCGGTCGAGACACCAGATGCTAGCGTACGAATCACAGCCGCTTCCATGGGCCTCTAGTGTACAGTCTCGCGACGGGCGCTGTAAATCTCGACGGATTCGAGGTGTTCCCTCGCCCGATCATCCTGTCCGCGCAGCCGCGGCCGCCGGCCGTGTGAGGGGCGCGCCTGCCGACGCGATCTTCTGGCGGCGCTTGTCCAGGTCCATCTCATCGTCAGCGACGTGCATGAGATCGTCGCAGGTGGTGCCATTCTCGGGATAGTAGGCGAATCCAAAGCTGAGGCCGATGGAGAAGGGAGCGCCGGTGCGGGCTTGCGACAGAGCCGCGCGTAACCGCGCGAGCAGCGGCGCGGATTCGGTCGCCCCCATCTCGGGGAAGAGCACCGCGAACTCATCGTCCCCGACCCGGCAGAGCACGTCGTGGGTGCGCAGCAAGCGTTCGAGAAACTCGGCCACCCAGCGCAGAACCAGATCCCCTTCCCCGTGGCCATAGCTGTCGTTGAGCGCCTTGAGATCATTCACATCGACCATCATGATGCTGAAGTGGCGCTGCGGCTGGCGACGCGCGCGGCTCAACTCCTCGGTGAGACGCTCGGTGAAGTAGCGGCGATTCCACAGTTCGGTAAGCTCGTCGCGGTAGGCGAGAGAGCGAGAGGCCCCCAGCTGAGCAAGCTCGTGGCGCAGCTCGGCATTCTCGCGCAACAAGTCCTTCACGCTCAGCGGTGCTGGCCCAGTCAGGTTCTTGCTTCCCACAACAGATCTTCTAGCAAAAAGGTCGCTGGCGTGCCAACCCGGCCCCGTATAATCCCTCACGGAAACATGTCCTTTCGCACTGCAGTCCTCTTCGATCTCGACGGAACCCTGGTCGACACCGAGCGCGACAACGTGGAGTCGGTCGTGCTGGCGCTGCGGCGCTGGCAGGTCGAGCTCGACGGTGCCGAGCGCCACTTCGTGGTGGGCCATTCCTGGAATGAAATATACGCCATGCTGTGCCGCAACCATGGGCTGCAAGTGGGCATGAACGAGGTCATTGCGCGGGCGGTGGAGGAAAAGCGGCAGCTCCTCGCACACAAGGGATATCAGCCGCTGCCGGGGGCGCGCGCTGCAGTCAAGCGTCTGGGCCAGCGCGCGGCTTTGGCCGTGGTGTCGGGTGCCAGCCGGGTTGAAGTGAGCGAGGCCATCGCGGGGCTGGGGATGCTCGGCGATTTTCAGGTCTTGCTGGGGGCCGAGGATTACAGCAAAGGCAAACCGGATCCCGAGCCGTATCTGACCGCGATGCAGTTGCTCGCCGTGCAGCCAGCCGCCTGCATCGTCGTGGAGGATGCCGAGCCGGGCATTCTGGCGGGGCGCGCGGCCGGCGCTCATGTCATCGCAGTCAGGGCCGCCAACTACCTGGGATACGACCAGTCCGCGGCGCATGTCGTGCTCGACACGCTCGACGAGATGACTGACGAGCTGTGCGACCGGCTGTTGGGGCAGTCGAAATCGATCGCACTCGGCTAGCAGGCGTTACCATGTTCGAGCATTTGCCCGCCGAGGTCGTGCTCTTCGAGGTCGGGCCGCGCGACGGCTTGCAGAACGAGACCCGCCTGGTCACGACGACGGACAAGGTCGCGCTCATCGACGCGCTCTCGGGCTGCGGCCTGCGCGCCATCGAGATCACGAGCTTCGTCAACCCGCAGTGGGTTCCGCAACTGGCCGACGCGAGCGAGGTGGCGCGACAGGTGGTGCGTCGCCCTGGGATCATCTATTCGGCGTTGGTGCCCAATCCGCAGGGACTGGTCGCGGCGCAGGCGGCGGCGATGCCAGAGATCGCCGTGTTTCTTTCGGCCTCCGAAAGCCACAACCGCAAGAACGTGAACAAGAGCATCGCGGACACCTTGCGAGTTCTTGAGGAGGTCGTGCCCAGCGCGCGTCGCGCCGGCATGCGCGTGCGCGCCTACGTCTCGACGGTGTACGGTTGCCCGTACGAGGGCGTGGTCAATCCCGCCAAGCCGGTGGAGCTGGTGGCTGCCCTGCGCGCGGCGGGCTGTTACCAGGTTTCTTTGGGTGACACCATCGGCGTGGCCAACCCACGCCAGGTGCGTGACGTTCTTGCGCTGGTCTTGGCGGAGACGCCGCGCGAGGCCGTGGCGGTACACTTTCACGACACGCGCGGCACTGCGCTGGCCAATATTCTGGTGGCGCTGGAGATGGGCATCACCACCATCGATACGGCGTTGGGCGGGCTGGGTGGCTGCCCCTTCGCGCCCGGCGCCTCAGGCAACGTGGCCACGGAAGACGTGGTCAACATGCTGGAAGGCATGGGCGTCAAGACCGGAGTCCAGCTCGACAAGCTGATCGATTGTTCGCGCTTGGCGGCCAGCCTGGTGGGGCACGAAATGCCGTCTCGCTACTATCGCGCCGCCATCGGTTCGCGTTTGCATGCGGGCGGGGGAGGCAGAGCGTAGGCGGTCTGCCGATTCAACCTGGCTTGGAACGCAGAACATTCGTGGCTTCCCATTCCTGGTTGAGCTGGTTGGCTTCCTCGATCGAGCGGCGTCTGTGCAGCCCGGGCGGAAAATGCACAGGGCAGAGGCGGGCAGAGAGATCCCATACCGACGCGATGGTTGGCCAGAGCCGAGGATCGTCTCGGTCGAGCCAGACGGTTCCTTCCATCTCGGCGGCTGATCGGAATCGGCGGATAGGCATTCTAGTCTTTGATGTTGAACTGGCTGGTGAAATAGCTAACCCAAAGCCCGCTGGCGCAGGAAGTGGTCGGCCAGCACCAGGGCCATCATGGCTTCGACGATGGGCACCGCGCGCGGAAGCACGCAGGGGTCGTGACGGCCGCGCGGTTTGAGCAGCGTGGGATTGCCGTCGACGTCCACGGTTTCCTGTTCGCGCAGGATGGTGGCCACGGGCTTGAAGGCGGCGCGCACGATGATGTCCTCGCCGTTGGAGATGCCGCCCTGGATGCCGCCGGAACGGTTGGTGCGGGTGCGGATGCGGCCGCTCTCGGCATAGAAGATGTCGTTGTGCTCGGAGCCGTGCAGGCGCGTGCCGGCGAAGCCGCTGCCCACTTCGAAGCCCTTGCAGGCCGGGATTGACAGCAGGGCTTTGCCCAGGTCCGCGTGCAGCTTGTCGAACACCGGCTCGCCCAGCCCCGCGGGCACGTGGCGCGCCACCGCCTCGACCACGCCACCCAGAGAATCGCCGTCGGCGCGGGCCTGATCGATGAGCGCGATCATCTGATCGGCGACCGTCGCGTCTGGGCAGCGCACGATGTTCGCGTCCACATCCTGGCGTGTGACTTTGCTGGCGTCGACGGTGGCCCCCAGATCCTGGACCTGCTTCACATAGGCCACGATCTCGATCTGGGCCTGCGTCGCCAGCAACTTGCGTGCGATGGCGCCGCTAGCGACCCGACCGATGGTTTCGCGCGCGCTGGCCCGGCCGCCGCCCGCGGTCGCGCGAACCCCGTATTTTGCTTGGTAGGTGTAGTCGGCGTGGGACGGGCGAAAGGCCTGCCGGATTTCCTGGTAGTCGGCGGAGCGCGCGTCGGCGTTGCGCACCAGCAATGCAATGGGCGAGCCCAGGGTTACGCCTTCGTGTACGCCCGAAAGAATCGCGACGGCGTCTGCTTCATCGCGGCGGCTGGTGATGCGGCTTTGGCCGGGCCGGCGCCGGTCCAGCTCGACCTGGATCTCTTCCGCCGTGATGGGCACACGCGGCGGGCAGCCGTCCACCACGACCCCGATTGCCGGGCCGTGCGATTCACCCCAGGT
>PMBY01000093.1 GCA_003153875.1 Myxococcales bacterium | reverse complement strand
GTCGTGGGCCGCAAGAATCACTACGGTAGTAAGTCGAAGCGTGGCACCGAGGTGGCCGCGCTCTTCTACTCGCTGATTGAGACGGCCCAGCTACGCGGAGAGGACCCTGCCGAGTATCTGCAACGAGCCGCCCTGGCCGCTATCGCCGAACCCGGCACGGTCACGCTGCCCACGGCGGCCGAGTAGACGGCGAGCGGCGAGTGGCTGTGGTCACGCCTGAGGCAGGTGGTGCCCGGGCGAGGTCATACTTCGCAGCCATCACGGCTTCGTCAAATGCGGCCAGGAAATGCCCCCCTCTCTAGGCCGGCCGAGATAGCCCAGCACCAAGTTTCCACCGTCGCCCAATAGCCCGATCTAGCTAGAGCGGCGCCGACGACCGCTCGATCTTGATCTCGCCGAACGACGCGTGGAAGACGACCGACACCATGTGCCCGTCCGCATCGACTATCATGGCCCCCGACATCTTTCCAAAGGGCGTCTGAGCCATGAAGTCGTAGGTGTGCTCGCCGTGCGCCCCGTCGGCCTTGCGCGTGATCTCGTAGATCTCGGGCGCTACTCCGGGCCCTGAGCTGGCGACGGGCTTCAGCAACACGCGCACGCCACGCACCACGACCGTGGCGCCGGGCGCGAGCTGGAAGGCGCGTTCGGCGACCGGCACCAGGGTTGCGTCGAACACGTCGTCGGGGCCCATGGGGATCTCGTCGGTGACGGGCTTTCCGCCGAGGTCGCCGGTGAAATGCGCTTTCCCCCCGGAGGCCGTGGCGGTGCCATGGTGCTTGCCGTCCTCGTCGAGCGTGAACGCGCTGGCGTGACCCGACGGATCGATCTCCAACCGCAGCGTCGACAGCTTCGGGCGCGGCGGGCGCGCGGCGGATTGCGCGACGATGGTACGGCGGCCGTCCTTGTGGATCTCCACGGCGAGGCGCGTGGCGCCCGCGGGCGTGCCGGCGAAGCTCTCGTCGAACGTGGCGCGCCAGGCGACCTGGCCGCCGGTGAGCGCGAGCGGCGGCGCGTCGTGGAACCAGTCGGCGCCACCGCCTGTGGCCGAAGCGGGCGGCCAGGCGCGATCCTTGGCGAGTTGATCGAGCGCCGCTTCGAGCTTGGCTGCGGGGAGCCACTGGCCGCGCAAGACGACCCCGCTCGCGCGCGAGGCATTGTGGATGTCGGCCAAGGGATTGCCGTCGACGAGGATCAGGTCAGCGCGCAGTCCGGGCGCGATACGGCCGAATTCGCGGTCGGCGTGCAGGAACTCGGCGGCATCGGCGGTGCCGGAGCGCAGAGCCTCGAACGGCGTGAGCCCCGCGTCCACGAGCAACGCCAGTTCCTCATGCACCGCGAACCCGGCGATGACGAACGGGTTCGACGTGTCGGTACCGAGGAGCAGGCGCGCACCGGCGTCGCGCAGCGCGCGGGTCACGCGCTTGTCGAAGACGACGAGCGCGCGCACGGTCGCGAAGTCTTTGGTGGTCATGCCTTGCGTGCGGAAATCCTTCTTGGGATCCCAGCCGGCGAGCTGCTCGGGCGACACGTATTTGACGGCAGGCAGGCGGAGCAAGGCGTCGCGGTCGTCGAGCGCGGCGAAGCGCTCGAAGAAGACGAGCGTGACGCAGTTCCATGCGCCGGCGGCTTTGGTGCGGCGGACGATGTCGGCGAGCTTGGCGTCGTCGACGTGGGCGAGGGCCACGCGGCTATTCGCCCCAACTTCGGGCTTGCCGAGTGCCGGCGAATGGTCCGCTTGCACGGCCATGAGATAGCCGAGCAAGTGCTCGATCGATTCCTGGCCGCCGGCAGCGAGCACGCTGTCGAGCCCCACGGCGTTGGGAACATGGCCGACGACGCGCAGGCCATGCTTCTTCGCGGCCGTGAGAATCCCGAGGTATGCGTCCTTGCCGAGCCGCTCGTACACCTTGGCGAAGTCGTAGCCGGCCGCCTTTTCGGAGGCGAGCTCCTTGTCGGCGTCGTCGGCGTTCTCGATGGCGATGGAGCCGTCCCAGACGACCGGCTTGCCGTCTAGGATTGGACCTGTGGTGTAAACCGTGGGGCCAAGCGCGCGCCCAGCGGCGTAATCGGCGCGCGTGTCGAGCGTCTGGGGTGTGCCCCACATGTTGCGGATGGTGGTGACGCCGTTGGCGACATAGAGCGTGCCGTCGTCGGCGTCGTTCAGGTGCACGTGCATGTCGACGAGGCCGGGCATCAGCCACTTGCCATGGCCGTCGATGCGCGTGGCGCCGTCGGGGACCGGCGTGCTCGCCGCTGGGCCGAGCGCGGCGATCCGGTCTCCGCGGATCAGGACGGTCTGGTGCTCCAGCATGTGATCCGCGTCCATCGGCACGACCGAGACGTCAACGAACGCTAGCGCCGCCCCCGTGGGCGCCACTGGCTCCGCTGTTCGCACATGCCCCGTGCCGCAACCCAACGCCACGAGCGCGATGAGTCTTTTCATGACAGCTCGATCTCCATCCAGAAGGTGCGGGACTCGTTGGGGGTTAAGTCCGCGCCTTCGAGGTACGCCCCGGCGAGGTCCGCCCCCTTGAAGTCCCTCTCTCCCTTTGCATATCGTTCAAGCAACTCGGGTCCATTCATGGTTGGCACGATAGGTGAGGGAGCGGGCGGGCACAAGAGATCCATCCGGACCGGACTTTTCGCGCCCCTTCGCCGGGTACCACGCCACCGCAAAACCTCCTCGCGAAATGCTTCGTCCTTTTCCTCCATGTGAACCTCCTTGGGCAGCAAGGTCCCACAGCGCGCGGCTGCGTCAGGAGGTGGCAGGGCGAGGATTTACGAAGG
Source organism: Myxococcales bacterium (assembly GCA_003153875.1). Next base: position 2,062 of record PMBY01000093.1, on the reverse strand, counting down.
TTCGGTATGCCGCCCGCGCTTGGTCCTGGACTTCCGCGGGTAGCTGGCGAAACAGCTCCCAAAACCGGGCGCTCGCGCGTGACCTCACATCTTGCCCGGATCGAGATCGGTGGTTCGACCCGCAGCCAAGTCGGCCAGGGCTTCGTCGGCCAATGCGTTCAGCAGGTCTTGGGACTGGGCGAATCGACGCGTCCATCCCTCCTCGGACACGAGTTCGGATTGCAGCCATCCGGCAATGCGATCCTGCTCGTCGGCTGGAAGGGACGACAGCTGGGAGAAGACGTTTTCGAGCGCCTGAGTCATGCCTCAAGAATACCCTCTGGGAGGCTGCCGAACAAGCCGTTGCAGCAATCCCGCCGCAGCGACATCGTGTAGAATCGAGGCGCCGATTCGGCGGCGGGCTTGCAGCTGAACGGCAAGACGTCAGCCAGGCCGGGCCGCACTCTTCTTTGCCCGAAACTTCACATCGGGCAGACCTTCAAAGTCTGCATCCTGCGTCCACAACGTCGCTTCAGTTTGCCTCGCCGTTGCAAGGACGACGCTGTCGGCAAGGGCCAGCTTCGTGTCGGTTCCAATCTTTGCGGCAATCAACGCCAAGGCGGAATCAAGGTCTACTACCCTCCCTTGTTGCATCACAGCTACCGCTTGAAGTGCGGGCCCCTCACCACGTTGCTGGCATACCCGTTTGAATACTTCGAGCAAACAGATCGAAGGAACCACCAACTCATCGGCGGCCTCGATCGCCGGTGCAAAGAATCCTGCATTCGGACCATCCGCGAAGTATTCCAGCCAGGCGGAAGAATCAACAACGTTCACACTCGATCCTTGTCGCGAGGTACTGTCGTGTTGATTCCTTTCAAGAAACCGCGCATCTCGCGCGGAGATCGGACAGGAATGAACTCGACTCGATCAAGGTACTGCAAGGCTTCCACCTTTTGCCCGGCCTTCAGCCCAAGTGTTTCACGGATTCGCAGAGGTATGACTACCTGGAACTTTGGAGATAGCGTGACCGTCGACATGATTTCCTCCGTACAACGATATGGTAATCTATCATGATTGCGTTGTACGATGCAAACAAGTAGGCGTTTGATCCGGCCGCAGCTACAGGTATTCCACTGTCACACCGAAGTTTCGCGCGGCCGGATTAAACGTCTGGTTGAGCCAAGCCGCGGGTTCGGGAGGAGAAGTCGCGCTTCTCCCCATGGGCAAAGAAGGTCGACGTCGTGGGTGATGGGACGAGTGCGACGGCGACCTTGCTGGCGGCGGTAAGCATTGACGGTCGTGAGTGGGCCGTGGAAACGAGAATCGTGCGCGCTCGAAAACGCCGGCGAGCCATCGGCCACGACGAATGCGCAGAGGTTTTCATGGCGACCCAGTCCTTCTTGTTCAGAGCATTCTTGAGGCGAGCGAAAGCGGCGGGGGCGACGAGATCGGCGACCACTTGCGGAGTGCGCACACCGGGCTTGATCTTGCCGTCGGCAAACAGGCGAGCGAGACCATCGAGGAATTTCCCGCGAAACAGCATGCGGAGCACCTCGACCGGGAGCAGGAATTTCTCGCGGGAATCGACCCACGTACCGTCGGCGCCGAGGCCGCCACCGGTGACGATGCAATGAAGGTGCGGGTGAAAGATGAGATTGCGTCCCCACGTGTGCACGACGCCGGTGACGCCGACCAGCGCGCCGATCCGTTTCGGGTCGTGTCCGAGTGCAAGGATGGTTTCACTGGCTGCTTTGAACAGCAGGTCGAGGAGCAAGATCTTTGCCCCGGGAACAGCAGCGGCCCTTGCGGTTTGGCCAGCCGCCAATAGTCGCGCAGGGATTCGAGCAGTCGCTTCGGCAGCGTGACCAAGCGCGGGCGGTCGCCTTTGCCGTGGCGTACGTGGATGANNCATGCGGCACACGAGGGGCTCGATTTTTCCGAGAAGAAGGAAGGTTTGCAGTTCGCCGATGGTGGCGAAAGCTCTGTCGGCGTTGCGCGAACAAGATGGCCCGGGCATGGGGGCTAGTTGACAAAATCTCAAGATTTCGGGACATTCTGAAATGCAGTGTGGGCGACCCGA
>PMBY01000298.1 GCA_003153875.1 Myxococcales bacterium | reverse complement strand
CTGCGCGGCAGGAACCGCGGCCGGCGTTTGCGCTGACTGCTGACCAGCGCCGGTCGCTGAAGCGCTTGTGCGTCGAGCGGGCTTTGCCTTTCCGAGGGAAGGGGATACGGCGCGGACGACTGGTGCGGCGCCAGGAACCAGAGCCTGCGTTTCGACAGAGGGCGCAGACGCAGTCCCGCTCAACCCGGCTGCCGGCGCGGCCCGAGACACCACCGTTGTGATGGGCTGGGTCACGGGCGGCGCGGGCGAAACCATGGCGGCGGGTTTTCGCCAGGGTGGGTGCCAGGCCAGCCAAGTGGCTGTGGCCAGGACCAGGCCCGCGACGATGAAACCCGCCACGCGCAGAATCGTACGTCCCGCCGACAGCGTCTTGAGCAAGGAATTCGCGCCCGCATGGCTGGGCACATACGCAGTCGCGCGTCCGATCTCTGCCAGGGCGCGCGCCAGCTCGCCCCGTCGTGCCCGCTGGCGCGCCTGGGCTACGGCCGCATCGGCAATCTTGGGACGAAGCTCGGCTTCGAACTGGGCCGGATCGTCGAGAAAACGGCGCAGCGCCGGCTGCTCAGGCAGAAGTCCCGCTTCTCCGGCCAGCTCGCGCAGGTCAGTGGCCAGCTCGCCCGCGCTGGGATAGCGCGCGGCTGCGTTGAGCTGAAGGCAGCGTAGAACGATGCCCTCGAAGCGTGGCCCAACCGTGGCCGCGATCTGGGCGGGACGGCGGAACGTGCCGCGCGTGATGCCGGCGATCACGGAAAATGGATCCTTGCCGGGGAAGGGCAAGCACGCGGTCGTCATCTCGTAGAGCAGGACCCCAAGCGCCCAGATGTCAGCCCCCGAGCCCACGTCGTGCGCGCGTGCCTGCTCGGGCGACATGTACGCGGGCGAGCCCACCAAGGCGCCGGACGCTGTCATGGTTTCCAAGCCCGTGATATGGGCCACGCCGAAGTCGGTGATCACCACGCGGCACCGGTCGCCGCTGTGCTCGATCATCACGTTGTCGGGCTTGACGTCGCGGTGGACGATGCCCCGGGCATGAGCGGTGGCCAGCGCCTCGGCCAGCGGNNAAGTCGTAGATCTCGACGATGCCAGGGTGCTTGAGCGCGGCGACCGCCTGGGCCTCGCGGCGGAAACGTTCGGCCCCTTGGCCACGAGTGGCGACGGTCATGCCCATGACCTTGACCGCCACCTCGCGACCGAGCTGGCCGTCCCGGGCGCGGAACACGCTGGCCATGGCCCCGTGGCCGAGAACGTCCAGCAGCAAGTAGCGGCCCAGCGGCGTGCCGACCTTGGGCGCTCGCGGTGGAGTCGACGGGCCCGCTGCCCCGCCGGCCAGCGGCGGCGTCGTCGAGCGGGGGTCGAGCGGCCCGGTCACGAGGTCTTGGGCGGGGTGCCTCCCGCTCCCCCCGGTTTGCCTAGCGCGGCCTGCGCTTCGCCCAGCTTCTGCGCGATGAGCGTGGCGGCTGGTTCGAAGGTGCGCGCGAAGTTGAAATTCATGATCGCGCCTTTCCAGTCCTTGCGTCCCAGGCAGATCATGCCCATGCGGAAGAACTTCCTTGCCTCGGGATGCTTGAGGCTGTCTTCCGGATTCTGCAGACCGTGCGACTCGCGGTCGGTGACCGTCAGACGTTTCTTGCCCTGGTTGAGCGCCCGCTCATAGGCGGCGCGCTTGTCGGGTGAGGTGAGCACCCGGTAGCCCTCGCACACGCGTGCGTAGACGATTTCTAGCTGCTCCTTGAGCGCGCGATCGGCGAGGGTGTGGTAGCGGTCGGGGTGCAGGTCCGCGGCCAGACGATAGAACGCGTTTCGCACCGCGGGTTGGTCCGAGCCCGAAGGCACACCCAGAAGGTCATAGTAGGAGAGCTGATCCAGCCGGGGAAAGATCTGCCGGACGAACGCGGCCAGCTGCTCGATGGACATCCCCGCCATGGCCTACGCCTCCGGCACTTCCGGGAGATTGCTCGCCTCCTCGTACTTCTGTCGCTCCGCCGCTTCCTGGACCTCGGACTCGCTCATGGCCCCGCGCACGTTGACCGCTGCTTCGCGGGCCACCCCGGTCGCGCCGTCGCGTGCGCGTACGCGCAAGATGCCGTTGGTGTCCACTTTGAACGTCACCTCGATGGAAGCCTCGCCTCGCCGGGCTGGCTGGAGGTCGGTGAGCTCCAGTTCGCCCAGGGGCACGTTCTCTTCGAAGCGGCGCGATTCACCCTGGCAGACCTGGATGCGCACCGAGGACTGGTTGTCGGACGAGGTGCTGAAGATGCGCGTCTGCTCCACCGGCACGGGTACGTTGCGATCGATGATACGCTCGGCGAAGCCGCCGGTGACGGCGATGCCCAGCGCGCGGGGCGTGACGTCGAGCAAGACCGCACGGCTGGGCAAACTTGCGCCCGCATTGGCCAGATTCTCGGCCTGGATGGCCGCGCCCCAGGCGACCACCTCGTCGGGGTTGAGGTCCGTGCGGGGAGGCCGACCAAAGTATCTTTCCACCTCGGCGCGCACCAGGGGCACGCGCGTGGTTCCCCCGACCATGATCACCTCGTCGATCTGCGAAGGCGCGAGCTGCGCGGAGGCAAGCACGTCCTGGCAGGCTTGGATGGTGCGGCCCACCAGCCCGCGGATAGCGGTTTCGAAAACACTGCGCGCGATGTGGAAGCGCAGCGCGAGGGGCTCGCCCGTGGAACCGATGGCGATGTTCTTGAGGTCGCCGCGTGCCTCGGGGAAATCGGACAGGTGGCGCTTGACCTGCTCGGCGGCGATGAGCAGGCGCGAGCGCGCAGCCTGATCGCCGCGCGGATCGATGCCGTGCTCGGCGTTGAACAGATCGGCCAGAATGGTGAGCAGGACGCTGTCCATGTCGTCGCCGCCCAGAAAGGTGTCTCCGCCGGTGGCCAGCACCTCGAATATGTCGTCTTCGACCTGCAGGATGGTGATGTCGAAGGTGCCGCCGCCAAAGTCATAGACCGCTATCCTTTGCGACATGTTCTGACCAAGCCCGTAGGCCAGCGCGGCCGCGGTGGGCTCGTTGAGCACGCGCAGCACATCGACGCCGGCGATACGGCCCGCGTCCACGGTCGCGCGGCGCTGGGAGTCGTTGAAGGTGGCTGGTACGGTGATGACCGCGGCGTTGACCGAGTCGCCTAGAAACATCTCGGCGCACTGGCGCAGATAGCCGAGCAACAGGCCAGAGACCTCAGGGATGGTGTAGGTGCGATCCGGTCCGATGAAGACCGCCTGCTCGTTGTTGCCCTCGCTCAGCTCGTAGGGCAGGCGCATGAGGGCTTTTTGCACTTCCTCGGAACGGAAGGGCAGGCCGATGAGGCGCTTGGCCGAGTAGACGGTGTTCTTGGGGTCCACGATGCGACGGGCGACAGCTTCTACGGAGAAGTACTTGAGGCCGTCGGGAGAGAACGACACCACCGACGGGTGAAGGTANNCCCTCCTGGGAGTTGGGCACCACGACCACCTGCCCGTCGCGCACGGTGGCGACCACGGAGTTGGTCGTGCCCAGATCGATGCCAATGACTGCCATGGAAGTGACTGTGTGCGGTTGAAGACTCGGAAGTGAGTCTGCCGACCATATTACATCAGGCGCACCGCTCGGCTCCAGACTATGTCATGGCGAGACCGTGGTCGTGGTAGTAGACGTGGCCGCGACGGGCGCGCGCGAAGCGCGCGGGGGAAGGAGGGGTGGGCTGTCCGTCCCGACGCCCCGAAGCGGGTGGCCGGAGTGATCACCGTCGGCCACGGCCACGGCCGCGGCCACGACTTTCAGATGGCTGCCCGTCGATCTCTCACACCGCCCGCGCGATTTCCGCGATCTCCTGGTCGGATAGCCATTTCTTGCGGTCGCAGGCGGCGATCACCCGGTGATACACGTTTTCTATCTGCTGCCCGCTCAACGTGAATCCCAGGTGCTGGCAGCGATCGACCACCGCGTGGCGGGCGCTGTGCTTGCCCACCACGAGCTGGCTTGAGGGAACGCCCACGGTGTTGGGGTGCATGATTTCGTAGGTCGTACGCTCTTTCAGAAAGCCGTCCTGATGAATTCCCGCCTCGTGGGCAAAGGCGTTGCGGCCCACGATGGCTTTGTTGGGCTGAACCCCCACGCCGATGATCTCGGTCAGCAGTTGGCTGGCCGGGAAGAGCTGCTGGGTCACGATGCCGGTATCAAACGGCAAGACGTCTTGGCGCACCTTGAGCGCCATCACGAATTCCTCCAGTGAGCAGTTGCCGGCGCGCTCGCCGATGCCGTTGATGGTGCATTCCACCTGGCGCACACCCGCTTGCACCGCCGCGATCGAGTTGGCGGTCGACAATCCCAGGTCATTGTGGCAATGGACGCTGACCACGGCTCGACCGGCCAGGGCTTGCACCACTTGGCCGACCAGTTGCCCATACTCGGGAATCCGGCCTCCATCGCGTCGACATTGAGTTCCACTAGCTTGCGCGCCATACGCATCTTTTCTGCGACGGTCATGCTGCAACCACAGGACTGCTCGCCGTCGCGCAGGGTGGTGTCGAAGATGAAGACGCGGTCACTCATGGGGGTGGGTTCCTTTCACGTGGGCGCAGTCTAGTGACCGTGGCGTGTTCTGGCGAATTGATTCCTTTGTCAATCTACATCAGTTCCTCTTATAGTCTGGCCTGAACAGGAGCCTCACCCATGGACTTGCACACCCTCGAAGTCTTTCGTGCTGTCGCGAGTGAAAAGAGCTTCTCGCGCGCGGCCGCTCGCCTGTTGCGGACCCAGCCAGCGGTTTCCATGGCCGTGCAGCGCCTGGAAGCCGAGGTGGGCGAGCCGCTCATCGATCGCGCGGGAAAGCAAGCGCGACTGACCGATGCCGGCCAGGTGGTGTTCGACTACGCCCGGCGCTTCGACAACCTGCGCGTCGAGCTGGGCGTGGCTTTGGCCGAGTTGCGTGACCACGGTGCCGGACGGCTGTTCATCGGGGCCAACGAATCGACCACCTTGTACCTGCTGCCGCTCATCGCGCGCTACCGCAAGCTGTATCCGCGCGTGAAGGTGCAGGTTCGGCGCAGCCAATCCAGCCGGATCCCCGTCGAGATCCTGGAAGGCGACCTGGAGATGGGCGTGATCAGCTACGAGCCCCAGGACGACCGGCTGGTCGCGCGCATCCTCTACACCGATCACCTGGCCTGCGTGGTCTCGCCCCAGCACCGCTTCGCGCGGCGGCGCTCAGTTTCCGTCGCTGACCTAGGCGCAGAGACCTTCATTGCTCACAACGAGATGTCGCCCTACAAGGAGGTGGTGCTGCGCCAGTTCGAGCGCCTCAAGGTCCCGCTGCGACAGGATGTGGAGATGCCCACGGTAGAAGCCATCAGCAAGATGGTCCAGCGCAACCAGGGGGTGGCTTTCTTGCCCCGCATGTGTGTCGAGGAGGAGATCGCCCAGGGAATGCTGCGCGAAGTGCACGTGACCGACTTACAGACCGAAAGGAAGATCCGACTGGTGTATCCCGCAGGCCGAACCCTCAGTCACGCCGGCCGCGCGTTCCTCGATCTGCTGTAGCCCGGCCCGGAAGATAGCGTCTTCACCACAGAGCTCACAGAGGCCAGAGAGCCGGACCGGAAAGGAAGGGCTTCAGTCCTGTCCGGTCCGAACCCTTTCCCTTCCGACCTCTGTGTGCTCTGTGCACTCTGTGGTGACGAGGGCGCGCGCGAAGCGCGCGGGGTGGGCGGGGTGGGTTGTCCGTCCCGAAGCCCCCGCAGGGGAAGAAAACTAGCCATCGTCCCCGTCGTCGTCGCTGCCCGCGGCCACGCCGGCGCGTTCCAGCGCCCGGTAGAGCGTGCGGCGGTCAATGCCCAGACGCTCTGCCGCCTTTTTCTTGTTGCCGCCACATTCCGTCAAGATGAGCGCGATGTAGCGCTTCTCCAACTCCGACAGGGTCGGGCGATCATCGAAGATGCCGCCCGGCTCCGCGGGCGAGCCGCCATAGACCTCCACGGGAAGATCCGAAGGCAGCACCACGTTGCCTTTGGCCACGGCCACCGCGCGCTCGATGGCGTTTTCCAACTCACGAACGTTTCCGGGCCATGAATGGCGACAGAGAACCTCCAGCGCTTCCGGCGACACGCTTGCCTCGGACCGACTCTCGCGGCGAGCGATCTTGGCCAAGAAGTGGCGCACCAGAATGGGGATGTCACCGGCGCGCTCGCGCAGGGGGGGCATGCGCACGGTGACCACATTGATGCGGAAATAGAGATCTTCGCGGAAGCGGCCCGTCTTCACGTCCGCCTCCAGATCTCGGTTGGTGGCGCACACCAAGCGCACGTCAACCCTGATGGACTCGGTGCCGCCTACCGGCCGCACCTCGCCGTCCTGCAGGACGCGCAAGAGCTGAGCCTGCATCTTTGGGCCCATGTCGCCAATCTCGTCGAGAAACAGGGTGCCGTCGTTAGCCATTTCGAAGAGGCCGCGTTTGGCGGCCACCGCGCCAGTGAAGGCCCCTCGGGCATGACCGAACAGTTCGGATTCCAGGAGCGATTCCGACAGGGCCGTGCAGTTCACCGGCACGAACGCTTTGCCGGCGCGGGGCGAGCGGCTGTGGATAGCGCGCGCCACCAGTTCCTTGCCGGTGCCCGATTCGCCGACCACCAGAACCGTGGCCGTCGTGGGTGCCACCCGCGCGACCAGCTTGTAGACATCGAGCATGCGCGGGCTCTTGCCTTCGATCTCGGCCACCTGCGCCGCGCCCGTCTTCGGTGCGGCAACCGCCTCGGCGGAAAGGCGTCGGCGCTCCAGCGCGCGTGCCACGGTCTGGCGCAGCTCTTCGACGTTGAAGGGCTTGGAAACATAGTCGTAGGCGCCGTGTCCGATGGCCTCCATGGCGCCGGTGACGTCCCCGAACGCAGTGATGAGGATGACGGGCGTGCCCGGGGCCCTCTCGGAAAAGGCGCGCAGCACGTCCATGCCGCCCACCCGTTCCATGCGGATGTCCGAAACCACTAGGTCATAGCGTCCCGAGGCCGCCCGTTCGACCGCGGGCGCACCGTCGTCCACGGCGTCGACCTCGAAGCCCTCGGCATTCAAGATCTCGCGCAGAAGGTCGCGCGCGACGGCGTCGTCCTCGACGACCAGGATTTTGGTCATGCTGCTCCTCCGGCTGCTGCCCGTGGGGATGCTGGTTCGGCCTGCGCGTGGCGGGGCAGACGCACCGAGAAAGCCGAGCCCTGGCCGGGCGTGCTTTGCACCGTGATGGTGCCGCCCAGCGCCTTGGCCAATTCACGGCAGATGGCGAGGCCCAGTCCGGTGCCCTTGCCCCGTCCTTTGGTCGTGTAGAACGGTTCGAAGATTCGCCGAAGATCCTCGGGTGCGATGCCGGTCCCCGTGTCGCGCACCGTGATGAGCACGTGGTCATCCTGCGACTGCGCCGTCAGGGCGACCAGCCCGCCCTGTTCCACTGCATCCAGGGCATTGGAGAGCAGGTTGATGACGATCTGTCGCAGCAAGCCTGGGTCGGTGACGAAGTCAGCCGGATCGTCGGGCACGTCCACGTTCAGAGTCTTGTTGCTCCCCAGCTCGCCCCCGCGCGTGACCTCGACCGCCTCGCTCAAGACCTGGCGCAAGGAAACCAGCTTGCGTTCCGCCTCCAGCGAGCGCGTGGAGTCGAGGTAGTCGCGCACGATGCGGCCAATGCGGGCAATCTCGCGCGTGGACACGTCCAGGCGTTCGCGCAGGTTGGGGGACAGATCGCGCTGTGACAAGGCCAGCTGCAGGTGGCCGGACACCGACGACAAGGGCGTGCCGATCTCGTGGGCAAGCTGCGCCGCCAATTGGCCGAGAGCGGCCAGGCGCACCTTCGAAGCGTTCTCCCGGCGCAGTTCGTTGAGCAGGCGATTGAGTTGCTCGAGGGCCATGTTCTTGCGGGACAGATCTTGCGTGGCCATCTCAATCTCGCGCGCGAGCCGCTGGTTGAAGGCGTGGATCTCTCGGTTGGCGGTGGAAAGCTGCTCCAGCATTCGGTTGAAGCCGTGTGACAGGCGGCCGACCTCGTCGTTGGTGTCCATCGGCACTCGCCGATCCAGGTCGCCGGCTTCCACGTCGCGCATGGCGCGCGCCAGAGTGTCGAGGCGCCGCAAGACCACGCGGTCGATGATGAATCCAGACAACAGCATGAGTACCAAGAGCTGGCCAAGACCCAGCAGCAGCGACCAGCGTTCCGTCACCTTGATGACCGACTGGACCGGACCCAGGCTCCAATTCATGCTCAGCACGGCGGTCCAAGGTCCCTTGAGGTCAACGTTTCTGGTGAGAGCGTGTATATCGTCGCCTTCGGTGGCCTTACGGGTGTAGGGGCCGATGATGGGTTCGCGTGGGATGGCGCCGAGACGAGTGATCTCCGTGGCCTCGCCTCGCTGGGCGAAGATGCGCGTCGCGCTTTCGCGCTCGATGACGAGTTGTAGGCGCTGGATGCGTGGATGCCGGTTGATGTAGTTGGAGAGTGCGATGGCCAGATCGCGATCCTCCGCATCGGCGTCGAAGCGCTCCAGGGTCTGCCTGATGTCGTCCGCTATCTCATCTGCCGATGCGAGCGCTTGACGGGTCAGTTCGCGGCGCATGGC
>PMBY01000151.1 GCA_003153875.1 Myxococcales bacterium | reverse complement strand
AGCGTGGGTAACGAAATCCACGATGGGATTGGGACAAGAACTCCAATTCTTACGATCATGGTTGCTATGAGTCACCAGCTCGATCCCTCGCGAAGTGTCACGCAGGCGCTGCTTCAACCCGCCCAGGGCGTCGACATTGGGGGGGCAACGAACACACTCCTCGATGTCTGGGGCGACAACTATCACGTCGACAGTGTCCTGACCGCTATGGTGAGTTCGCCCACCAAGTCGGGGTTGATCACCGAGATGGGCACTGAGACAAGCACCTGGAGCCAAGTCACGGCCAACGCGGGGCTAACTGGCGAGTTCATGTGGACGGGCGTTGACTATATGGGCGAGCGCGACGGTGGATGGCCATCAATTGGGGGCAACGGGGGGCTCATGGACGAACTGGGGGCCGTGAGGAGTATCGGTTACCAGTGGTCGGCCATATGGGGTGGGCCGTCGAAGTCGGCTCCGCCCAGCGGGGCCAAGGCAGGCCAGGTCGCGCTCACAGCGGATCACGCCACGCTAACGACCGATGTGGACGACGTCTCGTTCGTCAAGGCCGAGGTGTCCGGCACTGCTGCCGTGACCTTCGCCATCACGGGCCCCGGCACCATCGTAGCCGTGGACAGTGGCAGCATGACTCAGGAGTCGTTCCGCGGAACTTCGCGCAACGCCTTCAGTGGCGTGGCCTACGCCATCGTTCAGGCGACGGGCGCCGGGACCATCACTGTGACGGCAACCTCGTCGGGGCTCACCGCCGGTACCGCGACCATCACGGCTACCGAGGGCACGTTCGTTCCTTGTTCCGGGACCTGTGACTAATGCACCTGTAGTCTCAGCACCGTGATCGAGCGGCCTGGCAGGGTGCGGGAAAAATTCTTCCCGACCCCGGTCAGGGCCGACTCGACCGGTGCGACGTGACGGGGCTGCTGGAATGAATTCTCGTCATTCCCAGACTTGGCGGTCATTACCATCGCCAAGCCCTTGGGAGAGACTGAGTTCACGCCCTTCAAGTCGAACGTGGTCTTGCGTGCAACCGCGCCGGCGTTGACCAGCTTGAGGATGATCTTTTTGCCATCCTGGGTTCGGCTGGCCACCGCGTAGAGCCGCGGCGGGCTGGGACGAATCACCTCCTGAATCAGCTTCCCATCCAGGTAACAGCGGATGCGCGGGCCCGCGAGCTCGATGCGGATGTTGTACCAACGGCCGGTCTCGACTTTCCCCGGCATTTTCGGTTCACCGAAGATCCCCTGGAGAGCGATCCGGGTGTTGCCCCATCCCCCCAGGTTCCAGACCCTTTGCTGACCGTCCTCGTCGGCCTGGAACTGGATCTGGAATCCGTCGACGCCGCCCAGCTTGCGGGCCTGCACCTGGAAAACGCCGTCGCCCCAGTGGCTGTCAGTGATCTGGGCTACCTCGAAGGTTTCTTCCTTCCCGGTCTGGCGCAAGACCCCGTCCGCGACCGCCCACTGCCCCTTGAAGGGCTTCCAGCCCTTCATCCCCTGGGTGAAATCGCTGCTGAAGATCCGTTTCCCGTCCGGCGCGGTGAAAGAGATGTCCTTGTATTCGACCTGGGTGTCGCCCCATGTGCCAACGCCGAACCTGCCCTTGGGCGTCTCGAAGGGGATCTCCGGCTGATCCAGGTCGCTTGGGCAAACAACATCGCCGCGGTTGGGGGCAAACATGGTTTGCAGATAGTACGAGGGCGTTCCGTAGCTGCGCCCCTGATCGAAGACGATCGCGTTCGGGGTCCAGGCTTTCCAGGCTGGGTGGGCCAAGAGCGGAGCGTAGGACGCCATCACCACGTGGTCGCCGTTGGCCTCCAGCCCGGTGAGAAAGGCTGCCTCGCCCAGCGCGGCCGAGAAGTTTCCGTTCCCGGCTCCATTGTTGACCGCGTACTCGCCCACATAGACCAACGGACCCTTGCGGTCGACCCGCTGATAGTAGTCCGCCATGCCCAGAAAACCCAAGGCATCGAGGTAGTAGTGCTCGTCCTGGATCTCCACCGGGCGGGTCTTGGGGATCCCGTCGTCCCACAAATTGGCGACCAGGTGCAGGTCTGGATATTTCTCCTTCAGGGCATCATGGAATAGGGCGTAGCGTTCGGCGTACGCGGGCCCGCCGTTCTCATTGCCGATTTCCATGTAGTTCAGCTTGAACGGGGCCGGATGCCCGGCCGCGGCCCGCAGCGCGCCCCACTTGCTGTCGACTGGGCCGCGCGCGTATTCCACCAGGTCCAGTGCGTCCTGCACCCATTCCTTCATTTGATTCATGGGCACAGCGTAGTCGTGGCCCATACCGCAGTTGATCACATAGACGGGTTCGGCGCCCAGATCCTCGCACCATTGCAGGAACTCGTGGACGCCGAAGGCCCCCGAGGTCTGGTAGCCCCAACGGTTGGGAATCCCGCGGCGTTGTGCCGGCTCGCCCATCGAGTCCTTCCATCGCGGGGCATTGGCTCGGTCCAGGCCCTCGACAAAACATCCCCCGGGGAACCGGACAAAGGCCGGCTTCAGGGCCGCGATCATTTCCGCCAGATCCCGNNGACCAGCCTTCCGGACAGGTCCGTAGCCGAGGGGCTCATCGTCACCTCAACTTTCTTCCAGGCGCTGCTCGGCGCGGGCAGCGACGTTCTTGCGAGCACCTTTCCGCCTTGTCCCAGCAAGCGGACTTCCAGCGGGCAATTCCCTCGCTGGTACAGTGAAAAGCGCAGGGCTTCCCCTTTGTGAAATGCCATCCCGCCTGGGTAGTTGTCCTGGTCGCGGCTGAAACCGTCCTGGGCAACGCTTGCATCTGGACGCAAGAACTCCAGGTACAACGACGTGGGATTTTGGCGTTGCAACGGGTTGGTCCTGTCCAGACTGGCCTTCACCGCACCCGAGAACTTCCAAGTCGTTGGCTCCTGGCGGTCGTCCTCAAAGGATCGGTTCTGGATCATCTCGGCCCANNTCGCCAGAAAGCCAAGCACCCACAGCAGAAGCCGTTGCATCGCACCTTTCTTCATGGTGTCGTTTCTAGCACTCCTTTCCCGCCCCAACGGGTCTGACTCGTGGCGGCGCGTGCTGTGCCTAGACCGGCTGGCGGAGAAACTCATGTGCTCACGGCATCGGCGCGCGTTGATGCGGACATTGCCGGGCGGTTGACGTACTATCCGCAAACCGCACATCAGGGACAGGATCCATGCTCCAACACAGCATCCAGCTCCACAGCATCGACTACATCTTGCTCGTCACGTACTTCCTGTTCGTGCTGGGCATTGGCTTCGTTCTCCGTCGCACGGTCAGCGGCAGCAAGGACTTCTTCGAGTCCGGACGGTCGCTGCCAGCCTGGATCTGCGCGCTTGGCTTCATCGGGGCGAACCTGGGCGCCCAGGAGGTCATGGGCATGGCGGCATCCGGCGCCAAGTACGGCATGATGACCAGCCATTTCTACTGGATCGGCGCCGTCCCGGCCATGGTGTTCGTCGCCATCTTCATGATGCCGTTCTATTACGGCTCCAAGGCGCGCTCGGTTCCCGAGTACCTGAAGTTGCGTTTCGACGAGAAGACCCGGGGCTTCAACGCCCTCACCTTCGCCTGCATGACCATCATGTCGTCGGGCATCTCGATGTACGCGCTGGCCAAGTTGCTCAACGCCATCCTGGGCTGGAACTTCCACGGCTGCATTCTCGTCTCGGGCGTCATCGTCCTGGCCTACATCTTCATGGGCGGCCTGACGTCGGCCATCTACAACGAGGTGCTGCAGTTCTTCCTGATCGTCTTCGGCTTTCTGCCCCTGGTGTTGCTGGGACTCAAGGACGTGGGTGGCTGGGACGGCCTGGTGGCCAAGCTGGTCAAGCCAGCCATCAACGCGGGATTCGCCCCCGGCACCTGGACCCACTCGTGGGCCTACACCGGCTCGGCCTCGACCAATCCCATGGGCGTGGAATGGTTCGGTCTGGCCATGGGGCTGGGATTTGTGCTCTCCTTCGGCTATTGGTGCACCGACTTTCTCGTGGTGCAACGGGCGATGGCCGCCAAGGACATGGGCGCGGCCCGACGAACACCAATACTTGCGGCGGTGCCCAAGATGTTCTTCCCCGCGCTGGTGATCCTGCCCGGCCTCATCGCCATCGCGCTGCACAGCGCAGGCGGCAGCTTTCAGCTTCCGTCGAAAAACGGCGGGCTGGACTACGACATGGTGGTGCCCACCATGCTGGCCCACTACTTTCCCACTGGCATGCTCGGGCTGGGCCTGACGGCCTTGATGGCCTCGTTCATGAGCGGGATGGCGGGCAATGTGACGGCCTTCAACACGGTCTTCACCTACGACCTGTACCAGGGCTACATCAAGAAGGACGGCAGCGACGCGCACTATCTGGCGGTGGGGCGCTGGACAACGGTGGTCGGCATTCTCGCTTCCATGGCGGCGGCCTATGCGGCGGCGTCCTTCAACAA
>PMBY01000236.1 GCA_003153875.1 Myxococcales bacterium | reverse complement strand
AACTTCATCGTCGAAGAAGCGCAACCGCTCGAAGGCTAGTGGATGTTCCGCGATCGCGGCATCGAAGCGCTTTCCCGCGCTGACTTGGAGCAGCTGCAACTCGGCCGCCTGCAGGCGCTGGTGACGCGGCTGCATCAACAGGTGCCGTTCTACCGCGAGCGCTTCGTCGAAGCCGGGATCACGGCTGCCAGCATCAAGTCTTTGGCCGACTTGCGCCGGTTGCCTTTCACCAGCAGCGCCGACCTGCGCGACACCTATCCGGCTGGGCTACTGGCGGTCCCCATGGACCAGGCATTGCGCCTGCACACATCGAGCGGCACGACCGGCCGTCCCAAGGCGCTCTTCTTCTCGCCGCGGGATGTGGACAATGCGGCCGAGCTATGCGCCCGCAGCTTCGTAGCCACCGGCGTGACTGCCCGCGATGTTTTTCAGAACATGATGACCTACGGCCTTTTCACCGGGGCCCTGGTGGCCCATTACGGAGCCGAGAAGGTCGGCTGTCTGGTGATCCCAGCCGGCCCGGGCAATTCCGAGAAGCAACTGGCGCTCATGCAGGATTTCGGGACCACCACGGTGCATCTGACGCCCAGCTTCGCGCTGTACTTCGCTGATTTCCTCGACGGGAAGGGCCCGGACGCGCGCAAGCCGCTCAAGCTGCGTCGGGCCTTTGTGGGCGCCGAGCCCTACAGCATCGAGACGCGCGACAAGATCGAACAGGGTCTGGGCGTCGAGGTTTTCAATTCCTACGGGCTGTCAGAGATGAATGGCCCGGGCGTGGCCTTCGAATGCATGCAGCGGGCCGGCATGCACCTTTGGGAGGACCATTTCGTTCTCGAAGTCATCGATCCCAAGACCGAAGAGCCGCTGCCAGACGGCGAGCCAGGCGAGCTGGTACTGACCACCCTGTGTCGCGAAGCCATGCCGCTTCTGCGCTACCGCACGCGCGACATTACGTCCGTCGTCCCGGGCGACTGTGCCTGCGGCCGCACCCATCGCCGCCTGGCGCGCATCACGGGCCGCGCCGACGACATGCTGATAGTGCGCGGGGTCAACGTGTACCCGCAGCAGATCGAGCACGTGCTCATGGCCATCCCGCAGGTGGGTCGCAATTACCTCATTTTGCTGGAGGGCCGCGACGACATGACCGTGCAGGCCGAACTGGCTCACGGTGATTCGTACATGGGCGAGGAGCAACGGGTTGCCTTGGAAGGCGAGATCGCGGCTCGCCTGCGCTCAGAGATCCTGACCAAGCCCAAGGTCAAGCTGCTGCCGCCAGCCAGCCTGCCGGTGAGCGAAGGCAAGGCCAAGCGCGTGATTGACCGCAGAACCTTGTAGCTGGATGGCGCAGGGGCCTGCGCGGCCCCTGCGATCGTGCGGTCTACTGCCTCAGGTACTTGGCCAGTTCGATGTTCTGGGTCTTCATGTCGGCGACGACGAGACCCGCGAGCTTCTCACCACCCGGGAGGTTGGTGTGCGTTTGGTCGGTCCCGTTGGCGTGGAACGTCATCATGGTAGCCTTGGAGCCGAGAGTGTTGTACCAAGCGGTCGAAAGGGCGGTGAGGTCGATGAAGGGAACGCCCCCGGCTGCCGCGGCTGCTTTGGCCGCTGCTGCGTGTAGGCTGGATTGATCGCCGACTGGGAAACTGGTGGCACGAGCAGGAGGCGAAACCAGAATCGCGTTGACACCCGCGGCCTTGGCGTCGTTCACGTACTTGGTCAGGTTGGCCTGGACCGCGCTGTCGGCCACGCCCTTGTCGTTGTGACCGAATTGAATGATGGCCCAGTCGCCCTTCGTCCACTTCGACTTGATGGCGCCCCAGAAATTAGAGGATCCGTAGAAGCTGGACGAGCTTGCTCCGCTGTTGGCGTAGTTGGCAATTCCAACTGGCGGCCCGAAGTACTCAGGCAGCATTTGCCCCCAGCCGCCGAATGCGCCACCGGTCTGGTCGCAAGTCGTGGAGTCGCTGGCGATGTAGACCATGATCGGCTGTGTCGCCGTGGTCGCCAAAGCGTATCCGATGCCGGTAACTACTGGGTTCTTGCCCGAGAAGAACAAATCCAGTCCTGGATATCCGCCCGGCCCGCCGGCATGGTTCGGTTGTCCCTCCATCGCGCGCACGTTGACGACGAAGGCATAGGTCAGAGTCTGGCCGGCCGTGGTGGCCACAGACTGCAACATGCCTCGGGTGGATTCCGCGCTGACGAATGTGTCGCCAGCGGCGGCGCCACCCAGTTGCACGGTCACGACATAGTTCCCCGCCGCGCTCGTCGCGGCTGCCGTAGGACTGGTCTCAGAGGCGTTGTAGTCGGTGCCACCGAAGAGACATTCAATGCAGATATTCCCCGTGGGCTGGCCGCCGCACGCATCATTGGTGCCTATCGCTACCTTCGTGCACTTGGCGTAGTTGTCCGGGGTTGGGGCGGGATATCCCGCTGGGACGCTGCCTGGAGGGGGAGCCCCGGCCGCGCCGGCCGCGCCTCCCGTGGTTCCGCCAGTCGGTCCAGTGGCGCCTCCGGACGCGGTCTTGCCTCCCGAAGCTGGGGTGCCGCCTTTCCCGCCAGCAGCACCGCCGTTCGAAGTCTTCCCACCGACTACGGAAGTACCGCCCAGGTCCGTGATTCCGCCGATGTCGGTCGAGCCGCCGATGTCAGTCGAGCCGCCGATGTCGGTCGAGCCGCCTGTGACGGTCGATCCACCCACATAAGTCGTGCCACCAGGTTCCTGCCGGGTTCCCCCCTGCGTCGTGGTCCCTCCAGTGCCCCCCTGGGATACTCCGGAATTTGCACCGCAGGCTAGCAGGCCGGTAACGGCCAGGAGTGAAAACAGTGAGAAGCATCGCGTTGTGGTCATGATTGTCCTCTTGTTGTTAGAGGGGCAGTGGCAACAATAATGGGTCAAGAACCTAGTGGGTGAGACTGGTGCCGTCGGCGGTGCAGTTGGTGCAGGCGATAATCGGCGATCCGTCGCCCATGTAGATCGGAACCGCGCCATCAGTAGTGTCAGTGCTATTGATGGTCAAGTGATCCAGCGTCAAGGTATTGGCGGGCAAGGCGCTCTCGACGACGACGGCTCCGTCGAAGTTACCCCCGGCATACTCAATCGTGGCGTAGCTGACCTTCGATCCGCTCGCCGTGCCCGACCAGAACTCGAGGCCATACCAACCCCCAGGCGATTGAAAGCCGGGTTGAGTGCTCAGGGTAACCGGGCTTTGCGCGGTACCGTTGATCAGCAGCTTGCCCGAGCCTGTCTGTCCAACATAAATTGCTGTGTTGTCACTGAATTTGACCGTGGCGCCCGCCTCGATGGTGAGCACACCGCCGTCTTTTACGAAGAGATCGTCAACATTGTAGGGGCTGCAGGCCCTGGTCAAAGTGAGTCCAGTGGGATACGCGGTGGCCGTTATCATGCTGTTGTCAACGATGCAGTTCGCACCGCTCCCAGTCGAGCCTGCCGCGGCCGAGCCGCCACCGCCGCTTCCGGCGTGGGCGACCGCGCCGCCTGTGGGACTGCCGGACGTGCCGCTGCCACAGCCCAAGGAACAAAGTGGTGCCGCCGCCAAGGCCAAAGTGAAGATTCGGATACTGAACGTTCTCATCGAGAAGTGCCCTTTCTGTCGACACGACATGCTGCGGGTTTGCCGAACCGGTCACAGTCTACACGCCCCAGACCCGCAAGCCCAGCTGCCGCAGCTTGCGAGTAAACCCTTCTTTGCAAGTTGGTCAGATCACAACTTGCAAACTACGCACTACTGCCTCAAATACGGGGCGAGTCCGATGTTCTGGTCCTTGATGGCTTTGACCACAAGACCAGCGAGCATCTCTCCGCCCGGTAAGTTGGAGTGCGTTACGTCGCTCCCCATCGCGTGGTACGCGGTCAGTGCTTGGGCCTTGGTCATACCAGAAGCGTTGTAGAAGGCAGTCGAAAGGGCTGTGAGATCAATGAAGGGCACATTGTTGGCCGTTGCGACCGCCTTGAGCGCGGCAGCATGAAGGCTGGACTGATCGGGTACCGGAATACCCTGGAGGCGAGCGGGAGGAGACACCATAATCGGGTGGACACCTGCGGCGAGTGCAGCTGTCACATGGGGCGTGAGGTTCGCCTCGACCGTCGCGTCTGAGTCTGTCTTGTCGTTGTGTCCAAACTGGATGATGATCCAGTCTCCTGTTGTCCAGCGCGACGAGATGTCGCCCCAGAAGCCAAAGTCGCCGGATGCGGCGCCGCTGTTGGCATAGTTGGCGATTCCAATCGGAGGCCCGAAGTACTCAGGTAGCATTTGCGCCCAGCCCCCGAAGGCGCCACCGGTCTGGTCGCAAGTCGTGGAGTCGCCGGCGACATAGACCATGATCGGCTTGGTCGCCGTCGTGGCCAGGGCGTATCCGATGGCGGTAACCTGCGGATTCTTGCCGGAGAAGAACAAATCCAGTCCTGGGTATCCGCCCGGCCCGCCGGAATGCTTTGGCTGCCCCTCCATCGCGCGCACATTGACCACGAACGCGTACTCCAGCGACTGGCCGGCGGTGGTGGCTACGGACTTCAACATGCCTCGCGTCGATTCCGCGCTGACATAGGTGTCGCCAGCGGCGGCGCCGCCCAGTTGCACGGTCACGACATAATTTCCCGCCGCGCTCGTCGCGGCTGCCGTAGGAGTGGTCTCAGAGGTGTTGTAGTCGGTACCACCGAAGAGGCATTCGATGCAGATATTTCCGCTAGGCTGGCCGCCGCACGCATCATTGGTGCCTATCGCCACCTTCTGGCACTTGGCGTAGTTGTCCGCGGTGGGAGCGGGATATCCCGCCGGGATACTGCCTGGCGGGGGAGCCCCCCCTGCCGCGCCGGCCGCGCCCGTGGTTCCGCCGATCGATCCGGTGGTTCCTCCGGACGCGGTCTTCCCGGCCACGGCGCCTCCGGTCGAGGTGGATCCGCCGGTTCCTGGAGCGCTACTCGAAGTCGTGACACCGCCGGTGGCCGTTGTGCCGCCGGTCTTGGAGGTGCCGCCCGCGGCTGTCGTCCCGCCGGTCTTGGAGGTTCCACCTGTGACAGTTGTGCCGCCAGGAGCGGAGACGCCGCCCGTGTCCGGGGTGCCGCCAGGAGCAGAAACACCGCCCGTGTCCGGGGTGCCGCCAGGAGCAGAAACACCGCCCGTGTCCGGCGCGCCGCCGGGAACAGAAACACCACCCGTGTCCGGCGTGCCGCCGGGAGCAGAAACACCACCCGCGGCCGTTGTGCCGCCCGTGATCATCGATCCCCCGGCACCGGTCGTGCCGCCAATGGGATTGTGCGTTCCGCCCGTGACAGTCGTTCCTCCGCCACCACTCTGGGGTGTGCCGGCTCCCGAGCAGGCCATCAGACCGACGAGCGTGAACAATGGGAACAGCGAAACACATCGCGTGGTAGGCATGGTTCTCCTCAGTTTCTTAGAAAAATGGCGATTCTTATGTAGAGGTGACATTTCTCGCCTCGGTGGCTCAATATACTTGGTCCCTGCAAACTCCAAGTGTAGTCCGCCGCACAAGAAAACCTCACTGGATTATTCTTGACTTCTAGCGCCCGAGCGCTCATATGATAGACAGCTCGCTGTGAAATTCATAACAGCGTTTTGGAATTCACAACTGTGACGATCAATCAGGCACACACCCGGCGAATTGTGGGTAGGAAGACAGTGTCCGAGCTGGTCGTGGTTCGGCTGATTCTCTATCGGCGTATCCTGCGGGACCTGGCTTTTTCGGGCACGCGCTACGTCTTCTCGCACCAGCTTGCGGTGCTGGCCGATGTGACGCCTGAACAGCTGCGGCGCGATCTCATGAACGTGCGCTACGAAGGTAGCCCGACGCGCGGGTACGAAGTCGTGGTTCTGGAAGAACGGATCGGCGCATTTCTGGACCCGGCCACCACGCAGTCCGTGGCGCTGGTGGGGGTCGGCAACCTCGGCCGTGCCCTGTTTGCATACTTCTTGGGCCGCCGACCCCTGCTCCAGATTGTCGCCGCCTTTGACATCGATCCGGCCAAGGTGGATCGCATGATCAACGGTTGTCCCTCGTATCACATCAGCGAGGCCCGGACGGTCATGCGTGACAAGGGAATCAACGTCGCCATGATCGCTGTGCCGGCCGCAGCCGCGCAAAGCGTGGCCGACACGCTGGTCGAAGCGGGGGTGCGCAGCCTGCTCAATTTCGCCGACGTCCGCTTGCGCTTGCCGCCGGACGTGTACGTCGAGCACATCGACATCGGCGTCACGTTGGAGAAGGTGGCGTTCTTCGCGAGGAGGCAGGCGACGGCCAAGCCCCCGGGCTCTCCATGAAGCCCACCGACCTTTCTCTGGTCAGCACGATTCGGGAGCGGTGTCGCGTCTGTTACACCTGCGTGCGTGAGTGCCCGGCCAAGGCCATCCGGATCGCCGGAGGGCAGGCCGAGGTCATTCCTTCGCGCTGCATTGGTTGCGGGTCGTGCGTTCTGGTGTGCAGTCAGGGGGCCAAGCGCGTGCTTAGCTCGGTCGCGGAAGTGAATGGGCTCTTGCGCAGCGGCGCGCGCGTGGCGGCGTGTGTGGCGCCCAGTTTTCCGGCGGAGATCAGCGGCCGCGATGTGCGGCACATGGTGGGGTCGTTGCGAAAGCTTGGCTTCTCGCTGGTGTGCGAGGTGGCGTTTGGCGCCGATCTGGTGGCGCGCGCCTATCGCGAGCTTCTGGCCGAGCGTCCGGGCGAAAGTTTCATTGCCACCGCCTGTCCGGCCATCGTGAATTTCGTCGAGCGCTATCACCCGGACCTGGTNNGCTGACACGAAGATTGTGTTCATCGGGCCGTGCATCGCCAAGAAAGGCGAGGCAGCCACACTGACGGGCTCGGACCGCATCGAGGCGGTCCTGACCTTTCGCGAACTGCGGGACATGCTGGAGTCCGCGGGGATTGGCGGGGACGACGTGGCCTTGTCCGATTTCGACCCGCCCCATGCGGGCATGGGAGGGGTGTTCCCGTTGCCGCGCGGAAGCCTGCAGACCGCGGGCATCGACGAAGATCTGACCTGCAGCGACGTGGTGTCAGCTGACGGGCGCTCGGCGTTCCCCGAGGCCTTGCAGGAGTTTTCTGCGGGGCAGCTGAATGCCCATCTGCTCGAGTTGCTCTGCTGCCGTGGAGGCTGCGTGATGGGCGCGGGGATGAGCGTGGCGCTGCCACCGTTTGCCCGACGCGCCCAGATCAGCCGTCATATGGAAATTCAGCAGGCCGCTTTTGATCGCTCGGCGTGGTCGAAGGAGATGGACCAGTTGCGTGACCTGCCCATGGGCCGCAGCTTCCAGACCGTCAGCCAGAGCCTGCCCACTCCCTCTCCGGACGAGATCCGCAGGGTCATGATCGAGATGGGAAAATTCGGCCCCGACGATGAATTGAATTGTGGAGCCTGTGGCTACGACACCTGTCGCGCCCACGCGGTGGCCATCTTGCGCGGACTGGCCGAAGACGAGATGTGCTTGCCCTACACCATCGAGCGGCTGAAGAATGCGGTGCAGAAACTGGACCTGTCCAACACCAAACTCGCCAGCACGCAACAAGCCCTGGTCCAGGCGGAGAAACTGGCCAGCATGGGTCAGTTGGCGGCCGGTATCGCCCATGAGGTGAACAACCCGCTCGGCGTCGTGTTGCTCTACGCACACCTTCTGCTCGAAGCCAGCGACCAGGATTCACCGCAGGCCAAGGACGTGGCGATGATTGTCGAGCAGGCCGACCGCTGCAAGAAGATCGTCTCGGGATTGCTCAACTTCGCCCGTCAGAACAAGGTCGTCTTGCTGCCCACCAAGATTGCCGACTTGGTGGAACGCTCCCTGCGCGGCGTGCTGGTTCCCGCCGGTATCGAGGTCGTGGTCGAGCATCAAGATCCCGCCGCCTCGGCCGACCTGGATGCGGACCAGATCAGGCAAGTCCTCACCAATCTCTTGATCAACGCCGTGGCGGCTATGCCGGCAGGCGGTCGCCTCACCGTGCGTAGCGCGTTTAGCGACGAACAGGTCTTGTTTGCAGTCGAAGACACAGGGGTGGGAATCCCCAAAGAGAACATCAAGCGTGTCTTCGAGCCGTTCTTCACCACCAAGCAGATGGGGCGTGGCACCGGGCTGGGCCTGGCGGTGAGTTACGGCATCGTCAAGATGCACCGGGGCAACATCAGGCTCAAGTCGAACTCCGACTTGTCGGCCGGGCCCACGGGCACGACTTTCACCGTGACCCTGCCGCGCTTCGAGCAGCGCGACGAATCCATGAGCTTCTCGCCGCCGGAAGGTGACGGACGCGAGGACGCTCGCTGACGACCATGTTGCCAAGGCAATCACAACCCCGCGTGTGGTGTCACACGCGTTTCCTCGGGGAAGAAGTACGGAGTGTCCCCTGCCCATGAAAACAGCACTGAAGCAAGATGCAAGGACTGAGAACCTGGAGGCTGGCCCCATGGACACTTTGCGTGTGTTGGTCATAGACGACGAAGCCGGGATGCGGGTCGGGGCGTCNNGGGCTGGAGAAGATGGAGACGAGTAAGTGCGACATTGTCTTGCTCGACCACAAGCTGCCGGGGATGTCCGGTCTCGACGTGCTGGAGCGGCTCAATCAAAGACGTGACGACGCGCTCGTCATCATGATCACGGCGTACGCATCGCTGGATGTGGCCGTCAGCGCCACCAAGCGGGGGGCTTTCGATTTTCTGGCCAAGCCGTTCACCCCGGAGGAGTTGCGGGACGCGGTTCGCAAGGCAGCCCGCCACCACGTCTTGCGCTGGCAGGCCCGCAAGTTGGCGCAAGAGAAGCGCCAGGTTCGTTTTCAGTTCCTGTCCGTGCTGGTGCACGAGCTCAAGGCGCCTCTCGTGGCCGTGGAAGGCTACCTGCGGCTGTTGCAGGAAGGTGCGGCCACCGATCCGGAAACCGCGAAGCGCGCCGTGGACCGCAGCCTGGTGCGCCTCGACGGCATGCGGAAGTTGATTGTCGATCTGCTCGACCTGACCCGCATCGAATCGGGTCAGAAGGCGCGCGAATTTGCTTCCGTCGATCTGGTCGAGGTGGCGCGCGCGGCAATCGAGACCGCGCTGCCGGCGGCGCAGGAGCGCACCATCACGATGGAGTTGCACGCGCCCGACCCGGTGGTGTTGCAGGCGGATCGAGGCGAGATCGAGATCATGCTCAACAACTTGGTGTCCAATGCGGTGAAGTACAACCGCGACGGCGGCCGGGTCGACGTGACGGTGTCCGGCACGCCCCAGGGCGTGACCATGGCGGTGAAAGACACGGGCATTGGCATGACCAAGGAAGAAACCGGCAAGCTCTTCGGCGAATTCGTGCGCATCAAGAATGTCAAGACCCGCAACATCCTGGGCAGCGGGTTGGGGCTTTCGATCTTGCGCAAGCTGGCCACCCTGTATGGAGGCGACGTGACGGTGGCGAGCCAGCCCGATGTGGGCACGACTTTCACCGTGAACTTGCCGGCGGTCGCGCCGGGGGATGACGTCGCGTAGAGGAAGCACAAATGCACGACACTCTGGGATTCATAGACGAAGGCGAGATCGTTCGCGTGTTGGCGGCACCGGCCAGCAAGGATGCGGAACACGTGCGCGCGGTATTGGCCAAGGCCCGCGGGCTGGCTGGGCTTGGGATGGAAGACGTGGCCACCCTGGCCGCAGTCAGCGATCCCGAGCTGCTCGGCGAAATCTTCCAGACCGCGCGCGCGGTGAAGGATCAGATCTACGGGCCGCGGCTCGTTCTCTTTGCGCCGCTCTACGTGTCCAACATGTGCGCCAACGACTGCACCTATTGTGCCTTTCGCGCGCGCAACAAAGAGGTCAAGCGACGGGCGCTGTCACAGGATGAGATTCGTCGTGAGGTCGAGATTCTGGTTGACCAGGGCCACAAGCGCGTCCTGCTGGTGGCGGGCGAGTCGTATCCGCACCAGGGCTTCCAGTACGTGCTCGACTCGATTGCGACGATCTACAGTGTCAAACGCGGCAAGGGCGAAATCCGCCGCGTGAACGCCAACATCGCGCCCTTGACCCTGGATGAATTCCGCGCGCTCAAGGGCGCCGGCATCGGCACTTACCAGTTGTTCCAGGAAACCTACCACCACGCGACCTACCAAAGCGTTCACCTGTCTGGCAAGAAGAAGGACTACGACTGGCGCGTCTCGGCCATGGACCGCGCCATGGAAGCCGGGATCGACGACGTGGGCATCGGCATCCTGTTCGGCCTGGCCGATTGGCGCTTCGAAATCCTCGCGCTCATGCAACACATCCGGCACCTGGAGGCGCGCTTCGGTGTCGGCCCTCACACCATCAGCGTGCCGCGTCTGGAGCCGGCCATCGGCTGCGACATCGCTTCGACCCCGCCGCACGCGGTATCCGATATCGACTTTCGCAAGATCGTGGCCATTTTGCGTCTGGCGGTGCCCTACACCGGCATTATCATGTCCACGCGCGAGACTCCCAACATCCGGCGCGAAACATTCGCGCTGGGGGTGTCGCAGATTTCGGCGGGCAGCCGCACCAATCCGGGCGGCTATGCCGAAGCTCAGGCCAACCCGGCGGAATCGAGCCAGTTCCAGCTCGGCGATCATCGCGACCTCGACGAGGTGGTGCGCGACGTGGCCTCGATGGGCTACGTCCCGTCCTTCTGCACCGGCTGCTACCGGCTGGGACGCACGGGCCAGGATTTCATGGATTTGGCCAAACCCGGCGCGATCAAGTTGCACTGCGACCCAAACGCGCTATCGACCTTCACCGAATACCTGGAGGACT
>PMBY01000232.1 GCA_003153875.1 Myxococcales bacterium | reverse complement strand
ACGCCGGCCTTGCTGGCTGCTTGATAGGCATCGTCCGGGAAGAGATCCCAACCGCCAAAAACCACGTCTTCAAGACGCGCGAGCGGTACCAGTTCTTTGATAAGCGGCGATCGGTTGTCGGTCCGTTTTCCCAGGCGCACGGTTCCCATCTGCGTGAGGGAGCCGATGGGCTTGGAGACACCGCGGCGAATGGCCTCGACGCCTGCCATGAAGGTCGTGGCGACGGCGCCCATACCGGGCATCATGATGCCCAGCTTGCCGGTAGCAGGCTTGATATTGACGGTGGTTCCGGACTGCGTGAGTGGCATGTGAATCATTCTCCTTGGTTGCCCTGATCCCTGGTCTGGTTCAGGTCTTGTCGCAAAGCGTGCACGATGCAGACCCTGTGGCAAGATTCTATTCCCTGACTAGCAAGCGGCGGGCCGAGCCTGGACGCCAAGAAAATCACATCATTTGCCGCACAGGTGTCGGGAATGTGGTAAGAAGCTGCCGCTTTCAACACCACACGCTGATCGAGTGGGCCGCGCGTGCCGACCCGGACGGAAACGTTCGGGCGGTCTTCGGCCTTCGATGACATCAGCGGCGGACAACAACGCGAAAGGAAAACATGGACACGATTGACAAGGACCAGGCGGCTGCGCCGCCGGCCGAGACCCCGCCGTCAGCTCCCGACACGCAGAACCCGATGGCGGCCATCGACACGCCGTTGAGCATGCGCGACATGATGGAGGCGGGAGTTCACTTCGGCCACCAGACCAAGCGCTGGAACCCGAAGATGAAGCCGTACATCTTTGGCGCCCGCAACGGGATCCACATCATCGACCTGCAGTTTTCGGTGAAAGCCTTCCGGCGCGCCTTCGACTTTCTGGTCAAGACGGTCTCGGAGGGCAAGCCTGTGCTCTTCGTGGGGACCAAGAAGCAAGCGCAGGATGTGGTCCGCGACGAAGCCCAGCGCTCGGGCCAGTTCTACGTCACCAACCGCTGGTTGGGCGGCACGCTGACCAACTTCCACACCGTCAAGGCCTCCATCGAGCGTTTGCAGGCCATCGAGAAGATGGGCACCGATGGAACCTTCGAGCGTCTCACCAAGAAAGAAGTCATCAACCTCACGCGCGAGCAAGAGAAGCTGGAAAAGGCGCTGGGAGGCATCAAGGCCATGGGCGAGTTGCCTGGGGCCGTGTTCATCGTCGACGTGGTCAAGGAGCACATCGCGGTGAGCGAGGCGCGCAAGTTGGAGATCCCCATCGTGGCCATGGTTGACACCAACTGCGACCCGGACCTCATCCAGTACGCCATCCCCGGCAACGACGACGCCATTCGCGCCATTCGCCTGTTCGCGGCCAAGGTGGCCGATGCCTGCATGCTCGGCCAGAAGCTGGCGCGCGAACGGGCCACGGCGGCACATGCCCAGGGCGAGGGCGAGAACGAGGTGCAGACCATCCGGGTGTCGTCGGGCGGTGAAGGACCGCGGGTCGAGGTCGTGTCGCGCCGGCGGGGCGATATGCCCGCGCCAGAGGCGGCCGCGTCCCCCGAGGACGAGAACCAGAACAAGTAGATCGCGGTTTTTGCTTTAAGGCAGCAGGAGACGACTGAGATGAGTGAGATTACCACCCAGATGATCAAGGATCTGCGCGAGCGCACTCAGGCTGGCATGGCCGATTGCAAGAAGGCCTTGCAGGAGTGCGGCGGCGACATGGAGAAGGCCGTCGAGTATTTGCGCAAGAAGGGCGTCGCTCAGGCGGCCAAGAAGGCCACTCGCATTGCGGCCGAGGGCATCATCGCGAACTACATGCACGGCTCACGCATCGGCGTGCTGGTCGAGGTGAACTGCGAGACCGACTTCGTGTCACGCAATCCCGATTTCCAGGCCTTTGCCCGCGAGGTCGCCATGCAGGTGGCCGCCATGAGCCCCCAGTACGTGTCGCAGGATGAAATTCCGGCGGCTGTGCTCGAGCAGGAACGTTCCATCCGCCTGGAACTGGCGCGTCAGCAGAAGAAGCCCGAGCCGGTCATGCAGAAGATCGTCGAGGGCCAGATGGGCAAGTGGATCAAAGAGGTTTGCCTTCTCGACCAGGTGTGGATGCGGGACAGCGAGGGCAAGAAGGACATCCGCGGCCTGCTCACTGACCTGGTGGGGAAGATCGGCGAGAACATCAAGATCCGGCGCTTCATGCGCTACGAGGTGGGCGAGGGCCTGGCCAAGCGAGCCGACGATTTTGTCGACGAGGTGAAGCGCCAGGCCGGCCAGGCCTAACGAGGCTCACGTGGGGACGGTATCGGGGAAGCGAAAACCCAGGGTCGAGGGCAAGCGCCCCGGCTCTGCGGATCTGCCTTCTGCTGTTCTGCCGGTGGGGGTTGGGTTGGCGGCGGGTTCGGCGCCGGCGGCTCCATCCGCAACGCGTCCGCCCCTGGCCCCGGGGGTCAAGTACCGGCGTATCCTGCTCAAGCTGTCGGGCGAGGCGTTGATGGGCGGCAAGGGCGGGGGCATCGATCCCGCGGTGCTGGCGCAAATCGCCGACGAGCTCATTGATGTGCACAGTCTGGGCGTCGAGATGGCCCTGGTCATCGGCGGCGGGAATATCTTCCGGGGCGTGGCGGCCAGCACGGCGGGCATGGACCGGGCCAGCGCCGACTACATGGGCATGCTCGCCACGCTCATCAATGCATTGGCCCTGCAGGACGCGCTGGAATCGCGTGGGGCCAAGACGCGGGTGCTGTCAGCGCTGGAAGTGCAGAAGGTGGCCGAGCCCTACATTCGCCGTCGCGCCATCCGGCACTTGGAAAAGGGACGATTGGTGATTTTCGGCGCAGGCACGGGCAACCCATTCTTCACCACCGACACCGCGGCTTCCTTGCGCGCGATGGAGATCGGGGC
>PMBY01000362.1:7253-7693 GCA_003153875.1 Myxococcales bacterium | reverse complement strand
TCATGCCGTAGTTCTTTGTGTAGTCGTCGACCAGGGGAGTCGCGATGGGGAAGCCCGCGGCCACGGCGTAGAGCCGCTGTGTCTCGACGGGCGAGTAGCTGTCATTGGTGCCGTATACGTGCAGGGCGTGGCGCCGGCTGACCCCCTCATAGGGCTCGAAGAAGAGATGCCGGCCGAAATTCACTGAGTCCGAACGCTCGAAGTACATCTGCATCAGGTTCAGCACTTGGTCGTCGTCTCCGACAGCATTCTCGCCGAGGACGAGAGGCAGCATGGTGGCCAGGTTGACCGGCTGGCTCTTCTGCAAGATGGTGTAGATGAGGGTTCCGCCTGTGCCACTCATCACCCCCGCGCCATAGCCGGCCTGGAACGCCAGCGCCAGGGCAGCGGCATTCCCGCCCTGCGAGTGTCCGTAGAGCGCGACATGCGCGGGATCGATC
>PMBY01000362.1:4286-7226 GCA_003153875.1 Myxococcales bacterium | reverse complement strand
CCACCCGCGGCCAGCCCCTGGGCGTAGTCTTCGGCCAGGCCCAACTCAACGGCGGAACGGTAGGAGCCGCCCGTGCCGTGACTGTAGACCACCAACGGCCATCCCGCGGTCGGGGGCGTGCCGTGAGGAACGGCGAGCGAGATGCAAACGTCTTCGCTGCGCACGATGCTCGCCGTCCCGTCGCTTGCCAGGATGATGCCGCCGCCATCGTTGGGGTCCAGGTAGGGAGGCGTTCCTTGCTGGAACACGGGAAGGCTGATTTTTCCCTGATACTCATCGAAACTGGCGCCGACCAGCTGATCGGGGAAGCAGCCCCGCTTGTGGAGCGCGCCGGTCTGGCCATCGTCACAAGGAGAAACGGCCCCCGGATCATTGCAACGAACCAGCGTGCTCAGCGTGGGTGCGGGCGCGGCTGCAATGGCAGCCTGGATCGCGGTCATGGGATCCTCGATCCTCTCGGTCGTGAACACGGCCACCGCGGCCAACTCGGGCGCGGTCAGCTTGGTGGGTGCTGTGTCGTCCGCGATGTAGTCCCGCAAGGGNNTTCCTGCCTCGTCGGTCCCGACGCTCCTCACGATGGCCGCGTAAGTGGTGCCTGGCCGCAGCGGATGGCCGAAAGGCGGACGCATCGCCAGGTAGCGGTCGCAAATGTAGAGAGTCCGATCCCCGTAGATCTTGGAGCGCAAACCCGAAATGACTCCGTACTCCGGAGAGCTGGGCGTGATGTTGAGCAGAGCCACCGACCGCTGGTTAAGCGGAGTCGTCGGCTGCACGGAGAAGCTGCCCACGTCCGGCATGCGCGAGAAGCGGAAGTAGATCGCTTCATTGACGCCGAAACCGGTCGAGTCCTGCTCGATGGCAGCGATGTAGCGAGCCACCAGGTCGAAAGGAAGCAGCCGCGCGCCCGGGGTTGGATGGCCGGTCAGGTTGATCTTGCCGTTCGGTCGGCGAATGTCGTTGGGGAAGGGCAACTGGTAGAAGTCGTTGCCGGGTGGGTCGCTGGCGCGAGGCACGTGAAACAAGACCGTGGGCGTGGCTGCCTCCGTCGCGTCACAGCCTGCCCCGGACCAAGGTTGCAAGAGCGCCGCCTTGGTACAAGTCCCCTCCAAGCACAGCAGCCCGGCCATGCAGTCCGTGGTTTGCGTGCAACCGGCGGCCAAATCGCCGAAGCCCGGCTGCGAGCACACGCCAGTCAGCCCCTGTCCCGCGCACATGAGCCCGGCGCCGCATTGGCCATCGCCCGAACAGTCGGCACCCAAGGCCCCGGTGCCCACCGGCTCGCACTTGCCCACCAGCGGACCCTGCGTGCAATAGAAGCCCTGCATGCATTCGGCCGAAAGAACGCAGGCCGCATCCTGAATGGTGGAGCCGGCCGGCTGGCAGGTGCGGGTGGCAGAGTCGCAGGAAAGTCCATTGCGACAGTCAGCGAGGCTATGGCAGGTGACGCCCACCCCAGAGTCGCCATGAGTGATCGGCCCCGAGGACGACTTGCCGCTACAACCGGAAAGCGNNTGTCATAGGCAAGTCTCCTTGTCCCAAAGAGTAACCCCGGTTTCCCATCGCCACAACGCAAGCCGCGCAGTGCTGCCGTCGACCCAATTGGAATGCCCACTGCCCAACGCGACGATGCTCTCACCTCAAGCCGACGAAAGGTGGTCGTAGTCGCAGACGTGGCCGTGGCCGGTAGGCGGCGGCCAGCTAGATATCGGCCTGCGCGAGCGAGAACTTGTTGTTCTTCTCGTACAGGACCTGGAAGCTATCGCGCGATTCCGGGGGCAGCAGCCGCTTCACCTTCTCCTGTCGGCCCCGTTCGAAGAGCACGAACACGCGACGGCCGCGGTGGCTTTTCACCCACTCCTCCATTTTTTCGTCGGCGTTGTCGGTGTCGAAGACCGTGCGCTCCTCCTGCGGGCCTTCGTAGATTTCGTTCTTCGTGTAGAAGGTCTCGCCCCGCCAGTACATGGAGTAGGCGATGAGCCGCTCGTCAGGCGAACGGCGGTGCTTGTAGTATTCGGCCACGGTTCCCTTCTGCGACCAGAAGGGCGCCACCTCGCGCATGAACACGTCCAGCAGGAACCAGGTAAAGAGCACGGCCGACGCGCACAGCCCCACCACGGCGGTGCGCAGTGATTTGCGCCAGGCCAGCGCCACCAGGGTCAGGCAGAACAGCACGGCAAAGACGATGATGGGCGCGCGGAAGTCCAATTCGTGGGGCCAGGGCCGCCCCGTCGGGCTGTGGACGTAGTCGTAGGAGAACAGCCAGAGGAAGCGCTCGCTAGCGTGCTGGCTGTTCACCAAATCGGTCATCACCAAAATCAGAAGGGGAACGCCCGGAAGCGCGGACAAAAGCCCACGTCGCGCATCTCGCCGGGTCAGCAGGTCGTCGAGGAAGCACCCGATGACGATGCCCAGCCCAGGAATCGCGGGCATCACGTAGTGATGAAACTTGGTCATGGACAGGGACACCACGGCGTAGCCCGCCACGAACCAGATGGCGCCCAGCCAGTACACCGCTTGCCGGCGCACATCGTCCGCCTTGCGCATGACCATGGTCACCATGGCCGCTGGGGCCAGCGCCACCCAGGGCAAGGTGCCGTAGCCCAGCTCGCGCAGGAAGTACTCGAAGGTGCCGCGATCGCCGTGACGGCCCAGCATCATGCGCCGCCAGTGGTTGTCGCCGAACAGCTCATTCCAGAAAGCCCACCCGTGTTTCGCGATCATGGCGTGGTGCCAGGGCGCCGCGACCACGGCGACCACGACGATCGACAGCAACACCGCGGGCAGAAGTTGAGCGCGCCGCAGCCGCTTCCAGTTCCAGGTGAAGAAGAGGTAGGCGATGAAAATGATCAAAGGCAGGCCCAGGCCGGCAAAGCCCTTGGCCAGCACCGCCAGGCCGCACAGCATGGCCGCAATGTAAAGGTAGAGCGGGGCGCGGTAGCG
>PMBY01000362.1:4002-4274 GCA_003153875.1 Myxococcales bacterium | reverse complement strand
AGCGGGTGATGGGGCCAGCTTCGCCAGCCGCGGCCGCGCCGAGGCAGCACTTCGTCGCGATCGTCGAGCAAGGCGAGCGTCCCCAGCGCCAGGGCCATGGTCATGGGCCCCACGAAGGCCATGTCGGTCATGGCCTGACGAGCGATCAGACTGAACATGGGGCAAGTGCCGGTCACCAACGCCGCTAGAAACCCGGCCCTGCGATTCACGAAACGCGAGACCACCAAGTACACGCCCCACAGGGCCAGCACGCCGAGCAGACAGAAGGGCAC
>PMBY01000362.1:0-3970 GCA_003153875.1 Myxococcales bacterium | reverse complement strand
GCGACCTCTGAGTAGTGCGTCTCCCAGGGATCCCACAGGCCGTAGCTGCCGGCGAACGGAATGTAGAGCAGGAGGCCGACCACGATCACCAGCAGCGTCATCTGCCGCTCGCTCAGGCGGTCGAACCAATTCACATAGGCCGGGCCCGCGGAAGCCGGGGTGGAGATTGTCGGGGCGTTTTCTGGGGTGGTCACTTGGCGTCCTGCGCTGGAGGAAATCTACCTCTATCACAGGGTGGGCTCAGGGCCGAAACCAAAGGGAGGGTGGCCTGACAATTGCTAGGATTCGTAGCATGCCCGCTGGAACCCCAATCCGCATCACCGCCCCTCTGGTGCTGTGCACACTGCTTCTCGCGACAGGGAGTGGGGCCTGCTCGTACATTTTTGTCGATGGGCCTCCGGCCGCGCACCGCCGGCTCAACTACTTCACCTGCAGCTCAAACAACACGCTGCCCACGACCGACGTCGTATTGGGCGGGCTTTTTGCGGTTAGTGCGATTGAGACAGCGACCAATGGGGCCTCGCAATCCCAGCAAGGCCCGAAGATAGCGGGGGCAGTGGGTGTGGCCGGCTTGGCTGCCCTGTTTGCAGCCTCTGCCTACTCTGGGTACAAGAAGACCTCGGAATGCCGGGATGCACTCGCGGATCTTCAGGAGCGCACGGCAAACATGCAACTCCAGAATTCGATGGGATACGGTGCCGGACCGCCAGGCTCGCCCGCGTTCCAGCCGCCTTCGGCGCGCGACCCTTGGGTCACTCCGCCCACGGGAATCTTCAGCAAGCCGCCGACGGACGACACAGCGCCCACCCCGTCATCGAATTCGCCCTCGGACAATGAAGTTCCGAAGAAGAAGCGTTGAAACCCTGACATTGGTGTCCGATTCCCATCAGTTTCCCCTCAGCTTTTCGCCACTCTTGCCAGCCAAACCCAAACCCTTGGACAAACCGATGAACAAGTCGCCTTTGCTCTTCGTCTTCGCCTTCTCCATCGCCTTGTGTGCGTCGTCTGCGACGTGGGCGGCCCCACGCGTGGTCGCGCTGTTGCCTTCCTCTGGCGACAATGTTGACCCGACCATCTTGCGGGCGACACGCGACATTCTGAAGGAACACCTGCAACGAAGCGGGGCCTATACGGTACTGACGCCCTCCGGCGCGCCAACCGCCGAGGAACCGACCGCCGCGCAGGCAGCCAAGCAGGCGTCAGACCTCGGCGCCGAGCAAGCCATCCTCCTCCGCCTCATCCATTTCGGCACTTCGGCACGCGTGCGGGTGAGCGCAATTTCCGCCAGCACTGGGCAGGTCGTCTACTGGGACAGCATCGTGATCACCGGAGGCCCGGAGGAGTTGGACCCGGTCATCCAGCGGTTGGTGCATGCCATGCAGCTCGGCAAGCCCGTGCGCGACAGCGCGGAAATCGACACGGTGACCGAAAAAGAGGGGAACAACCTCGCTCGGCGCACGGCCAACAAGTCGTTCGGCGTTCACCTGTTCACCTACCTGCCATTCAACACGCCAGGTGACTCGTTCAACCCGCTCCCTGGCGGTGGCCTGTTCTGGCTCTACGATGCCCGCTCGTGGATGGCCGACATCGCAGTCGACGGCGGCGGGGCCAACGGCACCGGAATCTTCGACGTCGCTCTCGGAGGCTACTATCCCCTGCTGCGTGAGGATTTCGCGCCGTACATTGGCGGCGTTGTGCGCTGGGCCTACCTCAGCTTCGGGGGCCATGGCGCTAGCGGCATCATGCTGCAACCGACGGCCGGTGTGCTGCTTGGTCGCCTTTCGTCGGTGCAACTTCGCGGCGAGGTCGGCTACTTCGTCGACCTGTTCGGCGAGGGCAAGAAGGACGATCCCACAACCGGCATCCAGCCGCCCGGCAAGCACTACAGCCATGGCTTCGTGCTCAGCGTCGGCATCGGGTTCTAACCGATCCGGCGGAGCCGCACTGGCCTCGCCCATCCCTGACCCTTCCGAGTTGCGACACCGCCGGATCCCCCGACCCTCTTGCAGACCCGCGGAATAACCCTCCCCGCAGCCCCACTGACTTACCGTCCACAGCCCACGCCACCTGCTGCCCGACACTGATCCGCGACAACAGATCATCGGCGCTTGGCGCCGCCCCCTTAAGGAGGAAACCGCAGCCTCAAGCGCAGCCCAGGTTTTGTGCGTGCTTTCCCTGCGTTCCAGGGTCAAGGATTCGCAGTTGATGCCCGTTCCTCCCAAGGTCGTCCTGCGCAAGAACCTGGGGCGTGCCCTGCGCCAGGGACACCCCTGGATCTTCCGCGATGCCCTAGCAGACGTACCCACCATCCCGAGCGGAGCCATGGTTGCGGTGGCCGGGCGAGACGGCAGATCCCTGGCCTATGGCTACTGGGACTGCACCGGGCCCATCGCGGTGCGTGTTCTGGATCTGCAGCCGGTGCGCGATGCTCGGATGCTGGCCTGTGATCGCCTGCGCCAGGCCCTGGCCAAGCGGCTGCTGCGACTCGACCGCGCCAAAACCAACGCCTTTCGCTGGGTCCACGGCGAAGGCGACGGCCTGCCGGGAATCCACGTCGATCTCTACGACCAGGCGGCTGTGGTGCGTTTCGACGGCGAAGGCGCCCGAACCTTCTATCGCAATCTCGCTGACATGTTGGCCGAGTGCTCGGCCCCGCTGTGTCTGTCACAGGTCGTTGATCGCGAGCGGCGCGACGGCAATCTGGGCGAAATCGAGGTGCGCGAAAATGGAATTCGCTTCATCGTGGACTTGGGCCGGGGCCAGAAGGGCGGGCTGTTTCTCGACCAGCGCGAGAACCGGCAGGCGCTGGCGGGGCATGCCGCGGGCAAGTCGGTGCTGAATCTCTACGGCTACACCGGCGGGTTTTCACTGTACGCTGCAGTAGCTGGCGCCATCCAGACCGACACGGTGGACATAGCGAAGCCAGCGCTGGCCACGGCACGCCGCAATTTCCAGCTCAACGGCCTGTCGTTGAAGGATGCTGGGTTCCACGCCACGGATGCGCTGGCGTTCCTGGAACAAGCGGCTCGCCGCACGCAGCGCTGGGATATCGTCGTGTCAGATCCGCCCAGTTTCGCGCCGTCTCGGCGTGCATTGCCCGCAGCTCGACGCGCCTACCTTCACCTGCATCGTCTCGCCGCTACTGTCGTCGCACCCGGCGGCCTGCTGTGCGCGGCTTCCTGTTCCAGCCATTTTCCGCGTGACGAATTCCTGACCAGCGTCGAGCGGGGCGCGACCGCCGCGGGCCGCAGCTTCCGTCTGGAATCCGTGACCGGTGCCGGATTCGACCACCCTGCCCTGCCCGCTTTCCCGGAGGGCGACTACCTGAAGTTCGCCATTGGGCGCGTGGACTGACTTCCTCTGATATCCTAGTTGAACGTGATGCTCTTCAGACACAGATTGTTCACTGTGATGGCTGTTGTCGACGAGGGGACCTCCACCGCAACCCAGCTGATGTTGGGCACGTCCGCCGGGAGCAACGCTGTGCCGCCGCCGTTCCAGCAGGCCGTGTTGAAGCTGGTGAACGGAATCGCACTGCCGGTGTAGGCCGCGCAATATTGCGTGGTCATGGGATCGCCCTTTCTGTGCACAACTACGCGCAACACATTGGTAGGCGTGCCCGAGACCGAGACATTGATGCTGGTGTACGGCATGCCAATGGCAGAACCGTCGGTGGACGCATACACACCAATTTCAACTCCCCAGTTTCCGTTGTAGTCGGGTTGAGTCGGAGTTGTGGCAAGGGCTGCAATCGTCCCTGAGACACAAAGGGCGGTCGGGGAATTCCAGGGCGCCGTGATGGTGCAGGGGCTGCTGGCTGAGACTCCGCCGAGGCACGCCGGGTCTGTCACGACATCGCCCACCAAACCCCAGTTGGGCCATCCGTAGCCACTCATCACGCCGACGGCCAGTCCCTGCTTGAACGTGACGGTATCCCCGGTGGTGGGGCCGGTGGCCGCGTCCGGGCCGG
>PMBY01000352.1:10430-14426 GCA_003153875.1 Myxococcales bacterium | reverse complement strand
TACTCGGCCTTGGCGTAGGTCGACGCCTGCACCGTGTCGGCCGTCTTCAGGGCCAGCTCGGCCGCGCTGATTTTGTCGGCGGTTTCGGACTTGTCAGCCGACAGCTTCCGATCGGCTTCCATCTGGGCCTCTATCGACTTCTGCTCCTCCTTCGCCTGAGCGGTCTGGTTGAGCAGACCGATGGTCTCGTTGACCGCGTCCAAGTCCTTCTGCACGCTTGCCTGCTCGTCAGACAAGTCGTTCAGATCATCATCGGCCTGGCGAATACGCTGCTCGGCCGCATCCTGGTCGGCCAGCGCGATGGCGTGTTTCAGCTTGGCCTGCCCCATGAGCGCCGCATCGATGGACTCGTCCAGATCGCTGCTGCGCCACTTGTCTTGTGCTTGCTTGAGCCGCTCGTCGGAGTCCTTGACCAACCCCGCGGCTTTCTTCGCCCTGGCACTCTTGAGCTTGAGAGCCGCGGAAGCCGAGGGGGTCGCCCGAAGCTTCTCCAGGGCTTCCAGTTCGCTCGGCTTGGGCTTCAAAGCACAACCCTGGGACAGCACAAGAGCTGCTGCCAGCGGCAGAATCGATAGTCCTCTCGTAATCTTGATCATGACGAAACTCTCCATGCGCAGGTTACTCATGCCTTGCCCCCCAGACGAATCTTCTGGACCCTGGCGTTCTCCAACGCCTTCTTGGTGCGGTCGAGAATGGCGCGCTTGTGCGCCACCTCGGCTTCCTTCTGGGCGGCCTTTGCCCCAAGTTTGGCGGCCGCGATCTTCTCGCGAATCATGTCGGCCTGGGCCTTGCAGCGATCCGTGATCACACGGACATCGTCGTATTTCTCCTGGGAACGCAGATTCCAGGCTCGATCCAGCCAGGTCCGCAGATCGTTCAGATCCATTCCTGCAGCCTTCTGATCGTCAAGTCGCTCAAGGTCGTTCACCGTCTGCCGGTTGTCTTCGATGATGCGTTGCAGATCATCGGCCTCCCCGGCCCGTGCAAGCGCCGGAATGGACAGGGTGGCTAACAACAAGAAACAGGTCGCGTATCTATGCATATGTTGCCTCACCGGGTTGAAGAAGGTCCTATGTTCGGAGGTAGAGGCTCGCCTCGTCAACTGCAAAAAGATGTCTTGGCGCGCCTCCCCGCTTGACGACCCACCCGATCGCGAGGCATATGTTCAGTTCCCCGTGGAGGGGATTCCGGTGGACGTAGCTCAATGGTAGAGCATCGGACTGTGGCTCCGACGGCTGGGGGTTCGATACCCCTCGTCCACCCCCGATCTAGATCTAGATGGGAACCCTGGGAGGGTTCCCATGCCCTCCCGCGATGGTACGCCGCCGGCAAGCCGGCGGGCTCCCCACGCGAATGCCTGCCGGCCTGCTCTAGCGGGCCATACTGAGGGGACATATGTGCTGGCGTGTCCTTCTTCCTGTCATCCTGCTTGCCTCCTGCCACGGCAGGCCGTTGCCCGAGGTGGACGCGGGGCCAGACAGTGCGCCCCCAGACCTGGCTCCGCCCGCCGATGTCGGTCCGCCTCCCCCGGAGGTGGACTTCACCGTGAAGGACTGCCTGCAGTTCGATCCTGCCGTGCCGTCCTGCACCGGCACGGCTCCTTTCGCGGTCCAGTTCGTGCCTATCACCACCACCGCCTTTAGCCAGTACCGTTGGCAATTCAGTGACGGCACATCCGACGACCCATCCGTCACCCCGTCCCACACCTTCGCTGAGCCAGGACTGTACGATGTCACCCTGTGGGCTTTCGGCTCGATGGGCAGCAAGGCCACCAAGACGCACACCGGCTTCATCATCGTGTTGGCCAACGAGATGGGTGCGCCCTGCCAGGCCGACCAGCAGTGCGCAACGAATCTCCATTGCTTCTGCTCGGCCGCCAGCCCATGCACCNNGGCTGCAAGTCTGATGCAGACTGCACTGGTGGACTTCACTGCCGCACCCTGCCCGGCTGGCCCAGCGGCGCATCCTGGGTCCACGGGTGCTTTGCCGATGTGCCGGCCGATCTGGGCGGGCCTTGTCTAGACGCCACTGGCGTCCGCCGCAACGATCTTTGCGTGACCGGGCTGTGCTCCGATCTGGGCGCCTTGGGACTGTGCTCGCACGACTGCACCAGTGACTTGTGTCCCGTCGGATCCGACTGCACGATCTTCGGCGATGGCCGCCAGCTTTGTCTGGTCCGATGCTCCTCCAGCTTCCTGTGCGACCAGGATCCCCTGCTTGCCTGCGTCGCGCCCGGCGCATCGCTCTTGGGCTTCCAGCTCATTGTCCAGCCCAGCCTCGGTGGAGAAGGCCTGTACTGCGCACCCAAGCCCTGTACCGGCAACACTGATTGCGACCCTGCGGGTCTCTGCCGCCAAGATTCGGGTGGCGGCCACTGCATCGCCCGCTCGCAGTAACTACGCTTTGTGGGGAAGCCGCCCACGCTACCGCTCACGCGCACGTTGGTCGCCCAGCAACCAGGAGCGGGTCAACCGAGGCCGCACCCTCATCCTGGGACGCGCCCTTTCCCGCCGCCCACAGTCCCAGCCGCGCAATCGACGCCCCACGCGCAACCCATGGCTCGGTGAGGGCTTCGACTACCTCCACCGGCCGCGCGCTGCCCATGGCACTGACCACCACGCCGAAGCTGAGCAAGTTGTCGGGCGAGGCGCCCAGCCAGCCCAGCTGCGCGGCAAGCAGACGCGCCTGCGCTTCGCTCGTGGTGGACACGTCGGTCAGTGACGGCCGCACGTCTACCCGCTCCGCCGGTGCCGACCTCCGGCTGTCTCGCCGCTCGCGCCGCGCGGCCAGCAGGGGCGCGCCCGAAGCGTAGACCCCGAGCGCAGTGGCTGCGCTCGCTCCCTCAGGCAGCCGGACGACATATTGCGCCCGCGCCAGCACCCTGCCCAACGCCGGTTCGGATTCCTGCAGGGCTGCCGCAGCAAGAAACTCGATCCCGGTCAGCGAAACCGCGTTCAGCCGATGCAGCAGTTCGGCCGGGGTGAGCTCGTCACTCAGCTTCACGTCCAGTAGCTCGCCCAGCGACGACATGCCCAGGCCCAGGGCAGGCCCGAAGCAGAGTCCAGGCTTGGGATGGAAGCCATGCGAATAGGCGATGTCGAGTCCGGCGCGGCGGAAGATGCGCGGCAGGTGGCGCACCAGATCNNCCCAGCTTGGTGTAGCGCAGGCGATAGCGGCGCGCCTCGACCTGGGCAAAGCGGGTGAGCGGCCGGGGCGCCGCCAGACGCTTGCCCGCGGCCGGCCGCGCCGCCACTGCCGGACGCTCGACCGGCGCCCAAGCGTTCATACGCCGCAGGAAGAAGAGTCGCAGCCGCTTCATCTCATCGAGGTCGCAGGCTAGGCCGCAGTCGTAGCAGACCAGCTTGTCGGCCGCGGCCGCCACGGCCTCGGCCACGTTCGATGGATGCAACAGCCGCTGCGCGGGCTTGCCACAGGGGGGCGACAACCGATGCGCGAGCGCCTTGCGGTACTCGGAGCGCAGAAAATCGGTGGCCACGCCGGTGTCGATATGGTCCCAAGGCAGCCGGCTTTGCTCGCCCAAGTTGCCGAGATAGCGTTCCGGATCGAAGCCCGAGGCTGCATGCTCCTCGGCAATAGCGCGCTCCCACAGATCTTTGCGCAAGACCTCGTCCCAGCCGTCGAAGCGACAGCCGAGTCGAAAGGCCCGCTCCAGCAAGTCCGCGCAGGCGCGATCCCCGCGGGCAAAGATGGCCTCCAGGTGCGACTGGGTGTTGTCGTGCATCTTCACCGTCACGCCCAGACGGCGGCCTCGCTCGTCCAGCAGCGCCTGCTTGTGCGCGGTCAGCTCGCGGCTGTCCATGGCTGCCCACTGCAGGGGTGTGTGCGGCTTGGGCACGAAGATGGACACCGCGGCCGTCACCTTGGCCCCACGCAGATAGCGTCGGCCGATCTCCTGCACGCGCGCCGCGGTCTCGACAATGCCCAGCACGTCTTCGTCGGTCTCGCTGGGCAGCCCGATCATGAAGTACAGCTTCA
>PMBY01000352.1:363-10351 GCA_003153875.1 Myxococcales bacterium | reverse complement strand
CGACAGCGACACCTTTCGTTCGCGCAGCCGGCCGATGGCGGTCTTCATCAGCGGCGACACGCAAGAATAGTCGGCTGGCGACAACGAAGCCAGCGAGGTTTCGTCGTACCCGCCCTTGCGGATGCCTTCCAGCAGCGCGTCCACCACTGCCACCGGATCGCGCTCGCGCACCGGCCGATACACCACGCCCGCCTGGCAGAAGCGACACCCTTCTGTGCAGCCGCGCGCGATCTCCACCGCCATGCGATCGAACACCGCCTCGGCAAAAGGCAAGGGCGAGTCNNCTCAGCCACCGTAAGCAGGCCGGTGGCTGGGTCACGCGAGGTGCGGTACAGGCTAGGCACGTAGAGCGGAAAGCGGCTCGCGAGCCGGGCTAGTCTTTCCAGCCGCGGCACCTGCGCGCGGCGTAGCTCGGCCGCTGCAAGACAGAGCGCAGGCAGAAGCTCCTCCGCCTCGCCGATAAAGAACGCGTCGACGAAGGGCGCCAGCGGCTCGGGATGTGTGGCGAGCGGGCCGCCCCCCAGAACCAGAGGCGCGTGCTCAGGCCGGTCGGCCGTACGCAGGGCCAGGCCGGACAGATCCAAGATGTTGAGCACCAGGGTGAAGTTCAGCTCGTACTGCAGGGAAAAGCCCACCACGTCGAAAGCCTCCAGCGGGCTCGCGCTCTCCAGCGTGAGCAGCGGCAGGCGACGGTTGCGCAGCTCTGCCTCCATGTCGATCCACGGCGCAAACACGCGCTCGCAGGCAATGCCGGGCGTCTTGTTGAGCAACGAGTAGAGGATCTTGCTGCCCAGATGGGACATCCCGATCTCGTAGGCATCTGGAAAAGCCAGGCACACCCGCGCCCGCACTGTGCTGGGATGCTTGCGGACCTGGTTGTATTCACCGCCTACGTAGCGCGACGGCTTCTGGACCTGAACCAAAAAGTCCGCGTAAGGGTGGCGGGCGCGCGCGTCGATCACAGGGGGCTATCCCCCCTGCATGATGAACGGGAAGCTGGTCGCGTACTCCTCCACATTGGCGGGGAAGTGCCAGTGCCGAATGGCGTTCTTGATGCAATCTTGGATGATCAAGAAGTCCGACGGACCGTGAACCTGCACATTCTGCACAATGCCCGATGCCCCGACTGAGACTGTGATGTCCAGTCGGCCCGTGCGCAATCGACTATCGCGCTTGAGCGCTCGCTCGTAGCACGTCCTGATGCCAGCTTGGTTCTCCTTGCTCCTCACGAATTCACCGAGTTGCGACTGAGAAACCTCCCTCATCGCGCCTCCCGACGCGCCGGAACGCGAGCGGTGGGATTGGTCTGGCGTCACCACAGGCACGGGCCGCTCGGCAAGATGAGATGACCGAGACGGTCCCTCGAAAGGATCTTCTCCAACCGCAGCCGCCTTGACCGAGGAGCCCGCCGAATGGACGGCCGGCCGCTTGGATGCCGCCCGCGCGCCCGTTCGGCCTTTGGGCTCGGGTCCCGGTGCGACCGTGTTTTCGTTCTGCGGTAGCGGCTCAACGTGACCCAAGGGTGGGACCTCTGGCGCACGTGTGGCTGGCTGCGAGGCCGAGGGGACGGCCTTACCGCTCTCGGCTCTCCACGAAAGCAGAATGACCAAGATGACAAGCACGACCACGACGCCAGCCGCGGCGACGTACTTGAGGTGTCGATATCGGCGAGTTAACGCCGCCAGCTTTGACAGGCCCGATTCGGCGTGGGGCGCCCTCCATGGCTCGGGCGGCAGAAGAGCCACATTGGCGAACAAGGAACCCGAAGGGCGGACTGGCAGATTCTTCTCGTCATGGCCGTCGCGCGCTGAGGCCACGACGGGCGGCAGAGGCCGGCTGGAGGGTGGGGTCTTCTGCGCCTGGTCGAATTCGTCGTCGGTGACGCTCGCACGGCGCGCTGTCGGCTGCGGGATGGCCGGAACCTGCGTGCCCGGGACCGCCACTGCACGAACAGCGGACGGGCGTTTCTCGGGTCTTGTTGTCGGGGCCTTGTCGAATTCCGTCTCCACCGCAGGCGTTGCATGCCCCGCACTCACCGGCGTCACGCCCGGCAAGGCTGGCCCCTTGTGCAGGGGCACCGACGACGAAGAGCCTCCAGCCGTCACAAACTGGGCGCCAGGGCCAGGGCCAGGCGGCCGGGCCTTGGGTTCGGATCCAGGAATCGGCGGCGGCACCGCCTTGGGGCCAGAGCCAGGAATCAGTCGCGGCGCCGCCTTGGGAGCGGATCCAGGAATCGGCGGCGGCACCGCCTTGGGACCGGATCCGGGAGCCGGCTGTGACAACTTGAGACCCGAGCCAGGCTGCGGCAGCTTCGGGCCGGAGCCAGAACTTCCAGTCGCCAAGGGCTTCGGCCTTGAACCGGGAGCCGGAACCCCTGACGAAGGCGCGGAGCGCGGCGCGGACGAAGAGCCGGCGCGCGGCGCGGGGGTCGGCGCATCCGCCGGTGGCCCAAGCGGCGATCGCTTCAGATCACTGATTTCCTGGGCGATAATCGCAACATCCTTGGGCCGCTTCCAGCCATCCATGCCTTCCTTCCAGACACGGACCGACTGTTCTGGTTTGAGCGACACGATGATCTTCGCCGCATCGCTGCGCCCGAGCGGGCCTTGCTCCTTGCCGTCGACGGCCACGAACCACTCGCGGTGACCAGCGGGAGGACGCGAAAGTCCTGATGAGGGGCGCACGGCCGATGCAGAGCTGGCCCCGGCACCGGCCCAGACGCCAGACGCGAGACGCGCGGATGCGTCCTGGGGACTGGAGATCACTTCGCCCGACTGAACCGTTATGACGTGGCCGCAGGTCTTGCAGCGGATGCGAAGAATCCGCTGTCTGACCTTCTCGTCCGCTATGGAGTAGCGGGTCTGACAGCCATCGCAGACGAACTTCATGGCAGCGTTGCAGCCTCTTGGCCCATGAGGGTAGCACAGCCCATTTNNGCCAGCAGCACAGCCACGAACAGCACGGCGCCAATGGGCACCGACCTAGGTACGTTGTCCTCTTTGGCAAGGGCCTTCTGGACGCGGCTGACGCGCGCCACGACCGGCGTCTGGCGCGACGCAGGGACTGACTCGGACGCCGAGAGTGCCACATCAGCGGAACCCAACTCCGCATTCGAGGAAACGGACGTCCCCTGCCCATTTTCCGTGGCCGCGGGCGCAGCGCTGTCCTGGCGTAGTGACTGCTCGGCGCTCGGCGGTTCGCCACGAGAGTCTGCGGCAGCGGGACCGTCGACCCACAGCGCTGGCCCAGCGGCGCGCAAAGCCCTGGCCAGCGCCGCACCCGGGCCGTCCGAAGGAGCCTGGTCGAAGTCGAGAGCCTCAATCCCACCCCGCTGGCCGTCCTCGTCTCCTTCGGCAAAAATACGCGCCTGCAGCAGGCCGTCCTCGGTGATCTGCGCCTCGGCCTCAGGCGAGTAGATCTGGCGCAGATAGCGCGCCAACTGGTGGTGGCTGCGCATTCGAGCCCCCGAATCCTGCAGGAAGCGCTGCAAGTCCTCGGCAAATTCGCGGGCCGACTGATAGCGGTCCTCCGGTTTCTTCTCCAGCGCACGCATCACAATCATTTCGAGGTCGCCGGGGTAGTCGTGCCGCACGTAGGTGGGCGGCACCGGCTTCTCTTCCACGATCCGGCGGATGGAGTTCACCTTTGAACCGCGCCACAGCCGACGACCAACGGTGATTTCGTACAGGATGGTGCCCAGGCTGAA
Source organism: Myxococcales bacterium (assembly GCA_003153875.1). Next base: position 6,645 of record PMBY01000352.1, on the reverse strand, counting down.
GATGTCAGAGCGCCCGTCTAGCGCGACCCCCTGCGCCTGTTCGGGAGACATATACGATGCCTTGCCCGGACGCATGCCCGCCTCGTCCTCAATCGCCGTCCCTTGTCGGGCGATCCCGAAGTCGATGAGCTTGACATGGCCCGAGGTGCCAATGATGACGTTGGTGGGCGAAACATCACGATGCACGACGTGCATCGGTTGGCCATTCTCGTCCGGCGCCTCATCCATGTAGGCCAGCGCCGATGCCACCTCGCCCACGATGTGTGCCCCAATGTCCAGGTAGAGGAGCTGCGAAACCTCGATGGCCCGACGAGCCAGCTCGGTCAACGTCTTGCCTTGGATGTACTCCATGGCGATGAAGTGCGTTCCGTCTTCGCTGGCGACGTCATAGACGTCGACGATGTTGGGATGAAAGAGCATTGCGGCGATGCGCGCCTCGCCCAGAAACATATCCACCACCGCCTGATGTTCCGCCCAACGCGGCTGCAAGATCTTGAGCACCAGTTCCTTGCGGAACGCGCCCTCAGCCTCGTGGCGGGCGAGGAATATCTCCGCCATTCCACCCGTGGCCAGGTGTTCGATCAGAGTGTAGCGACCGAGTCGGGTGCCTTTGAGATCTTTGGGGCTTGCCATGTGAGTTGCCGCTTCTCAGTTGGCACGCTACCACAGACCATCTCAGTTTGGGGACCGCGGACTGGTGAGTCAGTTCGGATTACACATCCGCCCACCGCTGAGAACACCCCTTTGTGTTCTCAGCAGCGGGCCTTCGAAGAGATGAGGCGGAATTACTACCCCCCGTCAGCACTCCCCGCATCGGTCTCGGGATCGAACCCGACGGTGACCTTGGCGCGGCCGTTGCGGTACAGCGTCAGCGACACGCTGGTGGAGTGCGTGAGGCTCACCGTGACGGAGACCTCTTCACTTATCCAGGTGGGAACTGTGCTGCTGGTCACCTTGTCGCAAATTTGCGAATAGGCCGCAGCCTGGAACACGACGGTGCCAATGGGCAACCCAGAGAAGCTTTCGGTCACGGCCTGTCCCTGGGTCACGTCCAGGTCACGCACCACTTCACGGGTGGTGCCGCCGGCGGTAATGCGCAGACAGGCGACATCCGCAGGCACATCTTCGACGTACAGGGTGACCTGCCCCACCGACCCGGGCTTGGACCCGACGGAGTTGTTGTCGCACCCCGCGAACGGGAAGAGCGACAGCGCGAGCAACGCAACGCTTAGGGAAAACACGCGAGAGAATGGATTCATGTTGGAACCTCCTAGAATGACGTTGACGGACGCTCCTGTTGTCGGCAGGCCGGCCGCCAAGTTGCTTGCGGTCAATGAAAAGAAGGCCGGCGTGTTCCGTTGACTCACGCCCCCCGCCGGAATAGCTTGCGGGGCCATGAAGTTCGTCGATGAACCGCTGTCCGTGGCCGATCCCAAGGTTCTGGAACTGGTCCGCGCCGAGGAGCGCCGCCAGGCCGACAAGATCCGGCTTATTCCGTCGGAGAACTACGTCTCGCGCGCGGTCCTTGAGGCCACTGGCTCGGTCTTCACCAACAAATACAGCGAAGGCTACGCCGGAAAGCGTTACTACGAAGGACAGCAATTCGTTGACCCGCTGGAGACGCTGGCCCAGGAGCGCGCCTGCTCGCTCTTCGGCGCTGAGCACGCCAACGTGCAGCCGTATTCGGGGTCGCCGGCCAACCTGGCCGTGTACTTCGCCTTCTTGAAGCCCGGTGACAAGGTCATGGGCCTGGCCCTGCCCATGGGCGGCCACCTGACTCATGGCTGGAACGTGTCCATTACCGGCCGCTACTTCCAGTCTGTCCAGTACGGCGTGCGCAAGGACACCGGCCGTATCGACCTCGACGAGGTACGAGACCTGGCTCGCCGCGAACGNNGGCCTGGTGGCGGGCGGTGCCCATCCTTCGCCGGTTCCCCATGCCGACGTGGTCACCACCACGACACACAAGACCCTGCGTGGTCCGCGGGGCGGCATGCTTCTGTGCCGCACGGCCCATGCTTCGGCTCTAGACAAGGCCGTGTTTCCGGGTCTGCAGGGCGGACCGCATGACCACACCACCGCGGGAATCGCGGTCGCCCTGCACGAGGCGTCGCAGCCGGCCTTCCGCGAGTACGCCCAGAACGTGGTCAAAAATGCCGCGGTTCTGGCCGCCGAATTGATGGCGCGTGGCTACCACGTGGTTTCAGGCGGCACCGACAACCATCTCATCCTGGTCGACCTGACCAACAAGAACATCCCCGGAAAGGTCGCGGCCAAGGCGCTGGACAAGGCGGGCATCGAACTCAACTACAACTCCGTGCCCTACGACACGCGCAAGCCATTCGATCCCTCCGGCATCCGGCTCGGCTCGCCCTCGGTCACCAGCCGCGGCATGGGCCCCGCCGAGATGAAACAAATCGCGGCCTGGATGGATGGCGTGATGTCCAACCCGAGCGACGAAAACGCGGCCCAGGTCGCAGCCGAGGTGCGCGAGCTGACCAAGCGATTTCCGGCCCCTGGGATCACGGTGAAGGGATGACAGCCGTGGCGTCGACTCGCCCGATCCGTTCCTCCATCCTCCTGGTCGCGGCCCTGCTCGCCGCCGCCCTGTGGGCGCCCGCCGCGCGCGCCGAGGTGTTCGAATTGCTCGACAAGACCAAGATGAACGGCAAGCTCATCCACTACTACGACGGCGTCTTCACCGTCGAAACCCAGGGACAGACAGTCAAAATCCCCAAGGAAAAGATCAAGAGCGTTTCTTTGCAGCTTCCCCCTGCGCGGGCCGAATTTTCCACACCTGAGAAGACCTTCGAGCGATGGCGCAAGGCCCTGGTCGAGGGCAACATGGAAAAGGTCATCGACTGCTACGCCCTCATGTACCAAGGCATGTTGGCCACGCAGATGGGCCAGGCGAGCGAGAGTCTCAAGAAGATGCAGAAGGAGGTCGAGGGGACCAAGTTCAGCATCAAGAGTTCAGCGGTGAAGGGCGAGACAGCCACCCTCAAGGTCACGCGCCAAAAGGGCGACGAGTCGGATACCGGTGACGTGGTCTTCGTGCGCGAGAACGGTGAATGGAAGATGCTGCCGCCGCAGCCGTGATCGCAGTTACTCGCCGCATGAAACAACGTCGTCTCTCTACGCCAGCGTCGATCGCGGCAACGGCCATCGCGATCGGACTGTCGATCCACGCCAGCGCGGCCACCAATTTGGATCCCTTTGCCCGCACCATGCGGGCCCAGGCGCTGTCGCCCTTCCGCACGGCACAGGCCGAGGCGGAACCGGTGGCGGAACTGAAGCAGGATTCGGAGGGGGGAAGGTCGACCACGGCCACGGCCACGGCCACGACCACGGCCACGACCACGACCACGACCACGGATAGAGCCACAGGGCCGGCGTGCAGCCGGGATGTGGAGTGCCCGGTGGAAACCATTTGCGAGCAAGGGACCTGCCGCTCCTTTGAACGAGCCTTCAATCTTCTGCTCTTCCGCAAGGAAGGCGCGACCCTTAACTTTATTCCTTTCTATTGGTCGCGCCGGGGCAACCCGGGCTACCGCGTGCTGGTGCCCTTCTATTGGCACTTCTGGGGCCCGGAGGCCCGCACACAGATTGTCGCTCCCTTCTACTGGCGAATCGAAGACCATCTCAAACAGCGCGTGGTCACCGTAGTCGGGCTCTACTCGCAAACGCGACAGCCGGACGCGCGCTCGTGGGCGGTGTGGCCAATCTTCTACTCATCGACCAAGTTTGGCTGGGCCGCTCCCTTTCTGGGCTCGTTCAGCATCGGTGATCCGGACAAGGGACACTCCTTTGGCCTTCTCGGCTTTCTCTACTTCTGGAAACGCTCGCCTGAGCACAAGTTTGACGTCTGTCCCCTCTTTGTTTCCTCGCGATCGAAAGAGTCTGCCTTCACCTATGCCTTGCCGCTCAATTTCTACTGGCGCAGCGGCCACGAGGCGACTCTGCTCATCCTGCCGGTGGCCATTCGCCACACCGACCCCAAGGGTGGCTATTTCGCATCCTGGCTGGGGTATTCGTCGCTAGACGGCGAGAACAAGACCGGCGCGTTTCTGTGGCTGTACTGGTTCGGCCGCAGCAAGAGCTTCAGCTACGATGTCGGCTTCCCCCTGCTTTGGTCGTTCCGCTCACCCGAGGCGAACACCACCATCATCCCGCCTGTGTTTCACGTCCGGCGCGGGGGCTCGTCCATGGGATCGGCCGCCCTGCTCGCCTGGTGGGGACGCGATCGAGACAAGGGTTCAAGCTGGCAACTCATCCTGCCGTTTTTTCTCGGTAGCCGTGCCGACCACGACAAGAAGGCTCTCTATCTGTCGCCCCTGGGCGGCTATCGCCGCGACGACAACGCGGGCTCGCACGGGCTAACCTGGCTAGTCCCGCCCATCCTGCGCTGGCACGACCGGCAGAGCGAGCTGACGTCCTACCTCCTGCTCTACTGGCGCTATCGCGACATTGCGGCGGATGCCACCTCCACCGTGGTCGGGCCCTACTACCAGCGCAAGGATCCCGCAGGAACCACACGCGTAGTCTTCCCACTCTTCTGGTATTTCCGCGATCGGGCGCAGGCCGCAACGGCACACAGCTTGTTGCCCTTCTACTTTCACCGCCATTCCCCTGACGAGCGCACCACCGCAGCCGGCATCTTCCCACTGTGGGCCTTTCACCGCCACTTCTCCGACGGTGGCAGCAGCTCGGGTCTTTTCCCTCTGGTTTTCTTCGGCCAGCGCGCCGAGCGCAGTCACCTGGTGGTGGCCCCCTTGCTCTGGCACTTTCGCGACGGGAAATCGAGCACCACGCTGGGCTTCCCCCTCTGGTATCACGGCGAGGACGCCAACAGTTCAATCACCGCCATCTGGCCCTTGCTCTTCTTTACCGGCCACGATCACGAGGCCAGCTACCAGATCCAAGTGCCGCTGCTGTGGCACTTCGCCGATTCCCGTCGCGGCACGTCCACCACCGTGGCTCCGTTCTTCTTCCGCGACGTGGATCGCACCGGCTCGTCCGCGGGAATCGTGCCCATCCTGTTCTGGGGCAGCGGCAGCCAGCGCCGGCACTTCGTTGTCTTTCCGATCTTCGGACGGTTTCGCGACGATGCCGCGGACCGCACCACCACCGTGGTGGGTCCCTACCTGCACCGCAGCTGGGGCGGCGAGACCACCGATGCCTTGTTCCCGCTCTTCCNNAAACCAGCTTCACCCTCTTCCCCTTGCTGCACTATCGCCGCGACAGCCGGAGCACGCTGTTTGCCTCGCCTCTGGCGGCCTGGATTCGCCGTGCGGATTTCCAGGCCGGCTTCGTCCTGCCCTATTTCTGGTACCGCGACGACAAGGTCCAGGCCCGCGGCGTGCCCCTGCTCTACCTCGACCATACTTTCCGNNAGCGCACGCGCATGTTCGGGCCCTACGTCATGGTCGATGGCCCCAGCGTGACGGCGCGGGTTCTGTTTCCCTTGTACGCGCGCTATCGGGAAAAGGGAGACACCGGCACCTATGTATTTCCTCTCTACTTCGGCCGTCGCGACGACAGCGGCTATCACATGGACAGTTTCCTTCCCTTGTTCTGGTCGAGCCACGACCAGAACCACCGCACCCTCATGGTTGGGCCTTGGTTCCGCACCGCAAACGACCAAGCACACAGCCACGCATCGGGCCTGATCCCCCTGTTCGTGTCAGCGGACAACCCCAAGCGCCGCCTGCTGGTGACGCCGCTCTTCGTCTACCATCGCAACTACGAAAGCCAAACCAGCCACGTGGTGTCGCCGCTCTACTTCCAGTCGAGCTCGCCCGAGGGAAGCACCCACGTGCTGTTCCCGCTCTGGTGGCAAGGTCGTCAGGGTAGCAAGAGCCACGCCATGCTCATGCCGCTCTACTGGCATTTCGCCAACAGCGAAGAACAGACGTCGTTCACCCTGGCGGGACCGCTGCTGTGGGCGCGCCACGGCAGCGAAACCACCCGCGGCCTTTTGCCGCTGTTCTGGTATTCGCGTGATCGTGCCAATCAGACCGGCAGCGAGGCCGTGCTGCCGCTGTTCTACGAGCGCCATTCACACACATCGCAGACCTTCGCCACCGCGATCTTCGGATTCGGCAAGGCGCCCGACAGCCTGTGGTGGTACGCGGGCAATTTCGTCTGGCGCGACAACTGGAAGACCCGCTTCTGCACTTTCTTCCCGCTCTGGTTCTCCTATCGCAACAAGGTCAGCGAGACCACCACCCGGCTGATTCCGCCGCTGCTGCACTACGCGCATTTCAATCCCGAGCGCTCGCT
>PMBY01000352.1:0-356 GCA_003153875.1 Myxococcales bacterium | reverse complement strand
TACCGGAACGAAGTCAGCGACCAAAGTTACACTGTGGCGCCGCTCTTCTACCGACGCAGTGGCGCCGCCGACTCCAGCACCATCGCGTTCCCGCTGTACTGGCGTTTCTGGAGTCAAGAACGCAGCACCACTGTGGTCTTTCCATTCTACTTCGGTGTTCGTCGCCCGACCTGGGAGGGGACGTTCATCTTCCCCAGCATCTGGTACAGCCGCGGTCTGGGCCCCGAGGCGGGAACCTCCCACTTCTGGTTCGTGCCCTTCTGGGAATCGCAGGTCAAGCGGCCCGGCGACTATATGTGGGAGGCTCTCTTGGGCGTGCTGGGCTGGGAACGCATTGGCCGCAACCGCTACCTCAA
>PMBY01000487.1 GCA_003153875.1 Myxococcales bacterium | reverse complement strand
GCGGTGGGGATCATCGTTCAGCGCGTCTACACTCTGTGGATAGGTTTTCGCCTGAACATCGAGGGACTGCGCGACAAGGTGCTCGGACATGTGGACGCGAGTGAATACGGCAAGGCGGCACAGCTTTGCGGCGGCAACCATCCCCTGCAGAAGATGATGCTGGCAGCGATCGAACGTGCCAACCGCAGCGAGAAAGAAATTCGCCGCAATGTAGAAACCTGCGCCGTGACCGAACTGGCCCGCTTTCGGCGCGGCACCGCAGCTCTGCCCCACATCTCCAACCTGGCCACCCTGCTGGGGTTGCTGGGAACCATTCACGGCCTCATCATTTCATTCTCGGGCATGCAGGCCGTGGACGCGGCCGCGCGCCAGGCAGCCCTATCCAAGGGCGTGGCCGTCGCCTTCTACAACACGTTCTTCGGACTGACCGTCGCCACGGTGACAGTGGTTGCCTACTTGCTGGTTTCGGCGAAACAAAACCGCGAGATGACCCGCATGGAGCAGGCCACGGCCGCTTTGGTTGATCGTCTGCTCAGCAGCCCAGAGACGCGGGGGGCACCCGCCCGTGGCGGATCGGCAGGGGCAAGGTAGCAGCCATGTCCGGCGGCGGCGATTCCGGCGAAGAAGAAGCGGGAGGCTCGCGCACGAATGTGTTCGGCGAGGGCCCGGTTCCGCTGGTGCAGCTCAATCTGACCGCGCTGATGGACATCCTGTCGAACCTGCTGTTCTTCTTGCTAGCCGCGTTTGGCGCGACCATCGTGATGGTCATCAACGGCACGGTTCCGGTGCAATCCGCCGAGGACAGCGACGTGGCCGACATGAAACGCGCGGTGACCGTGAACGTGTCCGTGCAGAAGGATGGGTTCCGGGTGGCGGCGCTGGGCACCGCCTTTTCGCAGGAGGAGCTGGACGAGATGGCGCGCCAGATCCCCTTGCACGGGTCGACGCATGACTTTGCCAGGCTGACCCGGGAGTTGCGGGACATCAAGCAGCACTATCCCAAGTCAGACACGGTCATTCTGACACCCGACGCGGGCGTGAAGTACGAAGTCCTGGTTCGCACCATGGATGCGGCTCGCGAATACGAGGCCAAGCAAGGAAAGACCATGCACACCGTCGGACTTTTTCCGACCGTTGTCGTCTCCACGGTGGTGAGATGAGCTTCGGCAAGCGCAGCGTATTCGGTGGTCAATCCAGTGGCGGCGGAACGCCGATGGTGGCGTTGAACTTGACCGCGCTGATGGACATTCTGTCCAACCTGTTGTTCTTCCTGCTCGCGGCCTACGCTGCCCAAGCCACCGAGGTGGAAAACAAATCCGAACTACTCCTGCCCTCGTCGACTAGCCAGGTACGCCTGCAACTGCAGCTGACGATCTCGATCACCAAGTCGGCCATCCAGGTCGCCGACGCTCCGGTGGCTCGCGTGGCCAAGGGCCTCCTGGCCGATCCGGTAGACGAGGCCGGCAGGATCCCAGGGCTGTACGCCAAGCTGGTCAGCATCAAGGGCAACCGCGCCCAGGCCGGGCAGGAGCAGAGCTCAGAGGCCAGTGGGATTCTCCTACTGGCCGACAAGGACACGGATTCCGATGTGGTCAGCAAGGTGCTGAAGACCGCTGGGCACGCCGGATTCGTGAACGTCCGTTTCGGCGTCATCGCACGGTAGCTAACCCCCGCTGCGCCAGAGCCGCGCGATCTCGGCGGCGATGTCGTCGCGGGTTCGGGCGTCGGTGTCGATCACCTCATGGGCCATGGCCTGGTACAGAGGCGTACGCCGCTGCAACACCTCGCTCACTTCCTCCGTGAAGCTCTTTCCACCAGTCAGCGACGGTCGATTACCATCGCCCCCGATGCGCGCCACGATGGTGGCGGGCGTGGCCCGCAGCCAGAAGACATGCCCGTGCTCGCGCAAGGCCGCGACGTTGGCTTCGCGCTCGACCACCCCGCCGCCGCAGTCGAGGATCTGTCCATCCAGGGCGCCCACGCGGCGACAGATCTGTTCTTCCAAGCCGCGAAAATGATCCCAGCCCCGTTCGGCGACCAGCTCAGGAATGGGTTTGCCAGCCAGCCGCACGATCTCATTGTCCAGACTCACGACGGGCCTGTCCAGCATCCGACCCAGCCGGCGCGCGATCACGCTCTTGCCCGTCCCTCGGTATCCCACCAGCACGAGATTCATAGCCGCGCTTCCAGCACCCGGCGCATGATCTCCGTCGGTGCGGGCTGGCCCGTCCACCGCTCGAACTGCAACGCGGCTTGACCCAGGAACATCTCGGTCCCTTCGATCACGCGGCACCCGGCCGCGGCGGCATCGCGCAGGAGCAGGGTCCGGCGCGGGTTGTACACGGCATCGAAAACCACCAGGTCGGAACGCAAACCATCGCGCGGCACCAGGCTGCGCTCGCTCTCGGGTTTCATGCCCACCGGCGTGCAGTGCAACAGGATCTCCGTCTTGGCCAGGCCGGCGGCCAGGGTCGAGTCGCTCAGCAAGTCGGACCCGACAGCACAGCCCGTGCGCTCGGCCACGTCGCGCGCCAGGCGCGCCAGCTCGTCCTCGATGGCGCCCAGGATGAGCATCTCGGCCGGCTTGGCAGCCATCCCAAGCGTGATCGCCAGGGCTCGAGCGGCACCCCCTGAACCCAGCACCAGCACCCGACGGCCGGCTGGATCGGCTCCCGCCTGACGTAGAGCACTGAGCGCGCCTAGCCCGTCGACGTTGCTGCCATGCAAGCGACCGTCCTCACTGACCACGGTGTTGATGCAGCCGATGGCCTGGGCCATGTCATCCACGTCGTCGACCAGGGCCAAGGCGGCCACCTTGTGCGGCATGGTGATGGAAAGGCCGCGATAGTCCATCGCTCGAGCGCCCGCAAAGGCCTCGGTCAGCCGCGCCGGTTCCACATCGTGAGCGACGTACACGAGGGGCAAATTGAGGGCTTCGAAGGCGGTGTTGTGCAAAGCGGGCCCGACTGAATGGCGCGCGGGAAACCCGAACAAAGCGCAAACCTTGAAGCTGGCATCGATACGAGTCATGACGAATCTCGCCTCTTCATAACACGGCTGACGCCAGACCGTCGCGCACGCCGAGCCATGGATTCGGTCTAGTTTACGACGATGTTGTTGATGACGGAGTTGTTGTCGTCGCAGGCGTTCTTGCCGGAATTGCACAAAACCTGGTTCACGCCGCCGGCTCCAGTTTGGCCGGTCCCGCCCCCGCCCTTCGGTCCCATGACGACCTCGAGAACCACCAAAGTTCTGTTGTCGAAGCCGGTTCCCTCGGACCTCACCACCAACATCTGGTTCCCATTCACATCCGAGCCGTCGACCACGTACTTGCCCATCCGGCATTCCGCGGTGTCGTTGCGAACATAGACGGTGTAGCTGCCCATGAAGGCATTGGGCGCGCCATTGGGGTTGTCGCCGGGTATCGGCTCTGTGCGAGACACCGTGGTCGGATAGGACACTTTGTATAGGGGAACCCCGGCCGCGTCCCGCATGATGGCGCCTCGGCCGATGGGCTGGCCCCTGGTGTCGAGCGAGTGAGGGATCTCGTCCGCCACATAAGCCACGTGCCCTGTGCCGCCCAGCATGGCTGGAAAATCGACCTGAGACGGACCGTTCAAAATATCGCGCGCTCGTTCAAGTCCCGCCTCGGCCACGTACAGGGCCTGGTTGCGCAGATTGGTGTTGGCAGCTATCTGGACGTTGCCTCCGGTCAAGAACACGCCTGTCAGGCCGATTCCCAGAAGGCCGATCATGGCCAGCATGACGATGACGAGAACCGCACCGGCCTGCCCGTCTCGGCCAGCAACTGAATTGTCTGCAGTCGAAAGGCCAGGGCGAGTAGGTCTCAATGAATAGGGCATCAGGCAGACCTATGCAGTTAGGTATCGACAGACGGGGCTGCCAGCTAAAGGCGCCTTGCCGCTGTGCCGCCACAGGCTACATTTCACCTTGAGGACTCTCATGGCCAAACGGGATCCAGTCTGCGGAATGATGGTTGATCCCGCAAGAGCGGCGGGCCAGCGCGAACACAAGGGTACCCTCTACTATTTCTGCAATCCGTCTTGTCTGGCCCGCTTCAAGGCCGAGCCTGAGAAGTTCCTGGCGCCCAGCTTCCGGCCCGGGGGAATGGCCGCCATGGGACTCGTCAAGTTGGGCGGTCCGCGCGTGGCGGTCCATCCGTCGCAGACAGCGGTGGTGCCGCGGCCGGCCGCGGGGCTGCGCTACCTGTGCCCGATGTGCGCGGGCGTGGCCAGCGACCGTCCCGGCCCATGCCCAAAGTGCGGCATGGCCTTGGAGCCTGAGATCGTGTCACTGGAAGAGGCGCCCAACCCCGAGCTGGCCGACATGACCCGCCGGTTCTGGATCGCGCTTGGGCTGTCAGCGCCGCTGGTCATCTACAGCATGGCTGAGATGGTGCTTGGACATGAGGCTTTGCACGTCCTGCCGACGCGCGCGCTGGCTGTGATTCAGATGGTGCTGGCCGCGCCGGTGGTACTGGGAGCGGGCTGGCCTCTCTTGCAGCGGGCGTGGCGCTCGATCGTGCGGCGCAGCCCTAACATGTTCACCCTCATCGGGCTGGGCACTGGGACGGCCTTCGGGTTCAGCGTGATAGCGGCCCTGTTCCCCGGTGCGCTGCCGGCTGCGTTCCGCAAGACTGGAGCGTCTGCACCGCTCTACTTCGAGCCAGCGGCGGCCATCACCACCCTGGTTCTCTTGGGCCAAGTCTTGGAATTGCGAGCCCGCCAGGCCACCGGCAGCGCCATCCGCGCGCTTCTGCGCCTGGCCCCGAAAAACGCCCGTCTGATTTCTCCGGACGGCTCGGAACGCGATGTTCCCGTCGAGCAGGTGCAAGTGGGAGATCGGATACGAGTGCGGCCAGGCGAGCGCGTGCCGGTCGACGGCGTGGTCGTGGAAGGCACCAGCGCCCTCGACGAATCCATGATCACCGGCGAATCCCTCCCCGTGGACAAGGCGCCCGGGAATCAGGTCACCGGTAGCACGCAGAACGGATCGGGCAGCTTAGTCATGCGCGCCGAGCGCGTAGGGGCCGGCACCTTGCTGGCTCAGATTGTGCGGCGGGTGGGCGAGGCCCAGCGCAGCCGTGCGCCCATTCAGCGGGTGGCTGACCGCGTGTCGGCGTGGTTCGTACCCACAGTCGTGGCCGCGTCGCTGCTCACCTTCGTCGTGTGGGCGCTGGTCGGGCCCGAGCCGCGCCTGGCCTATGCTCTAGTGAACGCGGTCGCCGTGCTCATCATTGCCTGTCCCTGCGCGCTGGGCCTGGCCACGCCCATGTCCGTGATGGTGGGAATAGGTCGCGGTGCCGCCGCGGGCGTGCTGGTGCGCGACGCCGCGACCCTGGAAACCCTGGCCCAGGTCGACACCCTGGTGCTGGACAAGACGGGCACCTTGACCGAAGGTAAGCCCAAGCTGCTTGGCGTGCACGCCGCGGGCTTCGCCGGCGACACGGTCCTCGCTCTTGCTGCCAGCCTGGAGCGCGCGAGCGAGCACCCCCTGGCCGCGGCCATCGTGTGCGGCGCCGAAGAAAGAAGACTGGCCTTGTTCTCACCCCAAGATTTCCGCTACCAGCCAGGCCGCGGTGTCAGCGGACAGGTGGGCGGTCATGCCGTGCTGGCCGGCAGCGAGGATTTCTTGCGCGAGGCGGGCGTCGATGGGGCGGAGCTTGTGGCCTGGGC
>PMBY01000191.1 GCA_003153875.1 Myxococcales bacterium | reverse complement strand
CGGCCGACGAGCACGCAGGCGGCGTCAGACAGAGGATGATTGTGCGTGATGTGGCCCTGCTCCACCGCCCAGTGTTCGAGCAGTCGGCTGTCGGCCAGGGTGGCCAGTGCCACCGGCGCCACGCGCATGGCTGCGCCGTTACCGGCATCGCCTTCATTGAAGGGACCGGTCAGGGTTCCGTGGTTGATGTAGCGGGCGATGCCGCGACGGCAGGTGTTGCCCACGTCGACCGGCCAACTCTTGAACCAAGTTGCAAAGCGTTCTGCGATGTCGGCTGGCGACCAGCCGACGGCCGCCAAGGAACGGGCCACACACAGGGACATCTGCGTGTCGTCGGTGACCTCGCCTGGTTTCAGCTTGAGCCAGCCGCCACCCACGATCTTGCGAAGCACTCCGTACTGCGCGCGGATTTCGGATTGCGTGCAGAACTCGACGGTGGCGCCGAGTGCATCGCCCAGCGCTGAGCCAAGCAGAGTTGCGTAGGCGCGCCCCCGGACGTCAGCCAGAGCGGCGGGGGAAGTGGATGCTCCGGTGGACAGCACCGGCGCGCCTCACAGATAGGAGAAGCCCACCGGCGAGGCATCCTGCTGGCGTTGCAGAAGCGCGTTCACCAGTTCATCGAAAAGCCGCGTGGTGCCCCGGTAGCCGACGTGCAGGAGGCGGCCTGCGCCCAGGCGATCGTGGATGGGAAATCCGATGCGCAGCAAGGGAATACCGAACGCGTGCGCGAGCCGGTAGCCCTTGCTGCTGCCCATGAGCAGATCCGGCTTGTGGCGTTCGCAAGCGGCTCCGATCGATTCGAAGTCGGTGTCGTCGAGAACCTCGTCCACCGAGCCGGCGGGCAGGGCAGCCAGGGCTTCCGGCAGGGCACGGTTGCGCGCTCCGGTTGCGCAGAACACGGGGCGGGCGCCGATTTCCAGCAGGAACCCCGCCAGGGCGGCCACCAGTTCGGGATCACCATAGAGGCCCGCGCGCGCGCCGAAGACGTACTTGTGTCCATCGGCATAGGCGTCGAGCAGCCGACCGCGTTCGCCTAGCAGCCACGCCGGCCGGCCGGCGCCAGTCACGTCGGCCAGGGATTCGATCATGACGTCGGTGGCGCGGACCCCGATGGGCAAGCCCAGAACGCGAGCAGGCGCGCCGCGATCCGCCAGCAGCTTGCTGGCGCGCGGGGCGCGGCCGGTGAGTGTCAGATCGATGCTGGCGAGTGCGCGAGGCATGGACGCGATGTCGACCACGCGGGTTCCGCCATCAGGCAGTGAGCGATATTGATCCAGGATCACCCCGTCCAGACGATCCGCGTAGTCGGGCAGCACGGTGGCGGCGACGTCGAATCCCGCGACGATCTCACGCAGGTGGCGCAGATCCGCTGGCGACACCAGGGGCGGCAGCAAGTTCACCGCGCGCAGAGGTGTGCCCTGGTCGCAAGCCAGCGCCTTGACCAGCGCGTACACCATGGAATGGAACCCCTCGACGTGGCCGTCCTTGTAGCTGGGCGTGGCGGCGTGAACCAGGGGCAAGGCGCTGCCGGTGCGGGTGCGATAGCTGGTCAACAGAAGCGGCACATCGTCGCCGATGGTCTCGGCCAAACAAGTGGTGGCCACGGTCACCAATTCCGGGCGGTATTGTTGGAGCACGTTGTCGAGAGCCCGCCCCAGGTTGTCCTCGCCACCAAAGACCGTCTGCGCCTCGCCAAAGCTGCTGGAGGCCACGTCCATGGGCTCGCGAAAGTGGCTGATGAGATAGCGACGAATGTAGGTCGCGCAGCCCTGCGCCCCGTGCAGCAGGGGAATCGCGCCGCGCACGCCAGCCGTGGCCAGGGCCGCGCCCAGTGGCGCGCACAGGGTGCAAGGGTTGACAGCGGCATCGGGCTTGGCAGAGCTGTGCACGTTCGGTGCAGTCGTCTTGACGGCGGCGCAGCTCATCGCTTGTCTCCCTTCGCTGCTGCGGCGGTTCGCATCCGGCGCGGCATAAGGTTCCAGATTGGGCTGGTGGCCGTGGCACGCACCTCGCGAGCAAAGGCCAGTGCACCGTCGAATCCCGCCAGCGCGATCTTGCGCTCGTGGTTGTGGTCGCAAAAGCCAATGCCCAGTTTGTAGGCGATGGGGCGCTCCTTCACGCCGCCGATGAAGACGTCGACGTCCTGCTCGACGAGAAACGACGCCAACTCGAGCGGATTGGTGTCGTCCACGATGACCGTGTGTTCGTCGCACACAGCCTGCAGTTTTTCGTACTCTTCCTTGCTGCCGGTCTGGGTTCCGGCCAGCACCACGGACACGCCCAGTTGGCGAAGCGCCCGCACCAGCGAAAATGCCTTGAAGGCTCCGCCCACGTACAGCCCCGCGCGTTTGCCGGCCAGATCCTGTTTGCAGGCGCGCAGCTCGGGCAACACGCGAGAAATCTCGCGGCTGACCAGGGCGCGAGCCAGCCCCATGATTTCCGGGCTATCCATGCGCTCGGCCGTGCGATAGAGCGCATCGGCCGTGTCCTCGATGCCGAAGAAGGACACACGAATGAAAGGGATGTTGTAGCGTTCCTGCATGGCCTTCGCCAGCGGGGTCATGGAGCCCGCACATTGCACGACGTTCAGGCGTGCGCCGTGGGCGCGGCGGATCTCGTCGACCCGGCCGTCGCCGGTCAGCACGGAAACCACCTCGACGCCCATTTCTTCGAAGTATTTGCGAATGATCCAGCTTTCGCCGGCCACGTTGAAATCGCCGAGCAGATTGATGGACTGCGGCCTGACCGCGGAGGTATCACCCGTGCCTATCAGTGTCAGCAGGGCGCCGCAGGCGGCGTTGTAGCCGTCGCGCTTGGTGCCACGGAAGCCTTCGGCCAGCACGGGAATCACCGGAATTCCAAGGTCGGCCTCCACCCGCTTGCACACTGCTGGCACGTCGTCGCCGATCACGCCCACGATGCAGGTTCCGTAGACGAAAGCGGCACGGGGCGCGTGCTGGGCGATGAGCCGACGCAGGGACGCTTCCAGGCGTTGCTCGCCGCCGAAGACCACCTCGCGCTCGCGCATGTCAGTCGAGCAGCTGATGCGATGAAGCTCTGGCCCCGAGGACAGAGCGCCACGAATGTCCCAGGTGTAGGCCGCGCAGCCCACCGGACCGTGCACCAGATGAAGCGCGTCCGCGATGGGATAGAGCACGACCCGCGATCCGCAAAAGGTGCAGGCCCGCTGACTGACCGAGCCGGCCGCGCTCGCCTTGTTGCAGTCGAGAGCCACCGCTCGGTCGCGATTGTTCCGCACCACCTGAGCGCGGCGTTCCTTCAGTAGATCGAAGCTCATGGCTTCATGCTCCGGAATGGTGACGGCGAATCTGCACCAGGCTTGGACCGAAATCTGGCAACCGCGGCTCGGTCGAACCAGTCGGATTGGCGAAATGCGCGTGTGCGTCGGCCAGGGCTCGTTGGTACCGGCGTTCACGCTCGGCCCCGCTCATCGACGTGCCCTGCGTTTCCATGCGTTGCACCTCGATGCCGAAGCGCCGAAGCACGTGCAAACGGTGCACAGCCATCACCCGTGGGTCGAAGTCCACCCCAAGGCGTGCGAAAAGGTCCTCCGCGCACTCGACCTGGGCCAGTTCATCCGCCAAGCGCATGACCGTCACATCAGCAGTGGTTCAAAGCTGAAGGCCTTCTTTGAACAGGTGCGGCCGCAGGCTTCGCAGCCGATGCAGTTGTCGGGGTTCTTCACGCTGGCGAACATCTTGGCGGATTCCTCTTCGTCCACCTCTTTCGGCGCCAGCACCTCGTGGGCGCATATCTTCATGCAGCGGCCGCAGCCGATGCACTTGTTGTCGTCAACGGATTTGACGAACCTGGGCGTCCATTCCTGCTTTCCACGAGTGATTCCAGTCAGGTAGGCCATAAAACTCTCCTTTCCTTCATGCGGGTTGGTCGAGCGAGGGATCGGGTTCAGGGGACGCCAGGCCCATGGCCTTGCGCAGCCAGGGTGCGGGATGCCCGCGCAGAACGCCCTGCAGGCGTTGCACGAATTCGGCCACGGGCGTGGCGGCAGCGGTCTTGACTGGATGAATGTGCCGGGCGACCAGCTTGGCGGCGGCGGGTCCGCCAATCTGTGCGGTGCACAGGATGGCGCAATCCAAGAGCAGATTGGCCCGCGTTGTGATTCGGTCCTCCTGCCCATCGCCGTCGGGTATGCAGCGGTGGCCCAGGCAGCGCGCTTTGTCCAGACCCACTTCCCAGACAAAGAACGCCTCGCTGCTGCCGAAGTGACAATCGACGCAGATTCCGTTGCTGCTGGTGAAGGCTATTTTCATGGCGAACTCCCTTTCAGCGCATCATTTCGAAGAAGCGGTCCTCACAAGTCTCGTCCTTGATGTCGGTGAACTTGTTGCAGATCTCGGTGACCATGTTGATGACGCCCTGGTAGCCGATGATGGGACGACGGTGGAGGTTGACCCGGTCGAAGATGGGAAAGCCGAAGCGAAAGAGCGGAATCTTCGCGTCGCGCGCGGCGAACTTGCCGTGCGTGTCGCCGATGATGGCGTCCACCGGATCGGTCATCAGCAACGAGCGCAGGTGCCACAGGTCGCGGTTCATGTAGATCTTGCCGGCCTTGCCGTAGGGCGAACTGTCGAGCAGGGCCTGCAGTTCACGTTCGAGTTTCTTCGAGCCCTTGGAGCACAGGAGATGCACGGGGAGTGCGCCCATCTCGAGGAGGAACGCCACAAAACCGCCGAGGTTGTCCGGGTCGCCGAAGACGGCGAACCTCTTGCCGTGCATGTATTGGTGCGCGTCGGTGATGGCATCCACGGCGCGTCCGCGCTCGGCCTTCAGCGACGCGGGCACCGGCTTGTCAAACAGCTCCGACAACTTCAGCATCAACGCATCGGTCCTGGCAATGCCAAGGGGCATGGGAATACTCGCGTGCACGCCGGCGTACTGTTCCTTGATCCACACCAGCGTTTTCGAGGTGGCGTAGGGCGCCACGCTGAGGGTTGCCTTTCCGTTGATGGAATCGGCCGCATCGTCCAGGGGCGTACCGCCTGGATAGATGCGGTAGGTGCCATCATTGGGCGAGTCGAATACTTCGGAAATGTCGGCCAGGAAGGTAAAGGGAATGCCGAACTCGGTGAAGATACGCTTGTACTCGCGGTAGTTGCCGGTGTTGGCGTCGAATCCAGCCAGGAAATTTAGCTTGCCGGTGCAGCGTCCCTCGACGGCCTTGCCTTCGGTCAGGGTCTGCAAGATGGCGACCAGCATGGAATCGTAGCCGTGTACGTGCGAGCCCGTGAAAGACGGCGTATTGGCATGGGGCACGAGAAAGCCCGGCGGGACGCAGCCCTTCTGGCGCGCGTTCTTGATGAAGGCGCTCACGTCGTCGCCGATGATTTCCGGCATGCACGATGTGAAAACCGCGATCATCTTGGGCTTGTACAGTGCAACGGCATTCTCCAGCGCCTCGTGCAGGTTGTTCTGTCCGCCGAACACGGC
>PMBY01000218.1 GCA_003153875.1 Myxococcales bacterium | reverse complement strand
TGGTCGCCAGCATCTTCGGGCGCGAGCCTTTGGCCGACATCGATCCCGACGAGGTGGTGGCTCTGGGCGCGGCGGTGCAGGCCGATCTGTTGGCGGGCAACGCGCGCAAGGATGTGGTTCTAATGGACGTGGTGCCGCTCTCTCTCGGCCTGGAGATGATGGGCGGCGTGGCAGAGAAACTGATCCACCGCAACACCACTGTGCCTTGCGGCGCTGTGCAGACCTTCACCACCTACGCCGACAACCAGACCGGTTTCGATCTGCACGTGGTGCAAGGCGAGCGCGAGTTGGTTGCGGACTGCCGCTCGCTGGCGCGTTTCAAACTGACCGGGATTCCGCCCATGCCCGCGGGCATGGCGCGCCTGCAGGTGACCTTCCTGGTCGACGCCGACGGTCTGCTCGGCGTGTCGGCGCGCGAGGAGACGACCGGCAAGGAGTCGGCGATTCGGGTCAAGCCGAGCTACGGCCTGACCGACGACGAGGTCGAGCGCATGATTCGCGATTCCTTCGCCCATGCCGAGGAGGATGTGGGCGAGCGCCTGTTGGTGGTAGAGCGCGTGGAGGCCGACCGCATCTTGCAGGCGACACGCGCGGCTTTGGCCGCGTCGGCCGATCTTCTGATCGAGGGTGAGCAGGCCGCGATTAAGGCGGCGATGGACGCGCTCGAGGAGAGCAAGGCCGGTCGCGACCACCTAGCTGTGCGAGCGGCGATTCAGGCCCTCGACGCGGCCTCCAAGGACTTCGCCACCCGCCGCATGAACCAGGCGCTGGCGCAGGGGCTGCGCGGTCAGGACATCGGCGCGGTGGAAAGCAAAGTGGGGAAGTAGACCATGCCCAGGATCCGCTTCGAGCCCGACGGAATCGAGATCGAGGTCAAGGCGGGCGCGACGATTCTGGAAGCCGCAGAAGAGGCGGGCGCGCTTCTCGGGTCGGCTTGCGGCGGCGTGTGCGCCTGCTCGACATGCCATGTCTACGTCAACGAAGGGTCGGACGGTCTTTCGGCAATAGACGAGTGCGAAGAGGACAACCTGGACAAGGCGTTCGATGTGCGTCGCAACTCACGCCTGGCCTGCCAGGCCCGCTTGCAGGCC
This sequence comes from Myxococcales bacterium, assembly GCA_003153875.1. The sequence continues at coordinate 20,239 of PMBY01000218.1, read as the reverse complement.
GAGAGCCGCACGGTCGTCACCATCAGCTCCGCGAGTCGCCAAACTTTTTTCGACGAGCACCCGGAGCTGCGGCGGCGGTAGCTATTCGTCTTCTTCGGCCGCCATTTTGGCGTCGGCGACGACCTTGTCCATCAGGTTATTGGGCAGTTCGTCGTAGTGCGAGAACTCGAGGGTGAATGAGCCGCGACCGCCGGTCATGGAGCGCAGGTCGGACGAGTACTTGAGAGTTTCGGACATGGGCACGTGCGCGCGGATGACTTGATCCTTGCCATTGGACTCCATGCCCTCGACCCGACCGCGGCGCTGATTGAGATCGCCGATGACGTCGCCCATGCAGTCGTCCGGGCAGGTGACCTGTATCTTCATGATGGGCTCGAGCAGGCAGGGCTTGGCCAGCTTGAAGGCGGCCTGGAAACCCTTGGAACCGGCGATTTCGAAGGAACGCGAGTCCGAGTCCACGTCATGGTACTTGCCGTCGAACAAGCGCACCTTCACATCGGTGACGCGATAGCCGGCGACAACCCCACGGGCCATGCGCGTGCGCATCCCCTTTTCGATGGCGGGGATGAACTGGCGGGGCACGGCGCCACCCACGATGGCGTCCTCGAACTCGAAGCCACTGCCGCGGGGCAGGGGCGCAATGTCGACGTAGCACACCCCGTACTGACCGCGGCCGCCGGTCTGCTTCTTGTGCTTGCCCTCGACGTTCTTGGCTGTGCCTTTGATGGTTTCGAGATACGGGATCTTGGGGGGCAGGAGATCCACTTCGACGCCCATGCGGTGCAAGCGATCGACGGTGGCCTCGATGTGCAACTGGCCGGTGCCACCGATGAGGATCGACTTGGACTGCGCGTCGTGGGTGACCTTGATGGCCACGTCTGAGTCGATGATTTCGTTCAGCTTGACCGCGACCTTGTCCTCGTCGCCCTTGGTCTTGGGCTGCAGCGCATAGGTGATGAGCGGCGCGGGAATCACCGGCTTGGGCATGGCGAAGAGCGAGCGCTCGTCGGCCAGCGTGTCGCCGGTCTTGGTGGTCTTCAGCTTAGCCACAGCGACGATGTCGCCCGGGAAGGCCTCGGCCACCTGGTCGCGCGCCTTGCCCTGCAGAACGTAGAGCTGGCCCACGCGTTCCTTGGAATCGTGGTTGACTGAAATCAGCGTGGCGTCGCCGGTGAGCTTTCCTGAAATCACTCGCATGAGAGACAGACGGCCAATATCTGAGGTGCAGGTCTTCCACACGTAGGCTGCCACCGGCGCCGCGGGATCGGCGCTGCGCTCGGTCGGCTCCTCGCCGATCTTGCCCTTCCAGGCTGGCCGATCGGTGGGCGCCGGAAAGCAATCGACGATGAAATCGAGCAGGGGCTGGATACCAAGGCACACGCCGGGCGCAGCGGCCAGCACCGGCACGACGGCTTGCCGTCGCACACCCTCGACCAGGCCCCGGCGCGCCTCTTCGTCGGTCAGAGTGCCGGTTTCCAGATACTTCTCCACCAGGGCGTCGTCGGCCGAGGCAATGGCCTCGAGCAGGGCCTCGCGCGCTTTCTTCGCCGCTTCGACCATGTCGGCTGGAACCTCGCCCTCCTTCACGTCGCGACCTTCTCCCGAAAAGCGGAACGCTTTCATGGAGAGCAGATCCACCACGCCCGCGAAATCGGCTTCTTGACCGATGGGGAGCTGCATCGCCACGGCCTTGGTGGACAGCGTTTCGCGCACGTCATCGAGCGTGCGCTGGAAATCGGCGCGCTCGCGGTCCAGCTTGGAGATGAGCACGCAGCGGGGCAGCCCGAGTTCGTCGCACATGGCCCAGGTTCGTTCGGTGTAGACCTGCACGCCATCACTGCCGGACACCACCACCACGGCCGCGTCGGCCACATCGAGAGTGATGCGGGTGTCGACCAGGAAGTTCCCGTTGCCTGATGTGTCAAGAATGTTGATCTTGTTCTTCTTCCATTCCACGTGGCCCGCAGCGGCGAAGATGCTGGTCTTGCGCTTCTGCTCCTCGGGCTCGAAGTCGAAGTTCGACGTATCGTCGTCGACTCGACCGAGCCGCTGGGTCGACTTCGTCGAGAAGAGAATGGCCTCGCCCAGGGTGGTTTTTCCGGAACCACCATGGCCGACCAGTGCAACGTTTCGAATCTCGTTCGCCGCGTAGCTCTTCATGCATTACCCCTTCAGGTGAATCGCGACCGCCCTTCCACCGTCCCCGAAGTCTGGCGCTTATAAATCACCTGACCGAGGAAGTCGAGGCTTGCATCACCTGCAAGTCATTCGGGACGCGGCGCGATGGTGAATGCAGGCGGCGGCTGGTCAGTTCTGGCTGGGATCGAGCACGCGGCCCATGAAGAGGATGGCACCGGTGGGCTGGTCGCGCAGGAAGTAGAGGAAGGGACGGTCGGCCGTGAGGACGAGTTGGGGCGCCGGAGGGGCGCTGGCGGTGTTCATGGTGACAGCCGTGGCGGCCGCATGACAGTCATTCGGAAGGAAAGCGATAGCGATGCGGCATCTTTTGCCGGCTGCGGGCATCAAACCAAATGAATGAGGCCGAACCCGCAGGAGCTGCACTTCTAGAGGCAAAGACCCTTGCTGTCGATGGCAGGCGGGCTGGCGGATGTTTGGACCACTGCAAGCGAACAACGTTCATGCATAGGAGAGCAACATGGCAGACCTACGAACCACATATATGGGTGTCCCCATCGCCAATCCGATTGTGGTGGGATCCTCGTCACTGTCGAAGTCCATCGACAGCATCAAGAGACTTGAGGAGGCTGGGGCTGGCGGCCTGGTGGTGAAGTCGCTCTTCGAAGAGCAGGTACAGATGGAGGAGGAGGAGTTCCGCACCCGCTTGGGGGCACTCGACCTAGGCTTCTCCGAAGCGGTCAGCATGTTTCCCAAGATGAAAGACGGTGGGCCCAAGCAGCACCTGTACTGGGTCGAACAGGCGCGCAAGGCCGTCAAGATGCCGCTCTTCGCCAGCCTCAATTGCGTGAGTCGAGTAGCCTGGGGCGACTACGCCAAGCAACTCGAAGGCACGGGCGTGAACGGAATCGAGCTGAACTTCTACTCGCCCGCGCTTGACCCGGAAATCGCTGCCTCGGACATCGAAAAACGAGAGATTTCGATACTGGAGGGGGTGCGCGCAGCGGTCAAGATTCCCATCGCTGTGAAGCTTCACCCTCACTACACCAGCCTGATGAACGTGGTATCCCGCATGGAAACAGCCGGGGCCAATGCCTTCGTGCTCTTCAATCGGTTGCTCCAGCCCGACATCGACCCTGATAGCCTGACCCGGTATTCCTCGGTCAGCCTGAGCTCGCCGGGCGAGTCGCTACTGCCCTTGCGCTGGGTGGCCATGTTGCACGACCGGGTCAAGGCCGACCTGGTCGCCACCACCGGAATCTGGACCGGGCGTGACGTGGCCAAGATGGTGCTGGTGGGCGCCAAGGCCGTCCAGGTGGTGAGCGTGATCTATCGCGAGCAGGCAGGCCATATCGGCAAGATGCTGGGCGAGCTGGCGAGCTGGATGGATGCCCACAACTTCGCCAATCTGGCCGCGTTCCGCGGCACGCTGGGCCAGAAGCAAGGCGTGGACGCCTGGTCCTTCGCGCGCGGCCAGTACATCAAGGCACTGGTGGGCGTGGATTAGCCACAGCTCTTGCGGAGGTGGCTAGGCAACTCGTTTCCGAAATCGCAAACTGGCGACGGTTAGCAAGGCTACCCCGAAGCCGAGCAGGGCGAGCAGCCGCCACCAGACGTCGACCAAGCCGGCCCCTTTGAGCAGCACTGCGCGTAGAACCTCGACGTAGTATCGAACTGGATTGAAGAAGGTCACGACCTGCAACCATATGGGCATGGCGCGAATCGGGGTCATCACGCCGGAAAGCAGGATGGCCGGCATGGCAAAGAGAAAGCCGGCGAGAAAGGCCTGTTGCTGAGTGCGACTGACTGTGGAGATCAAGAGGCCAATTCCCAGCGTAGAGAGGACGTAGAGCACAGTTCCTGTAGCCACGAGCAGCAGGCTGCCGTGCAGGGGGACTCCGAAGATCCACACGCCCGCGGTCAGCACCAGCAACACGTCGAAGCAGCCGATCACCAGAAACGGCGTCATCTTGCCGACCAGCAGGAAGAGCGGCCGGATGGGCGTGACCAGCACTTGTTCCAGCGTGCCCATCTCGCGCTCGCGTGCAAGCCCCATGGCGGTGACCAGGGTCGTGGTGATGACGAGCAAGATGGTCATCACCCCGGGGATCATGTAGGGCGGGGTCTTCAGGCTGGGGTTGAACCAGATGCGCGGCGTGGCTCGGATGAGCGGCGGCGGCGCGATCCCGTGCGCGGCCAGACGCTCCTTTACCATCGCTTCGGCTGTCTCGCCGAAGTAACGTGAAGCGGCCCCGGCCACGACCACTGCGCGGTTGGGATCGCCGCCGTCGAGGATGACTTGCACGTTGGCGGGACGCTGATCGGCTAGGTCGCGCGCCAAGCCCGCCGGCAATATCAGGGCGGCCGCCGCGTCGCCGGTTTGCAGTTTGCGCTGGACCTCGCCCAGCTCGGTCGCATGGCCCGCGTCGCGCAGGGTTCCGTCGGCGAGCAGCCGGCGGATGTGCTGGCGGCTCTGCGGGCTGGCATCGTGGTCCACCACCAGGGTGGGCACGTGGTCGAACTGGAAGTCGACCGCGAAGCCGAAGACCACGGTCTGCAGCAGCGGCGCCACGATGAGCATGAACATGATGCGCCGGTCGCGCACCGTGTGGCTGACCTCTTTGCGCATGATCGCGCGCAGCTGTACCGACCAGCGCGGGCTTGTGGTCATGCGAGTCTCCGGCGAAAGCGGGCCGTGGCCAGAATCAGGATGGCCAGGGCGAAGATGGTGAGCGCGACTAGGTCGGTCCAAAGAATGGCCAGGCCGCTGCCCTTGAGCATGATTCCGCGCATGGCGTGCACGAAGTAGCGGGCTGGAATGACTGATGACAGGACCTGCAGGATGCGCGGCATGTTCTCGATGGGCACCAGCATTCCCGAGAGCAACAAAGAGGGGAGCAGCGACGAAAGCGCGCCCGCTTGCGTGGCCACCAGCTGACTGCGTGCCACCACCGAGATGAACAGGCCCTGGCCCAGCATTCCGACGAGGAAGAGAAAGCCGGCGAGGAAGAGCAGGGTGGCGCTGCCGCGGATGGGAACGTCGAAGATCACCGCGCCGACTGCGACCACCAAGAGGAGCTGCAGCATGCCAAGGCCGAGATAGGGCAGAAGTTTGCCGAGCACAATCTCCAGGCGGCCCACCGGCGAGGCAAAGAGTTGTTCCATGGACCCGCGTTCCCATTCCCCGGACACTGTGAGCGCGGTCAACAGCACCGCTGCGATGGCGAGCAGATACACGGCCAAGCCCGGGACCATGAACAGGGCCGAGCGGGCCTCGGGGTTGAACAGAGTGAACACCTTCACCTGCAACGGCGGCTCGGCGGCAACGTCGATGCGGCGCAGGCTCTCGGCGCGCACCAGGCCGTCAATCTTGGCCAGGATCTGGTTGGCCACCACGCCGTCAGCACCGTCGACGATGAGCTGGACCTCGCCGTCGCGGCCAGCGGCCAGTTCGCGCTGATAGCCGGCAGGGATCGCGAGCGCGACCAGGGCTTGCCCCCGGCGAATCATGCGCAGGGCCGTGGGCTCGTCGCTGTCGGCCGCGATGTCAAACTCGCGGCCTGCGCTCACCGCGCGGACCAAGGCGCGCGAGGCGGCGCTGCGATCGCCGTCGAGCACCACCAGGGGAATGTGGTCCATGTCGAAACTGACGCCGAATCCGAAGATGAGCAGCATGACCACCGGCATGGCGAGCGCCATGTACAAGGTGCGTGGATCGCGACGAATGTGCATGACCTCCTTGGAGGCCATGGCACCCACGCGAACCAGAAAACGCGCCGGCCTGGTCATGGTGCGTGCGCCTCGCGCGGCCGGGCGACGACGGCCAAAAACACGTCTTCCAGCGTCGGCACGCCGGGTTCGACTTCCACGGCTTGTGCGCCTGCGCTGGTCAGGGCGGCCGCGACCAAGTCCGCGTTCCATTCGGTGGACGCCACTTGCAGGTGCAAGCCGGCGCCAAAGGGCTCGACCGCGATGATCCCCGGGCGGCCGCGCAAGGAGCCCGCGGCTTCGTCCAGGTTGCGACCGCGTACCGCCAGCACCCGGTCAGGAACGTAGCGCTTCTTGAGCGCGCCAGGCGTGTCGAGCGCCACCAGGCGGCCGTCCACCATCAGACCAATGCGGCCGCAGTACTCGGCCTCGTCGAGGTAGTGGGTGGTCACGAAGATGGTGGTGCCCTCGTGGGCCAGGCGGCGAATGAAGCGCCAGAAGTGGCGGCGGCTGACCGGATCCACGCCGGCCGTGGGCTCGTCGAGAAACAGCACCGCTGGCCGGTGCAGGATGGCGCAGCCCAAGGCCAGGCGCTGCCGGATGCCGCCCGGAAGTGAACCCGTGATGGCGTTGCGTTCCTGCTCCAGATCGCACAGACGCAGAACCTCGTCGGCGCGGGCCGCGAAGTCCGGCCCGGACAGCCCGTAGGCTCCGCCGAAGAACTCGATGTTGGCCCGGACCGGCAGGTCCAGATACAGCGAGAACTTCTGTGACATGTAGCCGATGGAAGCCTTGACTGACTCGGGTGCGGATTTCACGTCGAAGCCGGCCACGCGCGCTTGACCAGCCGTCGGGGCGAGCAGCCCGCACAACATGCGGATGGTGGTGGACTTGCCGGCTCCGTTGGCGCCCAGATAGCCGAAGATTTCGCCGCGGGCCACTGAGAACGATACGTCGTCGACGGCCAGGAACGATCCGAATCGGCGCGAAAGATGAAGCGCTTCGATAGACGCCTCGCTCATGCGGCCTCCTGGCGCACGCGCGCCAAGAACAAGTCTTCGAAATTGGGCGCGACTGGACGAAGCGATGCCGCCAGCGGTTTGAGAGCAGTGCCTACGGTGCCGGCTGACCCGCGCGCCACGGCGATTCGCAGGGTGGAACCGGCGGGCGAGGCAGCGTGCACCTCGGCGAGGCTGGCCAGCCGCTCGTCGACTTGCTCACGCTCGCCGCCCTCGACCTCGTAGGTCTCGTCCTCGAGACCGGCAAGCAGGGCGCGCGGCTCGCCGGCGAGCAAGAGCCGGCCGTGATGGATGAGACCCACGCGATGGCAGCGCTCGGCCTCGTCCATGTAGGGGGTAGACAGGAGAACGGTCATGCCGTCGTGGACGAACTCGTACAGCAGGGCCCACAGCTCGCGGCGACTGACCGGGTCCACGCCATTGGTGGGCTCGTCGAGCAGCAACACCTCGGGACGGTGGAGCAGGGCGCAGGCGAGGGCCAGCTTCTTGTACATCCCGCCTGACAAGGCGTCGGCGCGGCGGTCGAGAAACGGCCCCAGGCGTGTGATGTCGAGCAAGCGCGCGGAACGCTCGCGAAAAAGTGCACGCGGCAGGCAGTAGAGGCGGGCAAAGAAGCGTAGGTTCTCGGCCACCGAAAGATCGGGATAGAGGCTAGCCTGCTGAGGCATGAGCCCGAGCGACTCGCGTACGGCGGCTCCCCCTTGGGCCGGATCGCGGCCCAGAACCAGCGCGCGACCTGCGTCGAGTGTGATCAATCCGGCCAGCGCGCGAATGGCGGTGGTCTTGCCTGCGCCGTCCGCGCCCACCAAACCGAAGAGCTGGCCGCGACCGACGGTGAAGCTGAGACCGTCGAGCGCCCGGGTGGCGCCGAAGCGACGCACCAGCGCCTGCGCCTCCAGGGCGGCGCCAGGCTCGAACCCCAGCGTAGTCCCGCCTGGCACGGCAGCGGGCGCCGCGCTCATCAGCGGCGCTCCGTTCCCGGCAGCGTGACCTGTACGGGCATGCCGGCGCGCAGTTTGCCGGCGGGATTGGCCAGCACGATCTCGACCGGATAGACCAAACGATCGCGGTCGCTGCGCGTCTGGATGTTACGTGGGGTGAACTCGGCTTTGAAAGCCACGGTCGAGACCTGGCCGGAAAATTCCTCGCCAGGGAAGGCATCTGCCACAGCCATCGCAGGCGCGCCCAGCTTGACCGCAGCCAACTCGGCGTTGGGCAGATAGAAGGTGGCGCGCACCTCGGAGAGATCGAGCAGTCGCACCAGCGTGGTGCCAGGCGCGACCAGTTCGCCTACTTCACGGGGCAACTCGGTGACCCAGGCGTCACGAGGCGCCGCAATCTCGCATTCGTCGACCAGCAGCCGTGCGCGGGCGGCGCTGGCCGCGGTGGCTCGCGCGCTGGCGTGGGCGGCCTGCGCTTGCGCCGCGGACGCCTTCCAGGTTGCGCCCGCGACCCCGACCTGAGCCTGGCTGGCGCGAGCCTGAGCGCGCAGGGCTTCCACCTGATGGGAAAGACCATCGGCGCTGGCGCGGGTCTGGTCGCGGCTGGACAGCGCCACGTCTTCAGTCAGCGCGTCCAGTCGACTGGCCTGCCGGAGGGTGGCGTCTCGTTGGGCCGCCAGCGACGCCGCCTGTGCCTCGGATGCGGCGCGGGCAGAGCCAGCCACTTGCTGGGTGGCGCGGGCTGCACCGATCGATGCCTCGGCCGCGCTGGCCTGGTCCTCGGCCGCTGTCTGGCGCTCTTGCGCCTCGGACAGAGACGCGCGCGCGTCTGCGCAGTCCAGGCTGACCAGCAGGTCGCCCTTCTTGACGGCCGCGCCTTTCTTCACGTGCAGTCGAGCCACGCGCGCGTTGATACGCGACGAGAGGTCCACCTCGGTACCCTCGATTTCGCCTGAGCCGCCCGTGGGCCCTCGCAAGGCGCGTTCCTGCATCCGCAGGCGCGTAGCCAGCAGGCCGCCGAGTGCGAGCACCAGCACGACGAGTACGATGGCAACCCTTCGCATGAAGACTCCTTGCTGGCTTGCGAAGGAGCAAGCCGCGTGCCGGGAATTGGCGTGCGCTTTCGTGGAGGGCGCACCAGGAACTGTAAAGGTTCCCGACAGCCCGTTCGGTTTTCCGACGGGAAGAAATGCCCTCTGTGTAGGGGCGACCTGCGGTCGCCCCCGAACGCCAGCGCCGGCCGGTCGCTTTGCCGCCGAGCGGACCAAGGGCGACCACAGGTCGCCCCTACGAAAGTGGTGGCGACGCATTTCTTCCTCCGGCATCGGTCTTGCTTTGCAAGGCGAACGGACAACAACATGAAACTGAGCAGGCTTGCGGGTGCACCTCTTCTATTGGTGCTCTGTTTGGCACAGGTCGCATGGGCTGAAGATGATCGGCCGCTCAGGGCCTTGACACTGGAACAGGCCCTGGCCGAGTTGGATAGCCAGAGTCCCACCTTGGTTCAGGTGCGCAGCCAGGTGGCGGACGCGCGCGCGCTTGCCACGCAAGCAAGGGTGCCGCTGATTCCGACGGTGGTGGCAACCGGTGGTTACACGCGCAACAGCGCTGACGCAAGAGTCGACTTCGCCGGCACGCCCTTGGCCTCGCTCCACCCGGGGGCGCTGGTCATCCAGCCTCTGGGCGTATGGACGGTGGCCGGCACGGTGCGCGTACCCCTGATCATTCCCAATTCGTGGGCTGAGTGGTCGGCGGCCCAGCGCGCGGCCGACGCGGTTGCGGCCACGGCGGAGTCGGCCCGTCTGCAACTGCGTGCCTCGCTGGCCGAGGCCGCCTGGGCGGCAGCCGCGGCTGAGGAGATCGTGGCGGTGTCGGAACGCGCAGTCGCCGTAGCAGAAGAACACCAAAGAAGTGCGGCCCGCGGCGTGACCGCGGGCACCGAGGCGCCTTTGTCGGTGCTCAAGGCCGAGACCGAGGTGGTCAAGCGCCAGAGCGATTTGGCGCAGGCACGCGCCAACCGCGAGCGTAGCCACCTGGCGCTGGGCGTGCTTCTGGGCAAGACCGACCCGGTGCGCGTGCTCCTGCCGTCTGAGCCGGGCAGTGAGACTGCGCGCGAGGTGGAGAGCCTGGTGGCCGAGGCGCTGCAGAGTCGGCCCGAAATCACGGCACAGTCGGCGCAAATTCGCGCAGCCCAAGCACAGGCAACTGCGGCCCGCTTGCGCTGGCTACCGCAGATCTCTGGCAGCGGCACGATCTTCGCCGCGGACGTGCCGTATCCCACGGGCAAGAAGGAAGGCTGGCGCCTGACCCTGGACGCGCTGTGGCCGCTCTACGACGGCGGGCTGGCCTTCGGCAAACGCGACCAAGCCGAAGCAGCCCTGGTCACGGCGCGGGCTGCGGCCGAATCGCAGCGGCTCGGCATCGTGCAGGAGGTGCAGGACACGCGCCGCGATGTCTCGGTGGCCAAAGAGCGCCTGCGCCTGGCTGAGCAGCAGCGGGATCTCGCAACGGCAGCGGCAGCCTCGGCCAAGCGCACCTTCGAGGCAGGCGTGGCCAGCTCGCTTGAGGTGCTGGATGCGAACGACAAGTTGTATCAGGCCGATGTGGCCATGGCCGACGCGCGCGGCAGGCTGGGCATCGCGCGCGTGGCTCTGGACCGCGCCTTGGGGCGGATGCGCTGATGGCCGAATCATCTTCTGCTGAACTCGCCGAGAGCGCTCGCGCCGATACGGGCAGTCCCGGCTTCGAGGAGATCGAGCGCGAGGAACAGTCGCGACTCTTCGGCCGCATCGCATGGGCCCGCGTGGCCGTGTTGCCGGTTCTGGTGGGGTTGGTCATGTGGGTGCTGGCCACCGACGAGACGCCGTGGCGGCGCTGGGTGCTGGGCACGCTCATCGTGTTGGCGTCGGCGTTCTTCTTGGTGGAAGCCGGGCGCCACCGGGGAGAAAGCTTCCGCCGCGGCACGACTCGCCTCAACCTGACTTTCGCGGTGCTGGCGCAGGCTGCTGCGACCTTTGCCACTGGCGGCCTAGGCAGCCCGCTTCTGTTCGCTATGTTCCCCATCGCCATGGTGGTGGCCATCACCACCCGGCCGCCGGCGCCGTTCGTCCTGGTTGCCTGTCAGGTTGCCTCTCTGTGGGCCATGGCCCTGGCCGAGGCCGAGGGGCTCGTGCCCAACCTGAATCTGGTCGCCTTTGGGGGCGGCTTGCGTGCGGGCTGGAGTGACACGCACCTCTTCGTCAACGCAACTTTTGCCAGCGGCGGCTTGTTGGTGGTCACTGGCCTTGCACGAATCATTCGCGGCGCTTTCGACGCGATGATTCGGCGTGCGCTTCGCGCGCGACAGGAATCGGTGTTGGCCCATGCCGAGCTGTCGGCGCTGTCCGGCGAGATTGCGCACGAATTGAAGAATCCCTTGGCCAGCGTCAAAGGATTGGCCAGTCTGCTGGCTCAGGATGTGGCCGCCGGCAAACAAGGCGAGCGGCTCGCTGTGCTCCGGCGCGAAGTGGACCGCATGCAGGGGATCCTGGAGGAGTTTCTCAATTTCTCGCGCCCGCTGGTGCCGATCGCGGCGGAGAAAGTGGACCTCGATGCCCTCTGTCGCGAAGTGGCCGCCTTGCACGAGGGCATGGCGCATGAACGCGGCGTCTCGATCAAGGTGCGCGGGGCCGACACGACCGCGCTGTGCGATCCACGCAAGATCGAGCAGGTCCTCCTCAACTTGGTGCAGAACGCACTTGAGGCGAGCCCAAAGGGCACGACCGTGGAGATCGAAGCCAGCCACGACGGCGAGGGCGTGCAGGTTCGCGTGCTGGATCGAGGTCCGGGCGTGGCTGCGGAACTTGCGGCCAGGGTCTTCGAGCCGGGCGTGACCAGCAAGACGCAAGGCTCGGGCCTGGGCCTGACCATTGCGCGCGCCCTGGCCCGCCAGCATGGCGGCAATCTGGAACTTGTCGGCCGCGAAGGCGGCGGCTGCCAGGCCGTGCTGCGCTTGCCGGCGTCCCAATGACGTCCGGGACGCGCTGGAAATGAAGTGGCGATCATGCGTACCATGGCCGCCATGAGGAAGGTCTGCGCCTGGCAAGGCAGCCAGCCCATCGGCGTCCCATGTTGAAACCACGCGTGCTGGTGGTCGACGACGACGAGGGCGTTCGCTACACCTTGCGCGAGATCCTGGAGTCGTCTGGTCTGGAGGTGGACGTTGCCTGCGACGGGGTCGAGGCCCTGGAACGTCTGCAGCTTCAGCCGGCCCAGTTGGTGGTCACCGATCTGCGCATGCCGCGAATGGATGGCATGGAGCTTCTGCGCAAGTTGGTGGCGCAGAACCCGGCGCCGCGCGTGGTGGTGATCACGGCCCATGGTTCGGAACGTCAGGCAGTCGATGCCATCAAGGCTGGTGCGCTCGACTACTTCCGCAAGCCCTTCGAAGCCGACGAACTGGTCGCGGTGATCAGGCGGGCCACCGAGACGGCGCGCCTGGCGCTGGAAAACGAGCGGCTGCGGGGCGAGCTGGCGCTTTCGCGCACCCTGGTTTTCGCGTCCGAGGCCATGAGCGCGCTGGCCGTGTTGGTGGGTCGGGTCGCTCCGCGCGACAGCACCGTGTTGATCACCGGCGAGAGTGGCACGGGCAAGGAGCGGCTGGCCGAGGCCATCGTGCGGGCCTCGCGGCGCACGGCCAAGCCCTTTGTGCGCTTCAATTGTGCCTCGCTGACCGCCGAGCTGGCCGAGGCCGAGCTGTTCGGTCACGTACGCGGTGCTTTCACTGGAGCGGTCCGGTCGCGTGCCGGCCTGTTCGGCGAGGCTGATGGCGGCACTGTGCTGCTCGACGAAGTGAGCGAGCTGGCGCTGCCGCTGCAGGGAATGCTGCTGCGGGCGCTGCAAGAGGGCGAGATCCGGGCGGTGGGCGAGGATAGGCCACGGCATGTCGACGTGCGCGTGCTGGCAGCCAGTAATCGCGATCTGAAAGCCGAGGTGGCGCGCGGCGCGTTCCGCGAGGATCTGTACTGGCGCCTCGCCGTGGTGGAGTTGCACATCTCGCCGCTGCGCGAGCGGCCCGATGATATTCCCGTGCTGGCTCGGCACTTTCTCGACCGAGCCGCAGAACGCCTCGGGGCCCCGTCGTATGACCTGTCGGACGCGCTCTTGGCGCGCCTGGCGGCGCACAACTGGCCGGGCAACGTGCGTGAATTGCAGAACGCCATCGAGCGGCTGGTCGCGCTGTCTCCCGAGGGCGAGCTGGATCTCGCGCTGCTGTCGCCGGGCCGGGCGTCGTCTTCATCGGCGGAGGACCCGTCGCGCCTGCGCGAGAAGATGGACGCCTACGAGCGCGGGCTGATCCTCGATGCCTTGCGCGCCAGCGCGGGCAATCGCAGCGAAGCCGCGCGCCAGCTCGGCATCTCGCGCGTGACCCTGCACGACAAGCTGAAGAAGCACGGCATCGGCAGCAGCGACGCTGCGGGGTAGATTGCTCGCGCACCCGCGACCCCCTATGATCCGTTTCATGGAAGCGTTGCTTGACCGTGCCCGGCGGGAACAGGCTGAGTGGGAATCCTTGCGGAGCAAGGTGCGCGAGGCACTGCCCGGGCTGGTCGCTGTGTTGGTCCGCGAGTATGGGGTGCGGCGGGTGACGCTCTTTGGATCACTTCTTCGCTCCACGCCGTCGCAGCGGCCGGACATCGACCTACTGGTCGAGGGGCTCGATGCGAGCCGGCGGGCAGAGGCGCTGGGCCGCCTCTTCTTGCTCGCCCCGCTGCCAGTGGATCTGGTGCCGCGGGAGATCGGGCGTCCGGAGATTGTCCAGCGAGCCATTGAGGACGGAGAGATTCTCTATGCCGCCTGAGCACCGGAGGAGCCACGCCGCCCGCTTGGAACGAACGCACCCAGGCGTTCGTGAGGATTTGCGCGGCTTCGAGCAGGTCGTTCTCGGCTGGATCCAGAAGCTAGAAGACGTCGACAAGTCGTAGCGTCAGTGGCCGGTGGCCCCTGCGGTCGCCCCGCCGTTGTGCATTTCCTGTTACTATGCTGCGCGGTCGCGGGGATCGAACCATGCCAAGCAGAAACAGAACCTTCCTGACTCCATCGAAGCTCTGCGTGGCTCTGACCTCGATTCTCTCGTCGATTCTCATTGCCGGCTGTAACAACCCGAACCCCAGCGAGCACAAGAGCCCAGACGCTGCGGCGTCGACTGATGCCCCGACGAATCAGGGCGCAGACGTCCCCGCTAGTCAGCCGGATTCACCAACGGGTGGCACGGGCGGCGGTAGCATGACGGGTGGCGGTGGCAGCGCTGGCGGCGCGCCAGACGCTCCTGGCAGCCAGCCGGATGTTCCAATGGGTGGATCCGCTGGAGGCGCAGGCGGAATCGGCGGAGGTGGGGTCACGGGTGGCGACGCCGGTGGCTCGATGGACAGTGGAGGTCTGGGGATGCCCGACGCTTCCGGCGTTCAGCCGGATGTGCCAATGGGTGGAATGACAAGCTCAGCTGGTACGACCAGCTCAAGTCGCACCAGCAGCACCGGGGGCTCAGCCAACACTGGCAGCGAGAGCAGCACTGGTGGAGGCGTGACCGGCTCCGCAGGCGCGACCCGTCCCGAGACTCGCGTTGATGCGGGTGGCGGGTCGGGTTCCGATACACCTCTGATAGCGGGCAGCGACGCTCGCGGTGAGGCCGCTGGGCCGTGCGTCGGCGACGGCGTCGTTGCGCCTTCGCTCTGCACCAGCAATCCCGCATTGCCGTCGGTGACGGATCTCTCGGGCACATGGGTGCTGGAGACCATTGGAGCCCAAACCGTCACGGCTCCGACCTACCCGAATCCTTTCCACCTCAAGTCCATCGGCGTGATTCTGGTCCAGGTCACCCAGACCGGTAGCGACGTCACCCTCGCCGGCCACTACTGCGACCGGATCCAGAACGACAACTCCGTCAACCCGGCCAAGGTGGTCGTGCCAGATGCTTGGCGGCTGACCCCGTTTCCGATCCAGCGCAGCGGAACCTTTGTTGACAATGGTTCAGGACAGTTGGAGCTTACGTTGCCCGGCGCGATCGAGGTTGCGGGTGCGAATCTGGCCGACCCGGCCTGCGACGCTTTGCCCACGGATCCCAATGACCCGCGCGTGGTCGACACCGACCACGACGGTTACCCTGGGATCAGCGTCAGCTTGACCGCTCTCATTGCGGGCAGCCTCAGGAGCGTGCAAAGGCAATCGACTGCGCTTCACGGTGTGGCGGTGGCCGCGGATCGAATCGAGGGCGGGATGACCTACGAGTCGGACCAGTCGGTCATCGCGTCTGACCCGGCGAGCATCAAGACGCTCTATCAAATGTCCAAATCGAGCGCCGATTCGGCCGTGTGCAGCAGTAGCTTCGTCATGGTCAAGGTGTCCGATGCAGTTGCCGGAACAGTGGATTGCGATTGGGTGCGAGCGAACGAGGCCCCGCTGCTCGGACTGTAGGACAATGCTCGGGCTCCGCAGCGGACGCGGAACCTACGGTGCTCCATTTGGTGACGACTTCTTCACCTATCTGCGCGTCGAGGGACAGCGTTCGCCCCCCCGCGGGGGCCAGCAGCCGTAGGGGCAATCCGCGGTCGCCCCGGTCGCCGGTTCTCGCGCAACCCACCCGCGACCCGCAAAATTCCATTTCCTGATATCATCCTCCCCGTCGCGCGGATCGAACTATGCCAGGCAAGACCAGAACCTTTCTTGCGCCGCCCAAGCCGGCTGACAAGGCCGCCCAGGCGGATGCGCTGCTCGACGGGCGGTATCGCATGGATCGTCTACTGGGCGAGGGCGGAATGGGCGCGGTTTACCTGGCCTCTCACGTCGGGTTGGGACGTCAGGTGGCTATCAAATTCCTGCATTCCGAGCTGATCAGCCGCGAGGAGGTGGTGGGGCGCTTCTATCGCGAGGCCCAGGCCGCGGCGGCCATTCGCCACAAGAACATCATCGAGGTGTTCGACGTCGGGATGTCAGCCAAGGGCGAGCCGTTTCTGGTCATGGAGTATCTGGAGGGCGAGAGTCTGGCCGGCCTGCTCAAGCGCGTGGGACCGATCAGCCTGGGTGCCGCCTGCGCAGTGATGGAGCCGGTCTTGCAGGCACTGCAAGTGGCCCACCGCAAGGGCATCGTCCATCGCGACCTGAAGCCGGACAACATCTTCCTGGCCCACCAGCAGGCTGAGCCGCCGGTGGTGAAGATCATCGATTTCGGAATCTCGAAGTTCACCCAAGGCGAGCTCGACAAGTGGCGCACCAGAACCGGCTCGGTCATGGGGACACCGGCCTATATGTCGCCCGAGCAGGCACGCGGCAGCGCCGGTCTCGATCATCGCACTGACCTCTACTCGATGGGGACCATTCTCTTCGAGATGCTGACCGGCGCGCTTCCTTTTGCGGGAAACAACTTTGCCGAGTACCTGTCGGCCATGCTGGTCGACGAACCCAGAGCCCCGCAATCCGTGTACGCGGACTTTCCCGTCGAGGCCGAGCCCGTGCTGCGCAAGGCGCTGGCCAAGAATCCCGACCAGCGTTTTCAAGACGCGACGGAGATGCTGGATGGGCTCAAGGCGCTGCCCGGCTACGATGCCCAACAAGAACGGCTTTCCTTGCTCACATCGACCGTCGAGGTCCGCGGTTTCGCAGCAGGCGATCTGGGGCAGGCGCTTTCCCGACCCGGTCGGTTGCCCGGCGACCAGTCCAGTCCGTCGCAGTTTGGCGACGAGCTTACGGCGATGAGCGGGACGCGGCTTTGGCGCTGGGGCGTAGTGGGGGCGGTCGTGCTGGCCGTGCTGGTCGTCGGGCTCGCGCTGTGGATGCGCAAGCCGACCAAGGTGCTCGCGCCCCCTGCGCCGATTGCGTCCCAGCCTGCACCGGTTGCGCCGGTGGCGTCTCCGCCTGTGCCTAGTCCGCCGCCGCCGACTCCCCAGCCGGCAGCCGCGAACGAGCCGCCGCAGGCTGCAAGCGCGTCGACGAACGAAGCGCAGCCATCGGCGGTGAGCGGGAAGAAATCCAAGAAGAAGGCGCGGCTTGGGATTGCAGAGTGGCCAGCGCCGAAGGGCCCCCCCGTAGGTGCCGCCGCGGCCCCGGCCGCGGTCGATCCGGCTGCAGGCAAGCACGGGGACAAGAAGCTGCGCAAGGGCACCCGTGGCACCGAGATGTCCGAGGATTTTGAATAGGGAGCTTCGATGAGAAGACGGGTTTGCGCGTTTTGCGTGGCAGTCATGGTAACCGCTGCCTCGTGGTCGGCCGTCGCGGGCGACAAAGAAGAAGCCAAGCAGCTCTTCGATGCCGGGCTGAAACTCATGCACCTGGACGATTTCGCTGGAGCAAGCGCCAACTTCGAACGCTCGGTCGCGCTCTACCCGACGCAGAACAGCCTTTTCAATCTGGCCAACTGCTACAAGGCCTTGCAGCGCTATGGCGAAGCGATTGCGGCGATCGAGCGCCTGAGACGGGAGTTTTCCGGCAAGTTGAAACCCGAGATCAAGGACGCCGTCGAACGTCAGCAACAAGAGATCAATTCGCTGGTGGCGCGCCTGACCCTTCAGACCGTGCCCGCGGACGCCACCATCAGGATCGACGGCAAGGACATGGGCACCGGGCCGACGCTGGGGCCGCTGCTGCTCGGGCCTGGTGAGCACGAGATCGAGGCCGCGCGGTCAGGCTATCGCAGCCAACGTCGATCGGTGAAGCTGGTGTCAGGCGCAGGCCGCACCGAGAAGTTTGTGCTACAGGGCGCGTCGGGCAATCTTGTGGTGCGCGCCAACGTGGCGGGCGCGGCGGTGTTCGTGGACGGCCGGCAGGTTGGCACGACGCCCTTGGACGAGCCGCTCGCGTTGCCGCCAGGCAAGCATGTGCTCAACCTGCGCGCCGCCGGCCATGAGAACGCCGAGCGTTCGATCGAGGTGCAGTCCGATTCCAAACAAGTTCTCGATATCGTGTTGAGTGCGAAGGTGGCACCGGCGCCAGTAGCCGGAGCGGTGGCAATGCCAGCTACCCCGGAGTCCGAGATGTCGTTGTCCGCAAGAGCGAGTGGGACGCCCAAGTCCAAGTCGATCGCGCTGACGGTGGTGACCTGGACATCACTGACCGGCGCAGTCGTCGCCGGTGTGGTCGCTGGAACATTTCTGATCATCAGAAGCAGCGAATACAGCGATTTACAGAAATACAACGACCTGTACCGTACCTCCGGGGGCTTACAGAACGATCAAAGGAGAAGGGCCGACATCAGCGACATGGATCGCTCGAAGTGGATCGCAGTCGGCTGTGGAATCGGGGCAGGTGCGCTGGCGGTGACCGCGCTGGTGACGTATCTCCTCAACTCCGACGCCGGGGAGAGCAAGAGCAAGACGACGGTATCCCTGTCGCCCTTCGGTTTGGGCGTGAAGTTCTGAGGTGAGCCATGCGGATACACCCTGTGCGTTGGTCCTTCTCCCTGGCCGCTGCTGGGCTATTGGCAGGGTGCTACGATCTGACGTTGAAGCCCTACAACGGCGGTGACGGAGGCGGAGGTGCGGGGACGAGTCTCGGTGGCGCCGGCTCTGACGGCGTCACCGGATCGGCCGGCCGCACGGGCTCTGGCGGCGCAGGTGGTAGCAGTGGTGGCATGAGCAGCGGTGGCTTGGGCGGCAGTGGCGGGCGCGATGCCGGCGTGCCGGATGGCCCTGGCGCTCAGCCGGATGTACCCATCGGTGGCGCTGGTGGCGGCGCAGGCGGAATCGGGGGTGCCGCAGGCGTGGGTGGTGACACGGGCGGCATCGGCGCTGCCGGCGGGGCGAGTACTGGGGGCTTCTCGGCTAGCGCTGGCGGTTCGACAGCCAGCACGGGCGGAACGACCGTCAGGACCGGTGGTGCGACCAGCGCGGGCGGCACGACGACACCGGGCGGTTCCATTGCAGCCGGTGGAAGTGCGGGTGGCACGACCAGCGCGGGCGGGACGACCAGCACAGGCGGAGCGACGGTGTTGGGCGGTTCGCCTAGCTCAGGCGGCGTGACCGGCACGGGCGGGACGACCAGCGCGGGCGGCACGACCAGCGCAGGCGGCGCGACGGTGTTGGGCGGTTCGCCTGGCCCCGGCGGCGTGACCGGCACGGGCGGCACGACCAACGCGGGTGGAAATCCTGGCGGGGCAGGCGACATCCCGACGGGATATCCCTCGCCCACTGCCGACAACTACGCCAAGTGCCAGAAGGTAACGGTAGGCACCAATCAGGCGTGCGCAGGCCAGCCCGTGGGGAATGTTTGCATCGAATGCCTCTTCGGTGGCAGTACCTACAATAACTCCGAGACGACTCCTACGGCTGACGCCGCGAGCGGAGCGGGGAACTACGTCGTGACCGTTACCCTTGGCGGCGCTGCCGCGGGCGATACGTATGTCAGTGCGGAATCGAGTCGAGGCCTCCTGACGTCTGTAACCACCGGACCAGGGCAGTCGCTAGAGTACGCGTTCGTGGTCAATGTGCGAGCGATGGAAGGCCAGCCGAAGCATGCCGGCGGGCCGGGCGGATATCCGGGACTGGATTTGTTCTTCTCCGGCAAGAACCCGCAGGTTTCTGCGATCGGATACGCCTTGGCCGATACGACGACCAAGCCGATCATGGTCTACCTCGCCAGCGACGCCACGACGTGTGACCAGACTGGTGGTAGCTTCGGAGGCTGGGGGCAAATGCTGCCTGAGTATTTCGCGCCTCCGGTCGGGATTGCCAACTACGCAAACGCTGGGGCAAGCTCCTCCAGCTTCTACGGATCCTCCGATCTATGGGGCGCCATCACGGCGCACTGGACGGAAGGGGACTGGGCGATCATCCAGTTTGGTCACAATGACACAACAGTGGACGACAGCGCGGTCCAGGCGAACCTCGCCAAGTATGTGGCCGATGCACAGGCCGCGAAGGTCAACGTGATTCTTGTCTCTCCTCCCGCTCGTGTTGACAGTATCCCAATAGGCGATCAATCCGTCATTCATCCACTGGCGGCGAAGGCGGCCGCCGCAGCCGCAAACCCGCCGGTGCCTTTCATTGACTTAACAGCCCTCTCGACTGACTGGTACAATGGTCTTGGTATGACTAAGGCGGCTGTTCTGGCGGCATATCACCCGAGTGGGAACGCGATAGAAACCAACCTCGCGGGCGGAGCGAAGCTCGCTGGTCTGGTCGCCAATGCCATGAAGACCCAGAACATCGGCCTGGCCCAATATCTGAGGCAGTGACTCGGACGGGCAGCCCGTCAACCCGCTCGCGACGAACGACCGCGTGCTGCCGACGACGGCCTTCGATTCGTCGTCGCTCAGCGGGTCGCCACGCGGGTCACAAGGCCGGCAGATGTTCCATGAATACTCGGGAAGCCCAGGGCCCAGAGGTGGGCCTCTGGGCGACCACAGGTCGCGCATACAAGCGGGTCGCCCCTACCGCTTCGCCGCAGGCGCGCCGCCGCCTTTGCGGA
>PMBY01000289.1 GCA_003153875.1 Myxococcales bacterium | reverse complement strand
CGCCGGTGTTGGACGCGCCGTCGATCTCTTGCACAGCCACCGACTGCCCGCTGGAGATGGACCGGCAGATGGCGCAGGTCCCGCAGGGAGTGGCGGTCGGTCCCTGCGCGCAGCAAAGCGCCTTGGCCAGGATGCGCGCAGCGCTGGTCTTGCCAATGCCACGCGCGCCAGTGAACAGGAAGGCGTGGTGCACGCGGCCCATGTTGATGGCGTTGGTCAGCGTGCGCGCCACATGCTCTTGCCCGAGAAGATCCTCGAACTTCTGTGGCCGGTACTTGCGCGCG
Organism: Myxococcales bacterium; assembly: GCA_003153875.1. The sequence goes on along the minus strand of PMBY01000289.1, from coordinate 6,788 downwards.
AGAACCAGGTAAGACATGCAGGCATATTCTGGACACAACCGCCGACAGTCAACAGGCGAATCGAACGGCTGGGCTGAAGCTGCGTCGCACGCGGCACAGGCACCACCCTGGCGTGCTATCGTAGGGAGGCAATGACGGCGAACTACACAGTGGTGATCGAGCGCGAGGATGACGGCCGATATTCGGCCTACGTGCCGGATCTGCCGGGCTGCACGTCGATGGGACGAACGCGCCGCGAGGCCGCGGCAAACACGCGCGAGGCTATCGCCTGCTATCTGGAAGGGTTGCTCAAGTTGAGACGCCCCATTCCGAAGCCGCGGGCTTCGTTCCCGACCATTAGGGTCAAAGCCGCGTGAGCCACTATCCCCAGGTCGGTGGTGCGCGCTTGGTGCGCGCTCTCGGCCGGGCCGGGTTCGTCGAAGTCCACGGCAAGGGCAGCCACGTCATGGTGGTTCACCGGGACGATCCCACGCGGGTCGCGGTGGTTCCGGTCCACAAGGGCCAAACGCTTCCGTTGGGCACGCTGCGATCCATCCTGAAGGCGGTGAGGCTGGACGTGGACGAACTGCGCGCCCTGCTGTGACGGGCCTTGCGCCCTTCTCGACCCGCTGCACGAAGACCCCTTGCCCAATTGTGCTACCTGTAGCACAATTGAGACGTCATGAAGACTGCGGGCATTCGCGAAGCGCGTCAGGGGCTCTCCTCGCTGGTAGCGGAGGTGCGCAAGGGCAGGGAAATCGTACTGACCGAGCACGGCCGGCCCGTCGCGCGCCTGGTGCCCCTGCGCGATGAAACACCCAGCACCTTTCGCAGTCACCGGCGCTTCCGGGCGGCCATCGGCCAGGCCGGAGCATCCCTGTCGACTGCAATAGAGGAAGACCGTGCAGATCGAAGCTAGCCCGCTGTACCTGGACACCAGCGCGCTCGCCAAGATCTACGTCCAGGAGCCAGACAGCGACGCTCTCGACGCGGCCTTGACCGGCCGGCGCGACCTTCTAATCTCGGAGCTGGCGTTGACTGAGCTGACCTCGGCTCTCGCTCGCCGCATGCGTGAAGGGCAGGTCGACGCTGCCGCCGGCCGCCGCATCTATCAGCAGCTTCTCCGCGACGTGCGCGCCGGCGAGTATCGCCTGCTCGACCTGACCTCAGCCACCCATCGCGAGGCCGAGCGCTTGCTCCTGACGCTGGGGCGTCACGCGCCCCTGCGCGCGGCGGATAGCTTGCACCTGGCCACAGCCGCCCTTGCGGATGCTCGCGCCCTGGTCACGTATGACCGCCAGTTGCACGCCGCCGCATTGGCCCTCGGGGCGTTCGAGGTGGTTCCAGCATCGTTCTGATCAGAGGTCGTTTGACGCGAATTGGGCTGGGGTCTACGCTGTCAGTGTCTGCTGTGCGGCTATGACGTCGCAGGGTTGCTTAGAACGAGCTGTCGCGCGTGACTACACTGGAACTCACTCTGGCGAGCATGGAAACCCTTTGTGGGTTCGCGTGGTAGGAGGAATTGCTCGTGCCTGCTGAGCCTTCCATGGACGCGCTAGTCGGCAGCGTGCTCGAAGGCGCGTATCGCATCACGCGCCTGATCGGCGAGGGCGGCATGGGCGCAGTGTACGAGGCGGTCCAGCTTCGGCTCAACAAGCGCGTGGCTATCAAGCTGATGGCGCGCGATCTGGCCGCCAATCGCGAAGCGCTGGCGCGCTTCCATCGCGAGGCCGAGATCACGTCACACCTTGGCCACCCCCACCTGGTGAACGTCATCGATTTCGGCCAGGCCGAATCTGGCGAGCCGTATCTGGTAATGGAGTATCTGGAGGGCGAGGATCTCGACCACCGCCTGCGCCGCGTGGGTCGTATGCCCGTCGAGGCGGTGGTCCACGTGGTCAGGCAAGTCGCCTCGGCGCTCAATGCTGCCCACGACCAAGGCGTGGTTCACCGCGATCTCAAGCCCGGCAACGTGTTCTTGCTGCAGATTCCCGGCGAGCCCGATTTCGCGAAGGTGCTCGACTTCGGCATTTCCAAGATGAAGGCGGCGCGCACGCAGCTGACCAACGCGTCGGCGGTCATGGGCACGCCCAACTACATGTCGCCTGAACAAGCCACCGGCGCGGTCGAAGAAATCGATCACCATGCCGACCAGTGGGCGCTGGCCTGCATAGCCTGGGAGATGCTGCTGGGCCGCGGTCCATTCGTGGCTGACGACGTGGCCGCGATTCTTTACCAGATCATCAACCTGGACCCGCATCCGCTGGCGCCACGGGTGCCAGGCCTGCCGCCCGCTGTCGAGTCGGTGTTGCGGCGGGCGCTGAGCAAGCGGCCCGCGGATCGGTTCCCGTCGATGCGCGAATTCTCACGTGCCCTTGAGGCCACCGCGGTTGGCCGGCCGGCGGATGCAACACCGGCGCCGGTGCTCGTGTCAGCCGCGCCGTCAGCCAGCGCGACCATCGGGTACGGCACAACCCCGGTCACGGGGACACCTGTACGACCGCCCACCGCCCCAGCGCCGCGGGATGTGCCCAAGCCCGACGCGGATGCGGCGCGGACCGTCGACGACCCGATTCAGCCACCGCGAAATCGGATCAGGCCGATTCATGCCATCATCGCGGCGGTCGGCGTGCTGCTGCTGCTCGGGGCCTACTTGCTGGTTGGCGCGCGGCGGGCTGACACGCGCCCTTCGTCTGCACCCGTGGCCACGCCGAGAACATTTCCGCCGCCTACCCCGAAGCCGGCGTCGGCGCCGACCATCACGCCCTTGCCAGCCCCCGAGCCTCCACCGGCGGCGGCCGCGACACCGGAGCCTGCGCCACCACCTCCCGCGCCCGCAGGTGAAGCCAAGCCGCCCGTTGCCAAGCGGTCACAGCCCGCATCGCTGCCTGCAGTGAAGGCGCCAACCGACGAATCTTCCGACGTCGACAAGATACTGCGCGAGTACGACCAATCGAAGGCGCAGGCGATCAACCCTGCCTTCGACGCCCGCGCCAACCGGTGGCACGATCCGTTCGCGGACGATGCCTACCTTCTGCCTGAGGCCAAGCAACCGAAGAAGCCCGTTTCGCCGCCCGCGAGCAAGCCGCCCCGCGCCCCCAAACCGCAAGAACGCTCGTTGATCGAGGAGCTATGACCATGTGTGCAACCTCCCTCGTCCTTCTCACAGTTCTCGCGCAGGCCTCGCCGCTGACTGCCGACCCGCAGGCCAAGGCGCAGGCGCAGGAGTTGCTGAGCCAGGGTTCGAAGCTGTACCACCAGGGCGACCTGGCCGGCGCGCTGGAGAAGTTTGAGGCTGCCTACGTTGCGTTTCCCAGCCCCAAGTTGATGTTCAACATCGGCCAAGCCAACCGCGATCTCAGCCGGCCGGTTGAGGCGATAGAGGCGTTCCAGCGCTTCTTGGCAGAGGCCACCGATGCGTCTCCCGAGACGATTGCGGATGCCAACAAGTCGGTAATTGAGTTGCGGAAGAAGCTGGGAAAAATTCGCATCGACTGTGAAACGCCGGGCGCAGAGGTGAGCGTTGACGGCAAGCCCGTGGGCCTGACACCGCTGCCTGAGCTGATCTGGGCCACGCCCGGCCGACACCAGGTCACGGCCAGCCACGCAAACATGGCCCCCGCGATTGAGAATGTGGAGGTTCAGGCGGGTTCGGCAGGCACCGTGACTATGCGGCTGCTTCCTCTGGCGGGCGCCTTGCCCGCCCCGGCACCCAAGCCTGCGCCGGCTTTCGACGTACAGGCTGCGCCACCGACCGGCGACGCCAGCCAGGGCTGGTGGCTGGGCAGAAAATGGACATGGGTGGCAGCCGGCTCGACGGTGCTGCTGGCGGCAGGCGCGATCACAGCCGGGGTCTTGATGCAGGAGAAGTTCGACAGCCTGAGGGGTTCCTGCGGCGCGGGTAACCTGGCTCGACCTGGCTGCCCCCAGAGCGACATCGATTCGGTCAGCTCGCGCCAGACCGCGGCCAACGTGTTCTGGGGACTGACCGCCGCCGCTGCCGTAACCACCGGCGTACTGTTCTTCGTCGAGGGCAAACCCGTAAGTGCAGCGCCGATGGCGGGCGGCGCGACTGGCTTTGTGGCAAGCGTGAGGTATTGACCGTGAAGGCGTTCTCATCGACTGGTGTCTGCGTGATCGCCGCGCTGGCTGCGGGCTGTTCCTTCGACGCTGGCCAACTGCGGGCCTTGGCGCCGCTGGCTCCCGACGGAGCTGTCGAGAACCCCGCCGCGGCAGACGCTGCCACATCCGGTAGTGACGGCTTCGCCGCAGTTCCAGCTGATGCTCCCATCCCTACCGGAGGCGACGCTCTGCCAGCCGGGACGGGCGGGGCCGGGGCCGCAGGTGGAACCAGTGGTGCAGGCGGAATCGGCGGCGTCGGTGGCATCACGACCAGCCCCACGGGAGACAGCGCCGGTTCCAGCGGTGGGAGCACAGGCGCCGCAGACGCTGGCACACTCTTGGGCGTACTGTCGATTGACAAGGTTACTCTGACCTTCGGGAGTGTTGACGTCGGCGCGACCAGCGCCACACAGGTCGTCACCGTGACCAACTCAGGGTCCAAGCCGGTCGCAATCATCCCGAGCATCACCGGTTCGAGTGCGTTCCGCCTCACTGATACCTGCGCCTCTGTGCCGGCGGTGGGAAGCTGTAGCATCTCGGTGGTCTTCCAACCGACGGCGACCGGGCCGGCGAGCGGAGTCTTGTCGATTTCCAGCACACTGGCGGTCAGCCTGAGCGGCAGTGGCGTGGCCCAGGGCAGTTTCAACATGGTCGGTGTCAACCTGGGCGACAAGGTAGCGACGAACACCTCCGTTATTGGGGCGGTCACCGTCACGGCCACGTTTTCTGTCACCAACCTCTTCTGCACGGTGAACGGCGTGGATCTGACGGCTGACCCCGCCAAGGTCTGCCCGGCCGCCCTGGCCGCTGGCACTTCTTGCACGGTGGGCTTCACCTTCAAGGCGACCTCGCCAGGTTCGAAGAGCGACTCGGTGGTGTGCAGTGCCTCTGGGCAGGCCAAGACCGCCATGGTTACAGCCACCGTCCTTGACACCGCCAAGCTGGTGATCACCCCGCCCTCTGCGACCTTCCAGACCCAGAGCGGGACCCAGAGCGCAGCGGTGACTTTCGGCGTCGCCAACTCCGGTGGCCTGTCGACGGGCCAGATCTCGGCGAGCCTGACTGGCAGCAACGCGGACCAGTTCGCGATCACCGTTTCGGGTTGCCTTGCGCCCCTGGCGGGGATCACTGGTTGTTCGTTGCAGGTTGTGTGCAAACCGACGAGCGTCGGGACCAAGAACGCGATTCTGAACGTGGCGGACCTTAGCGGAGCCGCCACTGCGGTCACCGCGGCCCTGACCTGCCTCTCGGTCGGACCCAACACCCTCACCGTCACTGGCACGGCCAACCTGGGTTCAGTGGTAATCGGCAGCACCGGCACGCCCCAGAACTTTGCCGTGAAGAATACTGGAACCGCCGCCTCGGGCACGCTCGCCGTGGCCATCAGCGACCCGGAGTTTGTGAAGGGTAGCGACACCTGCACTGGCATTTCGCTTGATGTGAACGCGAGCTGCAGCGTGGTTGTGTCCCTGCACCCGACTTCGGCTGGGTTATTGAGTGCGCTCCTCACCGTGACTGGCGCTAGCGCAAACCCTGGCTCTATCCAGCTTTCGGGCGTCGGTTTGGCCGCGGGTGCGTTGACTGTAGCCCCCTCGTCGTACGATTTTCTGTCCATACCGATCAACACGGCTAGCGCCGACGCGAGTTTCACCGTCACCAACGGCGGCGGGTCAGCCACAGGTGCACTGACCGTATCATCGCCGGGCAATGGCTTCGTGGTCGCGGGCAACGGCTGCTCCGCCGCCCTGGCCCCTGGCAAGACCTGCGTGTTCGCCGTCCACTTCGCGCCCACCGTTGCTGGGAACGCAACCGCAACCGTGACGGTCGGTGACGGAACAGTTTCTGGCAGCGCAACCTTGCACGGAACTCCTTGTGTTCCCCCGACAGTACCAACCGGTGTCAACGCCACAGCGGGAATAAGTCGGGTGACGGTGTCATGGACTGCCTCGACAGGCAGTCCGACATCCTACGAAGTCAAGCGCGCGACCAGCTCCGGCGGACCGTTCGCATCGCTTGGCACAGTGACTGCCAGTCCCTACGTCGACTCGGCCGTGACCAACGGGACAACCTACTACTACGAGGTGGCTGCCTGGAACGCTGGCGGGGTGTGTAGCTCGGCCAATTCGGGTTCCTCGTCGATAGCGCCGCGGAGTTGTACCGTGTGGTCGGGCAATGCGGTGAACGCCGGCCACCCGGGGCCGATCGGCTCAACCAGCGGAATCTGCTATGTCACCTGCGATACCATCACGAATTGGGGTTGCGGGAACATAAGTGGCGACCGGACAATCACGATCAATGGTGGTCCCTTGGGTTGCGGGGGCTTTCCGATCCCCACGCCCAAGACAGCCGGCTACAATGTGATCGACGTGAGCGCCGGCCCCGACGCCAAGGCCGTTATCTTTTGGGGGGGAACATGGGGCAACAACTGTTCGATTCCCGCTGGCGGGCTGGATTTCTAGGAGCCCAGCCACTTGGCCATCCGTCGCTTGGCCTCGTCCTGCTCAACAACACGCCCGTCTTCAATCGCGCTTAGGCCTTCGGGGAGTACCTTTCCGAGCGCCTGGGTACCTGAGCACGCTTCGCGGGTTCGCGTGATAGGATAGGCCTGTCGTGCCGGCTATGCCTCAAATCGACGCGCGCGTGGGCACCATGCTCGAAGGCGCGTATCGCATCACGCGTCTCATCGG